>JACOTZ010000033.1 GCA_016178155.1 Acidobacteriota bacterium
GCGGCTGTACGGAGGCCCTGCAGCCGGCTCAGAGTCCGCAGCGAAATCCCCTCCACCTGCCCGTTGATCTTGAAACGGTTGAACTCCTGAATGTCGGCGGAGCCGCGAAAGGCACCGTCGAGCGCCGACACCTGAACACCGCGTAACTGCAGATCCTTCGGTCCTATCCTCAGGTCGGATATAACCTTGATGGCCGGAATACGCAGTCGCCCGGAGCGGACCACGACCTCTTGCCCCCGCATCTTTCCGGTGAACTGGTAGCTCTCTCCCGCACTGTAAGTGAGCGCGCCGTTGATGGTCACTTCGCCGCTTTCCGGCTGGGAAATCTTCAGCGGCTTGCCGAGCTCCGCCAGGTTCCCCATAATCCTGGTGTCGAAGCGCGCGTGGGGATCGGCGAAGTTGGTGATCTCACCGCGCAGCACAATCGAGGACCGCTTCATCGCCAGGCGCGCGTTCTCGACCACCAGCCGGTTGCGCTCGAGCGCGACCTTGCTGTCATAGGTCAGGTGCATGGGAAGAGTTCGCGCCGAATCGAGCCCCAGATCGGTGAACTTGATCTCGCCAACGTAGCGCGGCCCGGTGAAATCGTAGGCGAGCCTGGCATTCAGGTTGCGCCCGCGCATCTCCACCGCGACCTTTTTGTCGGCGTAACGGACATAGCCGTTGCGGACGGTGAACTCGCGCACCGCGAGATCCAGCAACTGCTCGACCGGATCCTTGGTGCGCTCGCGCTTGATTTTCGGAGTAGGGAAATTGGTGATGCCGTTCTCATTGACGAGAATGTTCACTTCGGGCTGGTCTACCACAAGCGCGTGAATATCGACGTCGCGCTTGAGCGCGGACACCAGCTTGAGTGTGAGCTGCAGCGATTGGGCGCGGAACAGCGGTCGCTCGCCCGCAGGCTCCGTGCCGTGCAGAACGAAGGGCTGCACCGAGGCCTGGAGTTTCCTCCAGTCGAATTGAAACGAGCCAATCTCGACCTCGCCGCCGGTTACGCGCTCGAGCTCATACACCAGCCGGTGGCGCATTTTGTCGCGAAACCACTGGCTCGGCAGAAGGATGAGGGCAGCCGTGACCGCGATCAGCAGCAGGGCCACAATGACCCCACCGCCGATCAGGGCGTAACGTGCGCGGCGGCTCACTGGAAAGCCTCCTCCCGGAACTTGACGCGGGTCTGGGTGCGAGTCTGTCCGATCCAGCGGTCCAGCGCCTGGTTGGTGCGCCGGCTCGCCAGGATGTTTTCGATCTCGACGCGCACGTCTTCAAACGCGGGAAGCGTCTCGCCTCCATTGCGGGCAGCTTTCGCGGCGATGTTTTTCTCGTAATAATCGCGCATCTCCGCCTCCGGAACCTGAACGCCCGGCCGGAAGCGGGCCTCGAGGAAGCGCAGCACGGTGAGTTGCCAGGCGAGCCGCTGGCGCACCTCGCGGTCGCTCAGCCGCTGTTGCTGCAGCGCCTTGCGGTACGCGGCTTGCTCGGGGAACTGCTGTCTCAGCATGGTGTCGACCACGGGGTCTGCGGGATTCACAGTCACTCCCGCATAGCTCGCGTCCAGCTCGCGCCGGATCAGCGCCTGGTCCACGAGCTTCTCGGCGACCTCACGCTTGTAGTCGGGACTGAGATTGGGTGCGGTACAGTCGAGCAGCGCATTCAGACGGATCTCCCGCAGGATCTCGGTTTCCGTGATCACCTGGTTACCCACGGTAACCGCAATCCGGTCGATGATCTCCGCCCCGGACGCAGCGGCGAGCAGGCATAGGGAAAAGACCGCCTTTCCCGTTCCACGCGAGTGCGCAGCGCAGTGCACCGGACTCCATGCTCCTGGTATCGAGCTCCTGGCCATTCATTCCCCGGACAAAGCCCCCGCCGCCCCTCCCTAAAAAGTCTGCCCCAACGAGAAATGGAACTGAAAATGGCTGAGTTGCTGCCGATCCTTCGTACAGGTGACCGGCCGGCCCGGGGCTGCGCAGACCAGCAACTCTTCGAGCGTGCCTTTGAACCCCTCGAAACGCGGCGGATTGATTGCGTAGGCGAGGTCGACACGGATCGGGCCCACCGGCGTCCGGTAGCGGATACCGAAACCGGCCGCATGCACCATGTAGTCGAAATTCGTGATTGGGCCCTGGCGGGGCTTCAGGCTGATGCTCTTCAGACTCGAATAGACGTTGCCGGCGTCGTGAAACAGTACAGCGTGGATGTTGTCGCCCAGCAGTGGATATCTCAGCTCGAGCGTGTTGAACAGCAATGCCTTCCCTCCCACGGGAAAGCCGGTGACCAGGTCGCGAGGGCCGGCCTGGTTCTCCGGGAAACCGCGATGCGACGACGCGCCGCCGGCAAACAGCAGTTCCGGCAGCGGCACTTCGAGCTGGCTCAGTTTTGAAATCCACCCGAAGCTCAGCGACCGCGCGAAGATGAAGTCGCGGCCCAGCCGGTGAAAGGTCGCGTTGCGCGCGACGATCCGGGTGAAGGTGGTTTTCGAACCGAAAAAGTTGCTCGCCAGCGCGCTATCTATGGTGTTGTAGATCCCGCGGCGCGCATCGGTGGGATCATCGCGGCGGTCCTGAATAAACGTGCCCGAAATGATGCCGAGCCGCACGCCCTGCGACAGCCGTGGAATGAGCTGCGGCGTGATCTTGATGGAATTCTTGTCCACGCTCACACGCCGGTAGGCCACGCGATATTGCGCCGAATTCGCCTTGGACAGCCTCTGCCCAAGCTGTACCGACCCTTCCATTCGCTTGGCGCTGAAGGTGCGGATGTCGCGAGAATCGTCGTACAGGCCGGTGAAGGTCAGGTTGAGATCTTCGTTGCCCTTGAATTGCGGCGCCAGGTACGTGATGAGGCCGCGGCGCTGGAGATTCGAAACACGCGTCTGCAGGCTGATGGTGTGACCTAGTCCCATAAAATTCGACCGGCTCACGCCAAAGGAAACCCGGGGGCTAAAGCCCGCGCTTCCGGCGGGTGCGTCCAGATTGAGGGTCGAGCCGCCCCCGATACGCGCGATCTGCGCGCCCACTCCACCCGTGAGCGACCACTTGCGCGCCTCTTCGAACCGGTACAGTACGAACTTGTGGTCGGTCTCGCCCTCGGGGTTCTGGATGGCGGTGTCAACCCGCGCAAAAATCCCGAGGTCGTACAGACGGCGCTGGCTGTCGGTCATGGCGCTCTGCGACAGCGGGTCGCCCGGCTCCAGGTTGCGAAGCCTCGCGCTTACCAGGTCCGCATCGGTGGTGTGCAGGCCGCTGATCATCACGCCGCGCACAAACCGCCGCTCCCCTTCGCGGATCGTGTACTTCAGGTCCATGCGGTGCGGCTGGCCGGCGGGATTGACCGCGGCCTCGAAGCTGGCGTCCGGGTAGCCGTTGTTGTAGTAATAGCTCAGGATGTTCTCCTGGTCCGTGACGATGTTAAAGTCGCTGAACGGCTGTCCCTGGCTCGACTGTAGTACGCCCTCTATGAATGACAGATTCTCCTGGCCGGCGCCCACGATCTCCAGCCGATGTACGAACCACTGCGGGCCCTCCTCGATGCGGACGAACACGGCCAGCTCATTCTCTTTCCCCTGGTAATCGTCTTCAACCCGGGAAGTCACGTGGACGTCGCGAAAGCCGTTCGCGCGGTACAGGTCCTCGATGGCATTCACATCGCGGCGGAGGAAATCGGAGCTGTAGCGGCCGTGGCGGAAGCGGACGAGCGTGGCCGGAGTCAAATACATGCGCTCGCGGATGGTTTCTTCTTCGAAATACTGATTGCCGGTAATGATCAGCTCCGCCAGCTTGTGCCGCTCGCCGCGATCGATGACGTACTCGACCACCTGTTCGTCGGCGCCCGCGTCGTGCAGATCGAAATCGACAGCGGCTTCGAAATAGCCCTGCCCCTGGAGATATTCCGTGATATTTCGCCTGCCTTCAATCAGCAGGTCTTTGTCAACCGTCTGCTCCTGATAGAGCGGCAGCAATTGCCGCAGACGGCCCCTCGAGATTTTCGCGCCTTTGAGCTCGACCCGGACCTTAGGACCGCTCTCGACAGTAATGTGCGGCACCAGCCGGTTTTCGGCCCGCAGAAAGTCCATCTGGTCGAGACCGATCCTGGCCATCAGGTAATCGTGCTTCTGGTATAGGCGCCGGATCTTGTCGAGTCCCTGCTGCACCCGTACTTCCGTTACCTCTCTGAAGCCGCCCAATCCGAGGAAGCGCTTCCACTTCGCGGCGCCCACGATCTTGCCGGCATCGATTTTTTGTCCAAGATTGCCTTTGATGACGGGAGCGCCGAAATGCGCGCGCTCCCCCGCGTCCACGATGAGCCGCACATCGATTTGCTGCGTGGCCGGCTCCACAAACTTATCGGTATCCACCTTCGCCAGATAGAAACCGTTCAACCGCAGTGTCTCGAGAACATTCTCCGAGGATTGCTTGAGCTGTGCGTCTGAAAAGGGTTCGCCGAGCTGTAGTTTGGCGGCATTAACGAGCTGACCCTGGTTGGGCGGCTCCGGCACGCCCTCGACCGTCACGCCGCGGACGAAAAGCTGATCTTCGGTGACGAAGGTCAGCGCAACACCGCCGTTTTCCGGCCTTGCGTCCACGGCGATGTCATCGTAGCGCCCGCTCTGGAAGAGCTTCTCAATGGCGGCGCGCACGTCGGCAAGGCGCAAAGGTTCACCTTCGCTAAGTGGCGCGATCTTTTCCTTGAGGTCTTCGGAGACGAGCGGCTGTTGCGGCGGCTCAAACCGGATGGCGGTGATGCGCTGTCCTTCATAATCGCCAGCGGCTCCACGAGCGGGAACAACAGCGCCCAGCGCGCACACCAGTACGATTCCCATCAAGCCGGTCCCGGGGCGCACTAGCGACCATGTTATCCCACCGGCTGCTACCATCTTCTGTAGGTGTATGACTCCCTATGACCGGGAACGTTACTCGCGCCAGATCCGTTTCAGCGGCATAGGGGAAACGGGGCAGGAGCGGCTGCTGGCGGCGCGCGCCGCGGTGGTTGGCTGCGGCGCTCTTGGCGCATTTCAGGCGGGTGCGCTGGCGCGCTCAGGAGTAGGTTCGCTCCGCCTCATCGACCGTGACTTTGTCGAGCTGAGCAATCTGCAGCGCCAGTGGCTGTTCGAGGAGGAAGATGCCGGGCAGGCGCTGCCCAAAGCCGTGGCGGCGGCCCGGCGGCTGGCGGGCATCAACAGCCGGATACACCTTGAACCGGTGGTCGCGGATTTGACGGCGGCCAACATCGAGGAAGTGCTGGAGGGAATCGAGCTCGTCCTCGACGGCACGGATAACTTCGAAACCAGGTATCTCATCAACGATTACGCCGTGCGCCAGGGAATCCCCTGGATTTATGGAGCAGCCGTCGGGAGTTACGGTCTTGTGCTGCCGATTTTGCCCGAGCGCACTGCGTGTCTGACGTGCGTTTACCCGGAGCCGCCCTCGGGCGCACAGCCGACGTGCGAAACCGCGGGCGTGCTCAACACCGTGACCGCGGCGGTGGCGGCGCTGCAGACTTCGGCGGCGCTGAAGATCCTCAGCGGGCATGGGAATGAAGTGGACGCGCGCATCACCACGCTGGACGTTTGGAGCGGCACGATCCGGCAGGCGGCAGCCCCGAATCGCGATCCGGAGTGTCCCGCCTGCGGGCGCCGCGAGTTTCCGCACTTGAACCGGCGCCACCGCGTCCCGATCAGCCTGTGCGGGCGCAATGCTGTCCAGATCCACGAGCGCCGCCGGCCTCTTGACCTGCGGCGGCTCGGGGCGCAACTCGCCGCTGCCGGCTCGGTCCGAGCCAACGATTTCGCACTGCGCTTCTTCACCCCGCCCTACGAGATGACGATTTTTCCCGACGGCCGGGCGATCGTGAAGGGCACGACCGACATCGGGGTCGCCCGCAGCCTGTACGCGCGCTATATCGGGAATTAGGGTTTTATGCGCGCGGGCGCGGGGAGTCGCACGCTGCGGGACGGAGCTTCTGCTCCACGGCCGGGAACTCATCGTAAGCCCAGCAGAACTGCCTCTGTATGTGGCGCGTCTTCGCCGGATTTCAAGGCGTACTCAGAACCGCTATTGAAGATCCGCCGGTTTAACCGCCCGTTGCAGGCAATCGCGTGGCCGGAAGCTTGGGACGCTCGCAAGACATGCAACATCTTCGCGGTGCCGCGCGCCGTCCGAAATCAAACGGACACGACCGGGAAGACTAGCAGCCGGGATTTACCGCCATAATAGACTATCTGGGAGAATTTCAGTGCGGCCGAAAACGCACGACATGCACGGAGGGACTGTGATGTGTAACTGCGGGCACAAGCGCCGAGCCACACCTCGTCGAACTCCGTCAGCCTCCCTTCCGGAGAGGGCGCAATGAATTCCCGATGAATCCGCGGCTGGATCCCGAGGACCACATCGGCGGCCTGTAGTCCTATGTGGCACTTCGGCGCTGGTCCTGTCGGAGGTTAGGAGATATGCACACGGCCCAAGAGCGGAGGTCGAACCCAAGGTGGAAAGCCGGAGTATGGCCGCTGATGTGGCCGAAGATCGGAGATGCGTTGAATCAGGCATGGTTCGCGTACGCAACGATACTTCTGCTGCAAGTCAAGATGATCTGGGGTATTTGGAAGTATCGTGACTTGACCAGCGGAGATACATCGTATTACTTTGTCACGGCCTATGACTGGTACAAGAACGGGCAATTGCTCATCACGTGGTCGCCGTGGTATACCGCGTTCTACGGAACGCTGCTAAACATCACGGAAGACGCTTTTTTTGTGACTATTCTGCACCGCGTCATTATTGTGCTGGTGCTTGCGGTATTGGTATTGGCGTTAATGCGCCAACTGCTGCCGCCCGGGATTGCGTGGCTGGCGGCAGCCTGGTGGGTGGTTCTGCCGGTTGATTTCAACGCTCTGTATGAGGTTCATCTCTTCGCGGTAATCCCGGCGGTGTTAGCCGTGCTGGCGATCCTGCGGGTACCCGGAGCGTGGGGGCGCGGCATGGGCGTTGGAGTTCTACTTGCTGCCACGTTCCTGATGCGCAACGAGTTCATCGTTGCAACTGCACTTTTCAGCGTTCTAAGCATCGGGTTTGACGCTCTGCGCAGGAGAAGAGGAGCGGCATCCACGCCCGGACTCGTGCGTGCTTACGGCATTCCGGCGGCCGCCGCTTGTCTGATGATCTTCGTTTTCTACCTCCGATCGACTGACATCCCGGTGCTGTCGAGCATGCTGAGCCGCAAGCATACCTTAAACATATGCCAGGTATATGCTTTCGGCTACCAGCAGCGGCATTCCGACTGGAAGGCTTCCCCGTGGACGGAATGCCAGCAACTGATGACGAAGATCTATGGAGTCGCCGAGCCATCCCTCACAGAAGCCCTGCAGCGGAACACTGCCGCCATGCTGGAGCACTTTTGGTGGAACGTCCGGCTCATTCCCAGTGGGATTCAGGTTCTACTATTCAGTTCCATGTCCGGGGATGTGACGCCCGACTACATACCCGTTTACAAAACGGTGTGGGCGTTACCGGCACTAGTGTTCCTATCCGCCGTTTTCATCACGGGGGTGGTCCTGCTGATTCGCGAACGCGAATATTGGTGGCCGTTGTGGATACGGGACCGGATCTGGGGATGGATTGCTTTGGGGTGTCTTGCCTGCGTGGCAATGGGCATTATGGTAACTCAACGTCCACGGCCATCCTATCTCTTCGTGCTGGGCATCGGAGTTCGCGCGGCGGTGGGCCTGTGCGCTGCGGTGTTAGTAACTCGGCACGGATTTTACGGGCGCATCGCTCCCGCGATCGCGGTTGTGCCGGTTATCGCTCTTGCTTTCCTGCCACCGTTTTACTCCGGGTCAGCCCCCTCGAGGCCGCTGCTTGATTTTTACCGGACGCTTGCACCTTTCCATAGCGTGCTCGAGCGGCGCGACGCCGCTCTGCTTACGGTAGGCTGGTCCGACGATCTCTGCAATTACATCGGGCGGTCGCAAAACTGCCGGCCGCTCTCTTTCGCCGATCTCCGGCGGCAAGTCACCCCGGAAATGCCGCTGGATAAGGTCTTGGACGGCAGTGGGGCCAATATCTTCTTTGCTGATGCCACTGTCGGCGCGGATCCCCTCGCACGTCGCTTCCTTTCGAACGCAAGTGCAACGGGCTGGAAGGTGATCGGAATGCGACGCGATGGGATCTACAACTGGACGCTGCTGGAAAAGCCGCCGGGATCCCACGCCGGAGCGCGCGGCGTGGCGGCCGGCGAAGAGCTGATGGCGGACCCGGTCACAGAGATTGCGGATCCGAACGCCGGCATTACGCTAGGCGGCGGATGGTACCCGTATGAATTCTATCGGGGCGAAAGCTTCCGCTGGGTGAATAACGACGCCGAAATCAACCTGTCGATCCCGAAGACCGGCCCCATTTCTCTGTACATGAATGTCCAGAGCGGGCCCGGGCTGAATGGCAAGCCGCTCGAGTTGCAGATTCTCGCCGACGGGAAGCTGTTGCAGACAGCCAGGGCTCACGGTGCTGCAACGATTAGACTCATTCTGCCTAAGGGCCGGATCAAACTCAGGCTGCATACTCAGAGCGAAAACAATGCGGTCCCGAACGACCCCCGTATCATGAACTTCCGTGTATTTAAGATCTGGACGAGGTGAACGATGATTCGGATGCGGGCGTTCGTGGGACTGGAGAATTCCGAGTTCGCCGTGGCGGCAACGGCGAGCACGCACTTCGGACGCTTTGATGTATCGGTTTGGCGCCAATTCGGAGGCAAGGTTCCCGACCTGCGGACTTCATCACCTGCTGATTTCGACGGCTCATGGGCGCAGCAGCCCACGAAGGTATCTGGGCGTGTGTTCAGACTGCCGCTTTCGGCAAACCCGGCGAGGTTGAGTGGGTGACCGCCCAGGCGCACCACTCGAATCGCAGAAGGGGGAGGGCTTGAGTTGCCTGATGCCTGTACCGTTGCCCGAACAGCCAGATCCCAGGCTCGTGCAAAGCTTATGCTGGGCTGCTTCGGGGTAA
>JACOTZ010000252.1 GCA_016178155.1 Acidobacteriota bacterium
GGGAAGGCAAGGAACACTCACTTTGGGAGAATCCGCTGACAGGGCACGCTGAAGCCGTTCCCCGCCACGTCGAGATCTCAAATCTGCTCGCGAAGCGCATATGCCGACGGTTATCTGTCCCCGATCCGCCCGGATAAACGCCGCCTGCGCTTGCAATCCTGACTCACAGACGTTGCCGGCGCGCTCGGAACCCTATGCTCCCGGTCACCACGAGTGAAAACCACCGCCTGAAGGCGGCGGCTCCGGTAACGGACTGTAAGTCCTGTTCCGGCCAGAGGCCGGCAGGATGATTCCCGCACCAAGCGGGCTTCAAGAAGTAGACGGACTCAACGAAGGGCAATCCGTCTTTGCTCAGGACAGTCCTCGCATATCGGTTGCCGGGTGGCTTTAGGGAGCGGCCATGACATTCGGCCGCGGTCGAGTCGTTGTGTTTGGTGAAGCTGCGATGTTCACGGCGCAGTTAACTGGGCAACAACGCGAACCCATGGGAATGAATCATCGCAAAGCCGGAGAGAATCACCGGTTTCTTCTCAACGTCCTTCACTGGCTATCTGCAGGTCGGTGAGTTTGCCTCGCTTCTGATTCCACTCACAGCCACGGGCGAAGACAAGCGCCGTTGAAGTCCGGCTTCCGGAAATGCCCCGGCTACCGTCGGGAGCGCCGGCCGCGACCCGCACTTGGAGTGAACGCCGATCTCCATTCAGTTCACGCGAAGCGCGAGGAGTCAGATTCAAAAGTTCCTCAGATCAGCCGTAAGCACTGTAACGGCGCTATGATCAATCCAGCGCATGCGGGCCTGGGACCATTCGGTCCGTTAAACGCTGGGAGGGACACCGTGATTCGAACTCTAGTCAAGAATTGGTGGCTGCTGGCGTTATGCGGCGTTCTCGACGCGGCGATTTCGGCAATCTACCTCGTCATGCACGGCACCAACGGCCCGGTGCTTTCGCGGTCATGGAGTGGGACGGTCGTGCTCGTGGGTAAAGTCGCAGTCGCGGCAGGGGTTTGTACGGTGGTAGCCGCGGTTTGGAGATCAAGAAACGGTACGAGTTGGGGGCTGGCTCTAAACGGCCTTGCGCTTGCGGCGCTTGGGCTCATTCAATACGGCCTGACCCGGTTCCCAATAAGCATTCTGGCTTTCTCGGTCCTGATTATCGTCATGGCAGTCAGCATCGGGGTTGTCGAACTCTCCATCGCCCGAGACTTCCGGCGTCAGCACCATGTTGCAGATGCCTGGTTTTTTCGCCTGGTCGGAATCGCGTCGGTCAGTCTGGTTTTGCCGTCTCTCGCGGTAGGCCTGCGCTGGGTGCCCCTCGAACGCGGTTCACACCTGGACCTTCTCTGGCTTGCCTCCTATTTTGGTCTCGCTGCAGTCGGAATGATAGCGTTGTCCGTTCGTCTGCATGGGCAGAACCCATTCCCGTCTGGTCGAGTTCCTTCACAATTGTAGGTTCACATTGATGATTTACCGGTCGCGTTGACCGAAAACCAGCGACAGTCAGCCTGTCGTCACCAAACGCAAGCCGATAAGATGGGCTGCCCGTCGCGACCTTTTCGGCCTCAAGGAACACGCGGCTCTAGTGGGCGGACCGCCGGTTGTTCCGGTTCTGCCCGAAGAGTCAGGTTACCGGAATATGGACCCGGAACCCGGCCGATGCGCCGCATTGCCCACCCAGGTCCCTCCCTGCCCGTTAGCCGTGATCGGAAGTGCCTAGGTCGTTCAATTCGTCGATCTCGCGCTTGAGCTCACGCTGTTCCCGCAATCTCATGACGAAATACCCGAATATCCAGACAACGACGAGGGCGAGGAAGGGAAGCCCGTTCGGGAATAGTCCCCCCTCCCTGCTCCCAATCATGGCCAGCGCCAGAATGAACGTACCGATCGCCAGCAGCACCGGCCCGAACGACCACAGCAGAACCCGTCGTAGGAGGTAATGCCGGCGCTCAATCTCACGACTGCAAAACTCCAGGCCAGTGCTGAGCCCTGCATCGCCAGGCATCACGGTGGACGACATTCCCCGGCTAAGAAAGTACAGCCCCACGAGACTCCAGACGAGCGCGAAGGCGAATAGCGGGTGCAGCACGTGTTGCAGCCGGGGGAACTCTCTTATCCCGAAAGCGTAGAAGAAGGCGGCAGCGAGCGGCCCGGCCAGGGTCCCCAGCAACTGCCTGCGTGTCTTTGCTTGAAGTTCCCGCGCCTTCGATCGAATTAGTTTCAACGTCATTGTGGGCGTCCCCGTTGGCTGGTTTTGCCAGACTGCTTTTAAGTCGCCGGGCAACTCATGACGCATAATTATTTCCTTCGTGGAACCGCTTCGCGAGGACATTCTTAATTCGATGAATCCTTATGGCCACGTTCCCTGGTGACAAGCCCGTGATTTCTCCGATGGATGCCGCGTCCAATTCTTCCAGATAACAGACGATGACCTGGCGATCGAGCGGTTTGAGCCGCTGAATCAGGGCCGCGAGCCGGTCCAGATTGACGCGCTGGTTGGCGGCCTCCGGCCCTTCTGCCTTGTCCGGAAACGTTTCGAGCTCTTCCAGCGTTACGAGACTCGAAAAGATGCGGCGCTCACGGAGGACGTGCGAGGCCCCCACATGGTGGGCAATGCGGTAAACCCACGTCCGCAGGGAACAGCGGCCATCGTACCGCTGAAAACTCCGCCACAACTGGAAATGAATGTCCTGGCTCAGGTCGCGGCGCTTTTCCGGGTCAGCTTCGTAGGCCCGCGTGAGCCGTTCGAGCGAAGATCCGAATTGATCCACCGCGTTCCTGTATAGGTCATCCTGATTGCGTTGTCCGGTCGAGATGGCTCACGTCCTCCCACATTCAAGGTAGTCGCTGGGAACGGAGATTTCTTACGGACTTGACCCCAAGAGAATACTCAGGCTGATCCTTTGGGTGCTTCGCCCGGGTTTGCGTACAGACATCCAACCCTCCCCAGCGTCGCCGTATGAAACGCAAACTGCGGCGGGTGCGGAATTCTCAGACTTATGGGCAGCCCTTTTGGGCCGAATGGTCTTCGGCGGCTGATGCCGAAAATCGAGCAATGGGACACTCTACCGGAGGGAGTGCGTTGCCGACGTTAACCGAGGTTCGTCACCACCACTCCCTGACGGTCGTGGCTCAGAACGCTTCCGCTGATTTTGACGGCACTTACTGAGCCGCGCGCGTCAGCAAGCGGTTCGAAATCCTGTCGGTGACGAACTTCGGTTAACCGACTTCGTCTTTGGATCGAGGCACAGCCTCAAGTGCCTGAGGGTGATTAGCACAAAGATTTCGGGTCAGCAGCGTGGGGGGCGCGCCACTCTCTTCATCCCTCGCCGTGGCTTGCGGAATCCCCGGCGCCTCCACCCAGCGGGCCGCGCGCGAACGCGTAGTCCTCCACCACACGGCCGCCAATCAGGTGTTCCTGGATGATGCGCTCGATCACCTCCGGCGTGCAGGAGTGATACCAGACGCCTTCGGGATAGACCACCGCGATCGGCCCCTGTTCGCAGATGCGCAGGCAGTTCGCCTTGGTGCGGTATACACAGTTCGGGCCTTCCAGCAGTCCCAGTTCCGCCAGCCGCTTTTTGAGGTAATCCCAGGACGCGAGGCCCCCCTCTTTCGAGCAGCACTTGGGCTCGGTCTGATCGGCGCAAAGGAAGATGTGCCGCCGCAGGCCGCCGATCCGCAGCTTGGCGGCGATCTCGGACAGCCGGGGGTTCATCGGGCCGCCCGCTTGCCGCGGGTCCTCAACCGCGCAGCCGGCCGGAACAGGGGATAAAGCAACCGCATGGAAGCCGTGAGGTACATTTCAGTTTATAGTAGACGCAGGGTGTGGACCGCGCGTTCGCGCGGGTCTGGCACCGCATTCACGTTTGGAGAGACTCATGGAAAACAGGCGCGATTTCATCCGCACCGCCGCCACGGCGCTCACGGCGGCCTCCTACTCCCGCATCCTGGGAGCTAACGAGCGCGTCAACCTGGTGATCATCGGCATCGGCGGCCGCGGCCGCTCCCACATCAGCAGTTACGCGGAGCTGGCGGACTGCCGCATCGCCGGGATCTGCGATGTCAACCAGGCCGCGCAGGAGCGTGGCGAGGCGCTCGTCCTCAAGGCCACCAACCAGAAGCCGAAGATCTTCTCCGACATGCGCAAGGTCTTCGAGGACAAGGAAGTCGAGGCCGTGTCGATGCCGACGCCGAACCACTGGCACGCGCTCGGCACCATCTGGGCCTGCCAGGCCGGCAAGGACGTCTACGTGGAAAAGCCGGCGTGCCACAACATCTACGAGGGCCGCAAGATGGTCGAGGCCGCGCGCAAGTACAAGCGCATGGTCATGGTGGGCTCGCAGAGCCGCAGCACCGCCCACGTGATGAAGGCGATGCAGCTTCTCCACGAAGGCGTGATCGGAAAGCTCTACCTGTCGAAGGGCCTGTGCTACAAGCGGCGGGCCTCGATCGGCCACAAGCCCGACCTGGACTCGCCGCCGCCGGGACTGAACTGGGACATGTTCCTGGGTCCGGCGCCGATGCGCAAGTTCAACGAGAACCGCTTCGCTTACAATTGGCACTGGTTCTGGGACACCGGCAATGGCGACCTCGGCAACCAGGGCGTCCATCAGATGGATGTGGTGCGCTGGGGCCTGGGAGTGGACGCAAGACCCAAGTGGGTCTTCTCGAGCGGCGGCAAGTACATCTACGACGACGACCAGGAGACGCCGAACACCCAGACGGTGACACTCGACTACGGCGACAAGCAGCTCGTGTTCGAGGTCCGCGGCCTGTTCACGGGCGGCGAAAGCGGCGTCGAGCTGCGCGGCCGCAACGCCATCGGCAACCTGTTCTACGGCAGCGACGGCTGGATGGCGCTCGACGGCACCGGCTTCCGCGTGTACAAGGGCGAGAGCCGCGAGAAGGTCATGGACCAGCCCTCGCAGCGCGGCGACACCAGCCCGCACATGGCCAACTTCCTCAAGGCGGTCAAAACGCGCGACGCGAAGCATCTCACGGCCGAGGTCGAGATCGGCGCGGATTCGGCGGCGCTGTGCCACCTGGGCAATATCAGCTACCGGCTCGGCCGCAAGCTGGC
>JACOTZ010000253.1 GCA_016178155.1 Acidobacteriota bacterium
ACGATCGCGACTTGCGCCGGAACGGGGCGCGCCTTCGCAAACAGCTCGCTGTTCTCGCTCACGGTGCGCGCGACTTCCCCCGCAGTCCTGGCGCGCCCGGTGAGCGTGCCGTCGAGCTGGATCATGCCGTAGCCACCGGCCTCGTAGCCGGTGCTCATGGGGTACCACGCGTAGAAGCTGATTCCGCGCGCGCCGCGGGCGAGCGCGCTCCACGCCCAGATGGCGAGGTCCTGGGGCGTCACTGTGCCGCTGACGTTCAGCGCCACCGTCCCGAAGCCCGCCTGCAGCTCGCCGACCCAGAAGCCGGGCCCGCCGCCGGCATAGCCGGCCGAGCGCGCAAAGTCGAGCAGCGCACCGCGCCAGGCGGGGTCGCGGCCGACCGGGAACGAGTGCTTGGGATAAAACGACGTCCCCCAGAAATCGACCTGCCCGCGCATAATCCAGTCGTCCGGGCTGCCGTAGCCGTTGAGCGGGGAAGTGAACAGGCCGGGCGACGCGGCATGGCTGGCGGCTACGACCGCGGGCGCAACGGCTTTGACGGCATCGAAGCGGTCGCGCAGGTCCTGGCCGAGCTTTTCCTGGATGAAGGTCCGCCAGTCGATGTAGTCGGTATAGGACAGGATGGTGCTGAGCCGGTTCGGCTCCACCTGCTCCCAGGAGCGGAAACGGCGGTACCAGGCTTTGTTCAGCGCCTCGAGCGAGCCGTAGCGTTTCTCGAGCCACTGGCGGTAGCGCCGCACCGTGTGCGGGCAGAAGCAGAACTCCGGGTTCGAAAGATAGGTCGGGTTGGCCCAGTTGATGACGTGCGGCTCGCTCCACAGGTCCCAGGCGCGGAACGCGGGGCGGCCGCGCAGGTATCGCGCAAGCGCCGTAAAGAAGGCCTGTTGCGCCTGGCGGATGCCGGGGTGATCGACGCAGTAGCCCGGGGCCGATTCCGGCTGGATAACAGCGCCGCTCGCGGCGACGTAGCGCGCATCCGGGTATTTCCCGCCCAGCCAGTCGGGCGCGGCGTCCATGTAGACCTGGACGATGACGCGCAATCCCTCCTCGCGCGCCAGCTCCGCGAGTACGTCCAGGGTGTCGAAATTGTATTTGCCTTCGCTGGGCTCGCCGCTCGCCCAGTCGATCCAGGCGCGGATGGCGGTGAAGCCAACGCTCTTGATCTGTTGGAGGTCTTTGCGCCAGGTTTCCTTTTTGGCGCGCGGCTCGGGCTCGAGCATGGGGGCGCGCGCCTTGCCGCCTCCGTACCAGACGGCGATGGGGATCTCGCCGGGAGGGCTCCCGGCGGCGGCGCAGGCGGCCAGCAGCAAACACGTGGTCAGGCGCATGGACGCATTTATCCTACCGCCGTGCCGGCGCTATGATGGTTCGCATGCAGCGGCGGCTGTACCGCTTCCGGATCAGGCTCGCTGAAACCGCGCGGTCGCTTCTCCACGCGCTTGCGCGCCGCTGGCGGGGCGGGCCGGATGACGATCCGCACTCGTACGTGCGCGCGCCGCGCAGGAGGCCGCCCTCGCACCGCCGCGGCTCGGTCGCTCTCGAAGAGCCGGAGCCCTGACCCGTGGAAGAGAAGACGTTCAACGAACCGCGCGTGGCCCTGAGCCGCATCTACACGCGCCAGGGCGACCGGGGGGAGACGCACCTCGCGGGCGGGCAGCGCGTTTCCAAGGACTCGCAGCGGATCGAGTGCTACGGAACCGTCGACGAGCTGAACGCGTTGGTCGGGCTTGCGCGCGAGTCGGCGGCGTCTGACCAGCGGCTGGCGCCGCTGGCCGCGATTCTGAAGCGCATCCAGCACGAGCTCTTCAACCTCGGCGCCATCCTCGCGACGCGCCCCGAGGACGTGCACCCGAAGCAGGCCCGCATCACGGCTGTCGAAGTCGGGCAGCTCGAGCGCGAGATCGACGAGATGAACGCGCCGTTGCCCGCGTTGCGCTCATTCGTTCTTCCCGGCGGCTCGCGCCTGAATGCAGAGCTGCACCTCTGCCGCACGGTTTGCCGCCGCGCCGAGCGGGTCGCGGTGGCGCTCTCGCGCGAGGAGCAGGTCCCGTCCGAGGCGGTTCAATATCTCAACCGCCTGAGCGATGCGCTGTTTGTCTGGAGCCGCTGGGCGAGCCAGGTCACGGGCGTGGCGGAAGTGCTGTGGGAGCCGAACGAAGCGGCGTCTGGGCGGAGGTAGAGTGCCGGAGGTGGCGCTGGCGTTGCCCGTGAGGCTTCAATCCCCCGCGCCCGAAGCGCCTCGGCCGCGCATACAATAGGGAACCGAGCGGAACAAATTGATGGGTTGCGATCTTGTGCGTGTTCTGCCGGTGGCGCTGCTCAGCGCTGCTGCGGTGGCCCTGGGCGCGGACCCTACGTTTCTGCAGCGGAGCATAGGGGCGACGCCGCCGCGGGCTGACGATCTCACGCGTGGGGCGAAAGGCGCTTCGTATCGCCCGCTGTTCGGCGCTGGAGATCCGCAGGCGCGATCCCTGAAAAGCATTGCGCGGTATGGGGAACTGACCGTGGATCCAGGCGGCGCCTCCGCCGTCGTGCGCTATCCGGCGGAGGAGCAGATCTACTTCATCCTCTCGGGCGCGGGAGAGGTGACGTGTGATGGCGCGCATGTGCCGGTGAAGGCCAACGATTTTCTGTACCTGCCGCCCGGCAGCGGCCACACGGTCGCAAACGGTTCCACCGAGCCGCTGCGGCTGCTGGTGATGGGTTTTCGCATCCCGAAGGGCGCGGCAGTAGCGCCCGCGAAGCATCTCATGATCGCCAATACCGCGGACGTGCCGCTGCAAGTGCTGCCGGGTCACGGCCCCACCGCAAAGTTCAAGCTGCTGATGGGAACGACCGAAAGCACGCGCGACAAGCTCGCCGCTGCGAGCCAGATGGTGAGCCTGTTCCTGATGGACTTCGCGCCGGGCGGCACGAATATCCCGCACCATCACGAAACGGAGGAGGAAATTTATTTCGTGCTGAAAGGAAGCGGGGACATGGTTGCGGGGGGCGGCATGGACGGCAACGAAGGGCGCCATGCGACCAAGCAGGGCGACGCCTGGTTTCTGCGGCTCAATACGACCGTGGGCTTCTACAGCGGCGCGCAGCCGGGGCGCGAGCACGATCAGGTGCTCGCGGTACGATCCAGCTTTCCGTTCCCGCGCGGGCGACGCCCCTGACCAGAGGTATTCAGAACCACTATGACTCTCACTCGTGCCAGACTCTCTCGCAGGCAGTTGCTCGCGGCTGCTGCGCTCCCCGGCGTCTTCCGGATGACCGAGCATCTCGCGTGCGCGCAGACGCTCAACAAGAACTCGGCGCCCAGTCAGTTGAGAATCACCGATATGCGGTCGGTGCTGGTGGCCTCCAACTACGACTACCCGATCATCCGCATCGACACCAACCAGGGGGTATACGGGCTCGGCGAGGTGCGCGATGCGGGGAGGGAAGGCACGGCACTGGTGCTCAAGCCGCACATCAAAGGCCGGAACCCGCTGCAGATCGAGCCGATTCTCGACAGCATCCGGAATTTCTCCAATCACCAGCGAATGGGCGGCGGCTACAGCGCCGTGGACATGGCGCTTCACGACATCGCGGGCAAGGTCTACAACGTGCCTGCGTGGCGGCTGGTTGGTTCGAAGTACCGGGACAAGATCCGCATCTACTGTGACACCGATCAGAGCAAGGATCCGAAGGTCTTCGCCGAGCGCTTGCGCAAGCGGAAGCAGCAGGGCTTCACGTTTTTCAAGATGGACCTCGGGACCAGCCTGGTGGCGGACCGTCCCGGCGCCGTCAACAGTTACAACACGGCAACGCCCAAGGGCCTGCAATACCTGTGCGAGTACATTCAGGCGGTGCGGGAGCAGATCGGCTGGGACGCGCCGCTGGCGGCCGACCATTTCGGCCCGTTGAGCCTGAACGACAGCATCCGGTACGCGCGCGCTTTTGAACCCTACAACCTGGCATGGGCGGAGGACATGATCCAGGTGGGCCATCTGGGGGCGGGCGGCGACGCGCCGAAGAACTGGCGCGCCTACCGCGAGTTATCCGAAGCGACCACAACGCCGATTGCAACGGGAGAGAGCCTGTTCGGTCTCGAGGAGGGCTTCAAGCCGCTCATCGACAATCGCGCCGTTGACATCATTCATCCCGACCCTCTGACCTCGGGCTCGATTCGCGAGACGAAACGCATCTGCGATTACGCTTCGCTGAACGGCGTGCAAACGGCGATTCACTTCGCGGGCTCGCCGGTGGGGTGCATGGCTTCCGTGCACATGGCCGCGACCTTGAAGGACATGCTCGCGATGGAGAACCACGCGGTGGATATTCCGTGGTGGGGCGACCTGGTGACCGGTCCTTCAAAGCCGATCATTGATCGCGGCTTTATCACCGTGCCGGACACCCCGGGGCTGGGCGTCGAGCTCAACGAGCCCGTGCTGAAGGAGCACATCCGCAAGGGCGGCTACTTCGAGCCGACGCCGCAATATGACGATTACATTCTCGACCGCTTCCGGCGGGGCGGGCCGTATCCGCATCTCGACGAGCACGGAAACCCGGTGGTGAAGCAGTAGCTTGCGGCTGCGCGTACGTGCGTGAACGGTGATGTAGAGACGGGTGAAAACTGTAGCAGCTTTACGCCTGGATCTCCAATGGCATTGGCTGCTTTCCGGCGCAAAACAGTCGCGGCTGCTGTGACGTGTTGATGGTACCGCCCCACCAGCGTCAGCTCATGCCAGTCGTTTGGGTCTCGATATCGCCACCATGCAGCCTCCGCACGCCCGGCCAGCGTGCTCCGTGTCCCGCCGTTTTGACAACCGCTGCCTCACGGCCGCGGCTCAGAATGAACACGGGAGTTCGCAAGCGGTATGCGGGACGCTTTGCGCCAGGCGTAAGGGAGCGGAATTACGCTCTACAACAGGAGCCGGATGCCGACCTGGAGGACGCGGCCGTCGTTCAGGGTGTTCGTGATCCGGCCGAAGGAGGGCGAGGTCAGGTTGCGCTGTGGCTCGTCGAACTGGGGGTGATTGGTCAGGTTGAAGGCCTCGACGCGGAACAGCAGCGTCTTTTCGGCGGTGGCGCCGCCCCAGCGCCACTGGCGCGTGATGGCGGCGTTCAAATTGGCGATTGAATCTTTGCGAAATGTGTTGCGGCCGAGGCTGCCACGGTTCTCATACGGGCGGATGAAGGCGAAGCGGTCGCGCCGCAGGACCAGGGGTGCGGTGTCGGGGTCGTTGACGGACATGCCGAGAATCGACGGATCGAGAATATTGGGCCGATCGCTGGGACCGCCATCGACGTTGCCGAAGCCCGGCGCATCACTGCCGATGTAGAGCGTCAGCGGAGTGCCCGATTTGAGCAGGGCCGAGCCCGAGATCTGCCAATCGCGCGCGAGCATGGACCAGCCGCCGCGGGCGCCGCGGCCGATCGGCAGGTCATAGGCATACCAGGCGAGCAGCGCGTGCGGCGAATCGAACGTGCTCAGGCTCTTCTTGTCTTTGAACGACTCGAACTGCGACTGGCTGCGCGCGCGCAACAGGTCGCGACCGGCGGCGGTGAAGGCGTAATCGGAGCCCTGGTCGATGGCTTTGCCAAAGGTATAGGCAGCGGCCCAGGCGAGGCCGTTGCGGTAGGAACCCTCGACGGCGGCCTGCACGGCATCGAGGTAGGCGATACCGCCGTTGACAATACGGTTGATCTCGTAGTAGCGGGGATCAGGGCGGCGCTGATCAACGCTATCGAGGGTGAGCGGCGCAATCGGCAGCGCACGGTTGTCCACGTGTGAATTCAGGAGCTTGATGCCGCGGCTGCCGATATAGGCAAGCCGTAACGTATAGCCTCTGCCGAGAGCGCGCTCGAGGCT
>JACOTZ010000034.1 GCA_016178155.1 Acidobacteriota bacterium
CCCCTTCAAGAGTGTCAGAGGCCTGTGGGCAGACCTGGGTATTTCGCTGTCCCAGGAGGAGATCGAAGAAAATCAGCGGGAGCTCTGGCGGAACTTTCCCAGGGAAGACATCTGATGCCTGCGGTTGTGGCAGATACACACACCATTGTCTGGGCGAAAACTTACTAGACGCACCCAGGTTTGTGATAGGCTGGCGGCATGGACTCCACTAGCGCCCCGGAGAACCGCCGCCACTTTTATAGACAGGTGCTTCTGCGCCCAGTATAGCTTCTTGTGCTGGCTGCTTGGTCCGTCATTTCAAATGCAGACAATATCGCCAACGGCCTATTCAAGCCCAACCTCTCACAAGAGAAGTGGAAGCACTGGGAGCCGTTGTTCATGATCGGCACATGGCCTTGGTATATTTGGCTTATCGGAGCATTGTTTATATTGTTTATCGGGGCGGTGGAGTCGGCGTGGAGACTCTTCAAGGCGGCGCGTGGTGGCGAGCAAAAAGCAATTACGGATCTTCAAAATTACAAGACCAGGCAATTAGAACTTACCTGGAACCCTCAAGACGAACCATACCGCTGGTGGGACATGACACAGAATGTACCAACTCTCTACTTTCGTCTACGCGTAAAAAATATCTGCGGTGTGACGGTGAATGGTATCAAAGTTGAACTTAGCGAACTCACGCCAAGGGCGCTTGCGTGTGTACCGTGTCCCATACGCTTAATGAACAATATTATTCCGACAAACGACCCTGTGCATAGTTTCTCTCTGAATCGAATCCAGGAGATAAGAACTTCATAGATCTCATGCTGCAGAGTCGCGGTCTAGATGTTTTTTGGATATTGCACGCTGTGAAGGACTACGATGTTCGGGTAAAGAAACAGCCCTATCGCATGATAATTCGCATTTCAGCTATAGACGTACCCGAAATACTGCGAACATACGAACTGGTTGAGGATGGCGAACTCTGGAACATGAAAGAGATTCAGGCTTGACAACAGCATGAAAATGATACAAAGATGGAGGTGCAATGCGAGCGCGAACGCAGATCGCAATACCGGAGCCAAAAGGTTCGGAGTTCGAGAACTTCGACAGACTTGCTGGAATCCTGATGCGAGTGAAGCCGAAGAAAAAGGCTGCGGCGAAACGGCGGAAGCCGAGCAAGGCCAAGGCTTAGCGTTTTCGCTTTCCGCGGCCTTGGCGCTTCGCCCCCTTTCCCTACGACTCTTTCCCCGTCAAGCGATCCCACGTCAGGCGACGGCCTGCAATTTGAGAGCAGACGATAGCAAAGCGTTCCGCGTCCGTCAACTTGCGCCCGTTGTACCGAAAGCTCTGTTCGTCAAGGTACCTGAACAGGTGGAACGGCTCAACGCTGATGTACGTGCCGTGCAGTTGGCGTTTAACGAGGCTCCAGAAGTTCTCCATTGTGTTCGTGTGGACGTTGCCACGGACATACTCTATGGCATGGTCTACGACGGCGTGCTCGTATTAAATATTCGCCAGCAAGCCCGTCGTAGGATCTCAGGGAATCGCTGAAGATCGCGGAACCGGCTGCAACGTGACCCCGGATGACCGGCTGAAGGTCGCGCTTCTTTCTGGTGTCAACGTGACCCGTGATAACTCGGCCACCGCGTTCTACCATACCGAACACAATCTCTTTCCCTTCGGGACCGCGCCCCTGAATCTTTTGCGCTCGGCGATGCTTGTGCATGTTCCGAGCTTTTCCGCCGATGAAGGACTCATCAACCTCAACTTCGCCAGCCAACTTGGTAGCAGTCTTGTCTTGCATCGCTTCACGAATGCGGTGGAGCATGAACCAAGTAGTTTTCTGGGTCAGTCCAAGATCCCGCGCAATTTCATAGCTGCTAACACCGTTCTTGCAGTTCGCAACGAGCCACATTGCGGCGAGCCATTTGTTCAGCGAGATGGGAGACTCGTTAAGGATCGTACCGACCTTGACGGAGAACTGCTTCCGGCAATCCGTAGTGCGGCACTTCCAAATACGGCGCGTCGAGAGGAACATCGGTTCCTTGGCTCCGCAGTATGGACACTCCACGCCCTTGGGCCATCGCTTCGCCGTGAGGTAACGCAATGAGTTGTCGGGATCGGCGAAGTAAACAATCGCTTCAGCCAATGTTTTCGGGGTGTCCATGAATAAAGTATGCCATAAAAACGTGGGTGTGTCAAGTAAGTTTTCGCCATTGTCTGGTACCTGTCGGCTGACTCCCGGCTATCGGCAGTATGCGGCTGATGCTCTCGATTCGGCTACTGCTGCCGGTGAACATAGTCATGTGCCATCGATTTGTCTCGTGGAACTAACCTACCTGGCCGAGAAGGCAGAGGTTCCGGATCTGCCGGATCGAATTGTGGCAGCCACAGCGGTCGGAACGCCAGAGCGCCAGAGTGAACAGTATTGGGGGCTATCGTCCGATATCGTGCGGATTCCCAAACGGTGACGGGAAGTGATATATATGTAGTACAAGCTACACCTGACACCCACGTCCGTCAGGTGCTACCAGCCTGATCGCCCGCCACGCACCCGCTGTGGCCGGGTGTGAAGAGGCCCGCGCGCTTTCGACGGTCCTCCGGCCGGCTCGGAGCCGCCCGGTAGGAAGGGGTTTTTCCATGAGGAGTTTCACCAGCCTTTTTCTTATCTTCTTTTTTTGTGTGACGGGCATCGCCGTGGCCCAAACGCCCACGATCGTGAATTGCAGCATCACGTCGGTGCCGCCGCTCGTGCACGCCGAAGGGCTCGCCGAACGTCTCGGCGACATTCTCGCGAGCTGCACCGGAACGCCGAACGGCAGCCTCACGGGCAACATGGGCCTATTCCTGAATGCGAACATCACGAACAAGCTCTCGCCCCAGGGTTTCGCCGATGTGATCCTGACGATCGATGCCGGCGGTGGGCCCGTTCCCGCGAATGTGTCGGCCCAGCCGAGCGGTCTGAACAGCGTGTTCTGGAACGGCTTGACCATTCCAGTGCCCGCGGACGGAAAGGTATCTTTCCGCATCTCGAACCTGCGCGGCGCGGTCAACCAGGCGAACACTACTTTCTTTCAGCCGCTCACGGCGACAATCTCGTTCAACCCCACGGGTCTGCTGAATTTCACGCATACGTTCCTGACCGTAGGCACGCCCGAGCGCGGCCTGTTCGGAAGCGTTCTGTCCACTCTGCGCTGCGGGCCGCAGGGCTCTCCGCTGCCGGACGTGATCACGTTCTCGAACCTGGTGGCGGCGGGCAGCGGCTTTGCCACGCTGCGCATCACTGAGGGCTTCGCCCACTCGTTCCACCCGCGGGAACCGCTCGCCGACAACGGCGTCCGCATCGTGGTTCGCTACGGCAATCTCCCGGCAGCGGCACGCCTCTTCGTCCCCGACGTCATCGTCGGCTCGACCGGGCTTGCGCCCACGTCGGCCGGCGACTTCGGCCTGCCGCCTTCCGGCGGGCAGGTGGGTCCCACGGGCAGCGCGCTCCTGCTGGTGCGCGTGCGGGGCACCGACGCGAACGGCGCGGGCGGCACGCTGATAGCGGTCCCGCCGGTCGGCCCCGCCACGACAACGTTCGACTCCGCCAGCGAGGTCGAACTCGCCGGCGGCAGTGGTATCGCGGTATTCGAGGTCGTCGGCGCGAACCCGGCCATCGTCGAGTTCGCCACCATTCCGACCTTCCTCGGATTGCCCGCGGGCGCGGTCCAACAGACCGTGGTAACCACGATGCAAATGAGCCTTGGCCCGGTCTCGACCGTGGCGACGGCCTCCGCCACTGCGCCGGTGCCACGCTTCGCGGCGGTTCCGCCGCCTCCGGACTGCACGCTGCTGCGCGATTGCGACGCGGCCTACCTGCCGCGCCTGCTGGTCGATCCGGACCCGCTGCAGCTCACGCTGCCGCAGGGCTCCGCTTACCAGGTCCGCTACGTCCGCGTCGTGAACCAGGGCGGCGGCCTGATGACCTGGAGCACGAGCACTGTCTATAGGAGCGGCTCGGGCTGGTTGCGTGCCGATCCTGAAAGCGGCTCGCGGAATGCCACCATCCGTCTCGACTTCACGCCTGGAACATTGACGCCCGGCCTCTACGAAGCCTCGCTTGTCATCGATGCGGGCCTGGCGGGGACGCGCACGATTCCCCTGAGCCTCACCATCACGCCGCGGCCGATCGAGCCGCCTGCCCGCGCCGAGATCCGCGCCGTCACCAACGCGGCGACCTTCCGTCCCGGTCCGCTGGTTCGTGGATCCTTCGGCACCATCAACGGCGTCCGGTTCAGCGGACGCGAGCTCTCGGTCACCTTCGACGGCATGGCGGCGCGTGTCGTGTTCGCCAACGACCAGCAGATCAACGTGCTGGTTCCAGCCGAGCTGGGGACGCGCGCGACCGCGCAGGTGGTGGTTACCGTCGACGGTGTCGCCTCGCAGCCCTTCACTGTCGCACTGGCCGATGCCGCACCCGGCATTTTCAATCCCGGTGTCCTCAATCAGGACAACTCGGTCAACAGCGCCACGGCGCCCGCGCTCGTCGGCAGCGTGATTCAGGTCTTCGCCACGGGCGTGATGCCGCCGGAAATATTTGGCGTAATCGGGCCGCCTCCCATTCCCGGCGATGGCGTCGAAGCCAAGCTCCACGATCGCATTCTGGTTCCGCTCTATGCGGGGCCGGCGCCCGGTATTCCGGGGCTGCAGCAGATCAACCTGGCGGTGCCGGGCGATCTCCCGGCCATGCGCACCGAGGTGCTGGTCTGCTCGACCATCGGCGGCCAGAAGACCTGCAGCCTGCCGGCGACCATCTTCCTCCGCCAGTAGGATCCCGGATCGCGGCCCATCCGAGCGGGGAGGAGCCGCGATCCGCTGGAATCCCCATTTCTCACCAGCTCGAGCGGCTTGCGCTGAGGGGGGTGGCGGTAATCCATTCGCCTGTAGGGAGTGGACCAGTTGTGACGACCGCCCGGAAACCGTTTGACTGGATGCCGATTTCATTGCGGCCTTCCGCCGGGCGCCGGCTCCCGGACGTCCCAGGCGCTTCGGCTAACCGCGCGCGGCGGGCTCAGCGCCATGGCTTCCCACGCTTGTCGGTTCGGCACAAACCGCTGACATCATGGCGAGAAGTTCGTCTATGTGGAACGGTTTGGATACATAGCCAGTCATACCGGCTTCCAGACATCGGTCACGATCTCCAGCCATCGCGCGTGCGGTGAGGCCGATAATCGGTGTTCGCCGGCGCCCTTCGCGAGCTTCCAGATCGCGAATCGCCGTAGTGGCCCTGATTCCATCCAGTTCCGGCATCTGGAGATCCATGAGGATCAGATCGAAGCTTTCGTTACCGAACCTCTCGACGGCATCGAGCCCGTCACTGACCACGGTGACGTGGTGACCCTGTCTTTCGAGGATCCTGCGCGCCAAGACCTGGTTCACCGGGTTGTCCTCTGCCACCAGGACATTAAGACTCTTCGCCAGCGTCGCCTCAGCTTTGGCGATGTGTACGGGCTGCCGTTCGGAGGACAACTCGCCGAGCAAGTGCTTTATGGTTTTCAGCAGATCAAAGCTACTGATCGGTTTCCATAAACGGGCGTCCACTTTCAGATCGTGAGGCCGATCGCTGTGCTTGCCAAACGAGGCGAGCCCGATGATTCGGGCCGTTCCACAATGCCGTTGGATCTCAGAGATAGTTTCCAACCCATCGAATCCCACTGAATCAAGATCAACTACAATCAGGTCGAAACGCTCGTTGCGCAACATTTCCAAAGCCAGGGACCCGGTTGGCGCCACGACCGAATGCATGCGCCATTTCTCAAAGAAGGCCCGATGCGTCCTCCCGGTGGTGCCGTTGCCATCGATGACGAGGACGCGTAGCCCCTCAAGATTGCGCCCTGCTGAAGCATCGCAGGCCTCGGCCGAAGATTGCCCCTGTATGTCGAAGACAGCCGTAAAGTGCACAGCGGTGCCGCCGGCCGGTGTGCTTTCAATCCAGATTCGTCCACCCATCAGTTCGACCAGTTGCTTCGAAATGGATAGACCGAGGCCGGTCCCGCCGTATTTCCGAGTACTCGATCCGTCAGCCTGTGAGAATGCCTCGAAAACACGTGCCTGCTGGTCCTGGGGAATTCCGATGCCGGTATCTCGAACCGAGAAGCGCAAGTGTGCACGTTGGTCGGTGCGCGTCTCGAAGCAGACGCGTAACACCACTTCACCTTGCTCCGTGAACTTCACCGCGTTGCTGAGCAAGTTGAGGAGTACCTGCCTCAGCGTCCCCGAGTCCCCCACGAGCAGATCAGGCACGTCATCGGAGATCTCATGAGTCAGCACGAGTCCTTTTTCACGCCCTCGTATTGCCACGCAAAGAAGCGCCTGAGTCACGACATCACGCAGTGCGAACGGCGTGAGTTCGAGTTTTAATTTCCCGGCTTCAAGTTTCGAGAAATCCAGAATGTGGTTGACCACCGTGAGCAAGGCGTCTCCAGACCGCTTCAACAGTTCCAGATATTCCAGTTGCTCGTGCCGCGAACTGGTTTCAATCGCCAGTTGAGCCATCCCGATCACCCCATTCAACGGGGTCCGGATTTCGTGACTCATGTTGGCCAGAAACTCACTCTTAGCCCGATTGGCGATCTCTGCGGTTCGCCGTGCCGCGCGAACACGGCGGGTCTGCCATACCAGCAATACCAGCACGACCAGAAGAATGGCGAGGCCGCCTGCGAGGTAATTGTTCCTTCTCTGGGCGTCCAGCAGGTACTGGACCGTGATCATCTCGTTTCGTGGTTCCAGAAACCATCGAAAATAAATGGACGAGATGGTCCCGTCGCCCGCAAGCTCCCCAATCCCGTCACGGATTGATTCGGCGGCTTGGGCTGCGTCTGGTCGTATCCGGGAAGCCCCGACCCCTAATCCGATCTGTCCTTTTGGAACGGGCCAGAACCTCATGGAGCGATCCGCGCAAGCTTTCACCTGGCGCAGAAGCGTGGAATGCGCGTGACTCCCTGGGATGAGCGCACCGTCAGCGCGACCTTGGCAGACCGCCTCCAGCCCGTCCATGGAGCGCGGCAGGGCTAACAGCCGGGCTCCCGGGAAATTGGCGCGCGCCATTCGGACGTCGAGATTGATACTTCCGTGGGCGACGATCCGGCCTTGCGTGTCCTCGACAGATTTTACCGGCGATGACTCGCGAGATACCAACCAGAAACTGACCGCCATCCAAGGGTCAGTGATATGCAGGAACTGCCGTCGTTCCGGCAGGTCGCCGAGGAGTGGCCAAAGGTCGACTCTGCCGGTTCGGAGGCTCGGTTCGGGACCGTCGGGCGCGTGGACCCAAATAATGGGGACGTTCCGGCGGCGGGCTGCCTCTGCGAAGACTTCAATGGCGGGCCCGGCCGGGCCTCCATCCTTGCTTACAAATTGCTCGGGCGGCGACGATTGGAAGCCCACGCGAAAGGGTCTCGCCCTGCGCGCGGGGACCGAAGAATGAAGTATCATCCACCATGCGAGTGCGGCAAAACCTACGAGCAACGCAAGCGCCAGGAAAGCAACCCGGTGGGCACGGCCTGGAAAGTCAAGGCCATGACGACGCATCTTCACGCTTCCATATCGACAGTGTATGAGCCGCCCACACAGAATCTCTAACAGGACGGCCGCATTTCCCTCCCGCATCTTTCGCCTTCATACGCCGGCGAAGGGGCTCCATGTGCCATTTCGTGCTGGCGTACCCGAAATGAGGAGGACGGTCACGCTCTGCTTCTCCGAGAGCTTCGAGAGGTTGAGTGAAACCTGCCGAACGCCTGCGTCGGAACTGGGCGGCGCGCCGCTGGAATACCGCACTAGGCCGGCTCTCGAGCGCCGTGAACAACAGGAGCGAGAGGAGTTCACCGGTCCTGGTGACGCGCTCGGACCGCTTACATCAACTAGCAACAAGATGCGGCGGCAAGGAAGCGATTCGCTGCGCGCTGCAGGCCGCGCTGATCGGCCGGGAAACCAGGTTCATGCCGTACAGGAACGAGGCCATGGCAGATTTCCGGTGGTCGAATGCCCTGCGTTTGGGCCGCGGATGCGCCTCCTGCCTCGATGCAGGCTGCGCCTTCATCGATGAGTACGTACCGTCCCTGCCCTCTGAGCTCCGCCGCCTACCAGGTTACCCGTAGCGTCAGTTGCAACTGGCGCGCGGAATCGGCCGAGTTCTGCAGGCTGATGATCCCCGTGCCGGAGTTGGGCTGGGGCAGACCGGGCCTGTTCAGCACATTGAAGAAGTCGGCGTTGAAGCGGGCGGCCACCCGTTCGGTGATGCGCACCGCTTTGAACAGCGAGGCGTCGAGCCCCCAGCTCCGCGGCCCCGGCACGAACTGGTTGCGCCAGGGGTGCAGCCCGGTGTCCATCGCGACCCGCTGCTCGGCGCCGTTGTTCAGCCGCACAAAGACTGTATTCGTGTCGTAGAACGCGAACAGCGGGTCGCTGCGACTGCCGCCGTCCTTGGGAATCGGAATCACCGGCTGGGAGGCGGGCCGATAGCTCTCGGGCACCCCCATGACTCCGCTGGGACGGCCCTGGGCGTCATGGCTGTTGATCCGGTTCGCGGGGATGTAGCCGTTGTACCAGAGATAGCCCGGGATGCAGCGGCCGCTGCGGCAGTCCTCGATGGGGTACTGCTTGCCGTAGATTTCCACGTTGCCGACCTGACCCCAGTTGTTGGTGGGCAGGGTGAAGTAATTACTGCGAACGGTGCCAAAGCCGGCGATCTGCCAGCCGCCGATGAAGCGGTCGAGCACGCCGCCGGCGTTCCGTCCGAGCCACTTGCCTTGTCCGAACGGCAGGTCGGCGATCCAGTTCCAGTGCATCCGGTGCTTCGGGATGTCGGGGTCGCGGCGGTAGTTCAGGAAGCGGTTGCGCGCGTCCAGGTCCGCCGGCACCGCGCCATCGAGGAAGACGTTCGTCTCCTGCACGAAGTCTGAGCTCCAGCCGTTGCCGCCGGCGCGGAACGAGTTGCTCAGGACATAGAACAACTGGAAGCCGTAGCCTTTCGAGTACCGCCGCTGGATCTCGAGCTGCAGCCCGTTGAAATTCGACCAGCCGGTCTTGCGGTATTGTTCGAGATCTCCATACGTGACCTGGTCGACGTTCCGTCGCGCCACACCGGAGAATTCGCCGCTCGGCAAAGGACGCCCGGTGTTCACGAACCAGACGTAGCTGTTCGGCGCCTGATTGAAGGTGTAGAACTGGTCGAGGCGGCTGCCATGCGTCCCGACGTAGCCGGCGCGGGCCACGGTGTTGTCGAAAAGCTCGCGCTCGATCGTCAGGTTCCATTCATGAGCGCGCGTGGTGGGCTGGTTGGGATCGAAGAAGCTGGTGCGGAACGATCCCCGGCTGACGCCTCCGGGCTGGCTGATATCGAGCACGTCACGGCTGTTGACGCCCGCGACCACGGTGGGGACCGAGCGCAGGAGATAGTTCGGCAGGCCGTCTGGGCTCTGGGCCGCGCTCGTAAACGATTGCGTGAAGCGCGCGTTGGTGGGCGCATTGCTCCGCATGCGGGCGTTGAACGTGCGCAACGGAATGGGGAAGCCGTAGAGGGCATAGCCGCCGCGCAACACGGTGGAGCGCGCGCCCGGACTGAAGCGGTAAGCGAAACCCGCGCGCGGCCCGAAGTCGTACGGGTTCGAGTGCATCATGGTGTCGGGTAAGCCGGCCTGGTCCGGAGTGATGAAGTTCACGCCGATGCGCGTGAAGTTGGCGACGATCTCAGGCGTCGTCACTCCCAGCTCGTACATCCGTTCGAGCGGCACGCCGTTAATGATCGACTTCGATTTCAAGTCGAAGCCGGTCAGGATGTTGTCGCGCTCGCGAATGGCCGGATAGAACTCCCAGCGCAGGCCGTAGTTCAAGGTCAGCCGCGAATTCACCTTGAAGTTGTCCTGAACGTAGAGCGCGTACTCGCGGGCCGTCAGATAGTACCACTTGCGCACAAACTGGGCCGAGTACGATCCCATGAGGCCGAGAAACAGGCTGGCGCTCTCGTGGCCGGTACGGGGCACGGCGGAATAGGTCGATCCGGATGCCGGATCATACCGGCCCGTGCCCAGGCTCGAGAAGCTGTGACTCCCCTGGACCTGCTGCTGGTCCGGCAGGACGCTCAGGCGCTCGTGCCGGAAGCGCCCGCCGAACTGAAGCTGGTGCCGGCCCACGATTTTCGTCAGGTTCTCGTCGACGTTGAAGATCTGGGTGATGTTGTTGCGCTTGTTGTCGGCGTAGGAGTAGACCATGCCGAAGCCGGTGCCGCTGAAGTTCGGAAGGCCGGTTTCATTGAAGGGGTTCGGCATGCCGAGGCGGTCGGCGTGGTTGATATCGTCCGTGCCCACGAAGATGAACAGGTCTTCGTTCGATCCCGTGACCAGCGTCTCGCTGAAGAAGGTCGGCGAAAACGTGTGGGTCCAGGAGAATACGCCGCTGTCGTCGCGAATCGGACGGAAGGTCACGTTGCCCGCTTGGTCGAGCATCACCGGCGAACCGTTCGCGCCCGAGCGGTTCTTGGCCCAGCGGTTGCCGTGCGTGAACCGCGCGAACAACTGGTCGTTGTCGGAGAGGCGATGGTCGATGCGGAAGGTTTCGGTATGATCGAGCCGGTTGGAGACCGCTGGTCCGAAATAGTTGGCAGAGACCAGCGGATTGGCGGCGAGGGTCTCCTCCGGAGTCACGCTGTAGAAATACTTGGCGAGCGGGCTGAGGCGGCTGATGGGAATCGCGTTATTCGAAAACGGCTGGCGCTGCCAGCGAGCGTCCGTGGTCCATGGATCGTAGAGGGTATACGCGCGGCCGGCGCCGTCGACGAGGCCACTGAAATCGCCCTGGCGCATGGCCATGGTCGGCATGGTGGTGCTGGTGGTGGTGGCCGACAGGTTGCGGTACGCCTCGTAGCCGAAGAAGAAGAAGGTGCGGTTGCGGCCGTTGTAGAGCTTCGGCAGATACACGGGCGCGCCGAGCGACGCGCCGAACTCGTTGCGCACGAGGTGCGGCGGCTTTTCGTAGAAGTCCTGCCGGCGGCGAGCCACGCCGATGGCGCTGTTGCGGTGCGTTTCAAACAGCGCTCCGTGAATCTGGTTCGTGCCCGCCTTGGTGGTGACGATGGTAGTCGCGGGGCGGTTCATTTTCGCCGAAGAGTTGTTGGTCTCGACGCTGAACTCTTCGATGGTATCGATGCCGGGCGGCCGGCCGGACAACTCGCCGGTGTCGCGGTTGGTCAGCACGGCGCCGTCCTGGAGAAACTCCATCGAGGTCGGCCGCAGTCCGTACACGCGCGGGCTGCCGGACGATCCTTCGAGGCCGGGCGTTGTGCGCTGCACCAGCACCTGAAAGAAGCGGCCGTTCAGCGGCAGTTGCTCGATGCGCGCGCGCTCAACCACGTTGCCCAGCGTGGGGCTCGTGGTGGTCACAAGAGGCGTGACGTCGCCCGCCACCGTGATCTCCGTGACCGTGGCGCCCACGTTCATGACCGGGTCCACCACGGCCGTCTGTCCGGCCTGGAGCAGCAACTCGCCCTGCCAGGTCTGCATGCCCGGAGCCTCCACGGTCACGCGATAATTGCCGGGCTGAATCGAGGGCGTGATGTAGAATCCGACCTGATTCGAGACGGTCGAGTACTCGCGCGCCGTCTGCGTCTGGAGGATAACGACCTTGGCGCCGGGAATGGACGCGCCGGTCGAGTCTTTGACGATACCCTGAATTGCGCCGGTTCCGGTTTGCGCATTCAACAGCGAAGCGCAGAGGAGGAGCGGAAAGGCGATCAGCGCGAAATTGCCTTTTTGCATGATGCGATTCATTGTACTCTCGGGCTCCTGAAATTGCTCTCCTGCCTTGCATGAGACGGTGTGCGCCCGAGCCTGTTCGTGCCGTGCCGCCGGCCAGCGTTCTGCGTTCGCGTCGCAGTGGTCTCCGTGGACGCACACTTGGTGCGACACACTGAGCATTGGCTTTGGTCCCTTGAATGCCGACTTCGCTCATCTTTACTTCCCCGCATTGTGACCGGCGTTCAGCGTCTCGTCCAGGTACGCCAGGAAGCCTGCCAGAAGCCGGTAGGTCTGCATGTACTCTTCAATGCGCAAGGCCCGCATCTGATCCCTGTCGCTATGCAGCAGCGGGAGCGTCTCCTGCGTCACTGAGTGGAAATCGATCACCGGGATTTTCTTCTCGTAAAACGGCCGCGAATCACTGTCTCCGGCGCCATCCACGTTCATACCGGAGAGGGGCAGATCGAGCGTGCCGGCGACGTTCGCCGCGAGTGCCATCAGCACCCGGTCCGCGCGATTGGCCCAGACTTTGGTGGGCGACAGCCCCAGAGTATCCAGGTTGACCATCGCCTTTACCCTCGCTATCCCCTCTTTCCCCCGCCCCTTCACGTATCGCCGCGAACCGACCAGTCCCTTCTCCTCGTCCGCGAACGCCACGAAGACGAACGTGAGCCGCCGCCGCCGCCCCGCAAGACTTTGATACAGGCTCGGCAGCAGGGCAACGCCCGACCAGTTATCGAGCGCGCCCTCCCCGGTTTTCACTTTGTCGTAATGAGCGCCGACCACGATCCGATCGCTGCCGCCGCCCGCGAGCGTGCAGATCACGTTGGGCAGCGAGCGTACCTTCTGGCGTTGGAGATCGGTGCAGCCCGCCTTCTCGAACAACAGGGAGATTCTTTCGCCCCGAACCCTGTTATCCCTCGCAAATGAACCCAGCCGATCCTGGACCGTCATCTGATCGGCCAGCCGATATGCGACCGGGGTCTCTCCCCTCGTCGCCGCCACGATCAGGAATGCCAGTGCCCAACGCATCATCGCTCACCTCGCTCCCGCCGCCGCTCGCACCGCCGTCTCCAGCGCCTTTCCCGTCAAGTCCGTCGCAACCACCTTACCGTCGCGCGCCACCAGTACCGACCTCGGCAGCACCGTCACATCGAAGGCACGCCGCAGCGCCGACCCGGGTCCCTCCCGGTCGATCGCGTTGAACCACGGCATCGGCCACCGCTCCCGGCGGAAGCGCGCGACCTCCCGCACTCCCTCATCAGCCGACACGCTCACGATCTCAAATCCCAGGCTCCGATAGCGGCGGTACAACTCGTGCAACCCGGGCATCGCGGCAATGCAGGGCGCGCACCAGGTCGCCCAGAAATCCAGGAGGTAGGGCCTGCCGCGCAGTGCGTCCCTCGAGATCCGCCGGCCGTCCTCGATGCTCGCCAGGTCGAACGGCGGCGCCTCAAAGCCCGGCAGAATGCGGCGGCTGCGGCTGAAGCGCGACCGCATTTCTTTCGTGCGCGGGTGCTCGGGCAAAAGCCGTCCCGCCAGTTCGAGGTACTCCTGCGCCTCGTCGAAATCGCCGCGCTGGCCGGCCGAGCTTACGATTTCCCACAAGGCCGCCGCCTGCATCTCCTGGTGCGGCAGCCGCGCCATCACCTCGTGCGCGTAGCCGCGCAGCTTTTCCGGCCCGCCGAGCGCTTTGACTGCCGCCGGCGCGAGCCACGGTTTCCACCACCACAATGGCGAATCCGGCGGAATCGACACCAAGGCGCGCCGGATCTGCGCGGGATCGCGGCCGCCGGCTTCGAGATACCGGATCCACAATGCCTCCGCGACCCGCCCGGCCGCATCTCCGCCGCCGCGCGGCTCGCCCGCGAGCGCGTCCACCACCCGGCGCCACTCGGCCGGGCCGTCCAACTCCACTTCCCCAGGCCGCTGCGATTCGACCACCTGCTTCGGATCGAACACGATCCGCACCGCCCCCTCGCACGCCGCCAGCACGGAGCGATACGCCCGGTCGCCGTCGAATTCGAAGCCCGCCGACACCGTGCCGTTTACCGGGCCATCGGCGACACCCTCGATCTGGTAGACGACGCGCTCGTCCGCGGCGAGCTCGATCGCGAAGGTCCCGTCCGCCATCGGATCGAGCACGCTCGAGCGGCCTTTCACCACCACCCGCGGGCGAGGATCGCTGCGATAGCGCACGGTCGCGAGCCTCACCGCCAGCCGCAGCTCGGCATCGCCCTCGAGCAGCACCGGCACGTCGCGGCACTGGTGATGGACGCCCGTGAGCCGCAGGAGAAAAAGGCCGGTCCGCGTCGTAGCCAGCCGGAAGCTTCCGTCCGCCGCAGCCGCGGTAATGAGCAGCGGCTCAGCCGGTCCCGAGGGCCATCGCAGCGCAACATGGGCCGCCGGCAGCGGCCGGCCGTCGTGCCCCGTCACCCGTCCGGAAATCGTTGCTGCCGCGCACAGGCCGGTGGCCGCAAACCAAAGAGCCGCGGTACCAGCCGGTCCGGCGGTGTAAGACGCCCTCCTGCCTCGGGCACTCCGGGCCGCGACCGTGAGGCAGCGGTTTGTCACTGCATTTTGCGAAGCTCAGCGGGCCTCAAGTCCCTGGCATCCATGGCATCGACGTACACGTTCAATCAACGTGTCACCGGGCCGGCGGAAGTCCGGCTATGCCAAGACCCCGTCCCGATACACCGGGGCCGACGCCCGCTGCGTGTTGCGCTTCCAGTTCTCCACCTCGGGCCCGCCCAGTTTCGCGGCCCGCGCGCGCAGCTTTGTCATCTCGTCCGGCGTCATCGGCTGGAATTGCTGCGCCATTCGCACGTCGTCTTCGATCTGCCCGATCGTGGTCGCGCCCAGCGCGAGCACGTGGACCGGCAGGCTCATGACGTAGTGCAGGCAGTCCTTCAGGGTGACGGAGTGCAGAATGCGCGAGTTGGCCGTCGTCTTCATCGCCTGGATGCCCATCCCGCGCTCCACCGCGATCGGCAGCACCAGCTTCTCGAAGCTGAGATACCCGGGGTCGGCCGCGTTGAGCGGCATCAGGATGGTGTCCCATTTGTCGTACCGCTTCAACATCTCCAGGTGCACGTAAGGATCCCGGTGACCCGTGAAGCCGATGAACCGGCACTTGCCCGCCTTCTTCGCCTTCTCAAACACCTCGAGCGATCCGTTCGGGCCGAAGACCTGCTCCACCTCCGACATCTCGCCCACCTGGTGCACCTGCCACAAATCGATGTAGTCGGTCTTCAGCGCCTTCAGCGACGCGTCCAGACACTGCTCGGCTTCCTGCTTCGTGTACTTGTGGCACTTGGTGGTGATAAAGACTTTCTTGCGGAACGGCGGCAGCACGGCGCCGTACACCTCTTCCGAGCGCCCGCCCCAGTACAGGCGCGCATTGTCGTAGTAGGTGATCCCGAGATCGTAGGCGCGCCGGATGATGGCCTTGGCTTCGTCGAAGCTGATCATCGGGAACCGCCCGCCCGCCGGGCCCACGATGGTCAGCATCTCTCCCGTCTTGCCGAACTTCCGCTTCGGAATGTCCCCGGCGTTGAGCTTCCCCGGCTCCGGCGCGGGTGCGGCGGCGGCCAATCCCGCGGCAGCGGCGCTTCCAAAGAATGTCCTGCGGCGCATCGAGTTCCTCCTCCTTACCGCACCACTCTATCCCTTTCGCCCCGAAGGGCGCAACCTGCCGCTCGAGCCGCATTCCGATGCCGCAAGCCGGCGCGCGGGCGGCACAATAGAAGGACATGCACCCGCCCGACTATCTCGAAGGCGCCATTGACCTGCACGTCCACAGCGCGCCGGACATTGACCCGCGCCGCTACGATGATCTCGAGCTCGCGCGGGAAGCGGCCGGGGCGGGCATGGCCGGCCTGCTGCTGAAGAATCACCAGTTCTCGACCGTGGAACGCGCCTGGCTCGTGTCCCAAGTGGTGCACGATGTTTGCATCTTCGGCGGGCTGGTGCTGAACGAGACCGTCGGCGGTCTCAACCCGAAGGCGGTGCGTACAGCGATCCGTCTCGGCGCCAAGGAGATCTGGATGCCCACCCGCTCGGCGGCGAATCACCGCCGCCACCAGGCGCAGTCAGGCGGCATTCAGGTGCTCGACGGCGACGGCGCGCTCGTCCCGGAAGCCGAAGAGATTCTCCAGGCGCTGGCCGGGAGCGGCTGCATCCTGGGTACGGGCCACCTCGGTCCGGACGAGGCGGCGCCGCTGATCCGGCGCGCACGGGCGCTCGGCATCCAGGTGCTCGTGACACACCCGGAGTGGTCGGGCACGCTCTACCCGATCGAGCTGCAGCGAGAGCTCGCCGCGCTCGGCGGCGTGTTCTTCGAGCGTTGCTTCGTCTCCACCACGCATCGCTGTGGATTTACGCCGTTCCGGACCATCGAGGACGCGATCGCCGCCGTGGGACCCGAGAGCACGGTGCTCGCAAGCGATCTCGGCCAGCCCGACACACCGGCTCCCGTCGAAGGCTTGCGCGTCTACGCCGGGCGCCTGCGAGCCGACGGCTTCCCGGCCGATCAAATCCGCCAGATGATGCAGGCGAATCCCGCGCGGCTGCTGTCGATGGTGCGCGCCGTATGACGGCGCGAGCGCTTCTCGACAACCCGCCCGCGTCCCGTCCCGCATCCGCTTGAGCCGCGACCCTGAAGGAGCGGTTGTCAAGCCGCTCCAGACCCGGGACCGTCTCTTGCACGCCGATCGACTACAATGCTGCATTCAGGCATGCTCACCGGCCCGCGTAAGTGGCTTCTCTGCGTTCTGCTGTTTCTCGCGACCACGCTGAACTACCTCGACCGGCAGACGCTCAGTATTCTGGCGCCCATCATCCAGCGCGACATGGGGCTGGACAATGCGGATCTCGGCGTGCTGTTTTCGGTCTTTTATTATGCGTACACGCTGTCGCAGTTCGCGGTGGGCGCGCTGCTCGACCGGCTGAACCTGCGTTGGGCATACGGCGGAGCGGTTCTGGCCTGGTCGGCGGTGGCTTCAGGCACGGCAATGGCGGCCGGATTCGCCGGGCTGCTGGGATTTCGGCTGCTCCTCGGTGTCGCTGAATCGGCGAACTGGCCGGCCGCCATGCGCATCGTGGCGCGCGCGCTGCCGCCGCAGGAGCGCGCCCTCGGCAACGGCATTTTCACCAGCGGCACCAGCGTCGGCGCGCTGGTCGCGCCGCTGCTGATCCTCGCGATCGCGCGCTCCTTCGGGTGGCGGATGGCGTTCGTCGCCGTGGGGGCGCTCGGAGCGCTGTGGTTCGCGCTCTGGGCCGCGTTTACGGCGGCCGGGGTGCTGCGGCCGCTCTGGCGTGATTCGCCGGAATCCGTGCTTCATGCGGGCCGGCACGGCTATCGCGAGATCCTGTCGGAGCCGCGGTTCTGGAAAGTGTTTGCGGTCACCATCCTGGTCAACCCGTGCCTGTACTTCAACCTCAACTGGCTGCCCACCTATTTCGTGCAGCAGCGCGGAGTGCCTGCCGGGGGCGAACAACTGGGCTGGATTCTGACTGCGATTTACCTGGGCCTCGATGCAGGTTATCTGGCCGCGGGCACGGCCGCGATCTGGCTGGCGCGGGTGGGATGGAGCGTCGGCGCGTCACGCCGCATCGTATTCCTCGCCGCCACCGGCCTGCTCGGCCTGGCAGCCGCGGTCCCGCTCGTGGCCAGTCTGAACGCTGCGCTTGCGGTGCTGACGGCCGTGAATTTCGGCGCCGGAGCGTGGATCGCAGTGTATCTGACGATGGCGCAGGAAGTTTCCGCAACCCGTATCGCGACCGCGGCGGGACTGCTCGGTGGCTCGGGATCGCTCGCCGGCGCGCTGGCGATGTGGGCCGTCGGCAAGGTGACGCAGGCGACGGGAAGCTTCCTCATCCCTATGATTGCGGTGACCGTCGCGGCGATTTTAGCCGCCGCCGCGGGGCTGGCGGCCACTCGCCCGCCGCCCGTCCTGGCTGGCGCCCCCGGCGATAACGATGAATGAGCGCGGCGCGGCCGAGCCGCGCGCGTTAGCCGAAGTTCGTCACCGACAGGATTTCGAACCGCTTGCTGACGCGCGCGGCTCAGTAAGTGCCGTCAAATCAGCGGAAGCGTTCTGAGCCACGACCGTCAGGGAGTGGTGGTGCCGAACCTCGGTTAGCAGCCGGTATGCACGGACGCGAGCCCGCCAAGGGTCTCGATTATCGCCGGCGCGCGAGCGGCGCGACACAACTCACGTCAGGATCGCGATCCCACCCCATGCCAGCAGCGCCAGGCCGGTCGGCGCGCTCAGACGCCGGCCCCAGGGGAGCGTTTTCTCCACCGCCATCACGATCGCCAGAACCATCATCCATAGCAAGCTGCCTGCTCCGACCGCGAACATCAGCAGCATCAGCGCCCAGCAGCACCCGACGCAGAACACGCCGTGGTCCACCCCGAGGCGAAACGCTTGCCATCGCTCCTGTTCCCCTCGCCAGTGCTCCATCACAAAACTGAACGGCGAGCGGCATTTCTCGAGGCACTTGTGCTTGAAGGAGCTGAATTGAAACGCTCCGGCCATGAGCAGCAGCAGCGCTCCGCCTGGAAGCGCCCGCGCCCACGGCCAAGTGCCGTTGAGTACGAACGATTTCAGCAGCAGAAAAGCAGCGTAGACGAGACCGCCGAACGCGGCCCAGGCAAGCAGGTAGCCCAGGATCGAGAGGCCAAGCAACGACACTCGATTGGAACGATCGGCCGCAAAAGCGTGCAGCGTGGCGAGCACCGGCATTGTTGACGGCAGCATCATCGCCACCGTCATCACCGTCCAACTCACGACGAAATACAGGAGAAACGAAAAGGACGCGGTCGTCCCCGGGTCGAGGTGATGCAGATGAAAGAGCCGCGAGTCCGTGGAAAAGCCCAGACCGAGCCAGGCCGCGCCCGCCAGCAGTGCGATACACGCGACGAGAGCGGCCCGCTCGGCAACGGGCACACGTGGAATGAGAGGAGACAGCATCGAGCTTTGCGCGGCCCTGCCGGCGAATCAGCCGGTAAATCGGAACGCGCCGGAGACCGCGTTATGGCCCTTCAGATCGATATTGAAACCCGGCGCGTGCGCCTTGTAGGAATTGGCCTTGCCCACAAAGGCCGGCGACCCGGGAATAGTGGTGAAGATCGTGTCGTGCATGGCCGTGGGCTCCCCCGTGGCCCCGCGATAAGCCTCCAGGGATGCCTCCACCGCCGACCCGATCCTGAGGTTGCCGTCCACTCCTTTCACGTTGAACGTAATCGGAACGTCCTCGACGGAATCGATCTTGCCGATCAGCTTCGCCAGGTCCGCGATCGGACCGCCGAGTTTGCCGCTCCACACATTCAAGATGGCATCTTTTTGCTTCGAACTTGCCTTGTCATCCACGTAAATTCGGACGTTCCAGTTGCCCTTCAGAATGTTGCCGGGAATGTGACAGAGGATCGCGAGAATGCGTCCCCCCACGTCGACACCATCCACTGTGCCCTTTTCGACCTGCCAGACCAGCAGGCCGTCGCAGGTGCCATTGTCAGGATCTTCGCCTACCCAACACGGGCACAGGATCTTGCAGGTGCAGACTTCCAGGAGCTTACCTTCCACTTGATACGCCATGAGCCCTCCTTCCGAGCAAAATCACAACATACACCGTGCACGACCGGATTTCAACCCCTGAGTCTGTTGTAGTGACTCGGAGGGCAAATGGCCGATCGAGACATGGGCGGGCCATCGCCGGACCACACTCGTTGGGTGCATCCCAAGTACCCGTTCTTCTTGCCGGTCACCGAGGTGGAAGGAAAGTCCAAACGGCGCGTTCGTAAACTGGCGCCCGAACGTTTCCTGCGAGTCGTTCGCGGGCCAACCCCCTGAAGCGGCGCGAGCGGTTTGACCTTATGTCGTAGGGGTGGCGATCCGAAGTCGTCGTCGGGGAGAATGCTCGGGGAGCAACGGACTTCAACAGCGTGCACGGCCTGCGGATACTCCCGAACGGCTATCTGGACAGAATGCGGTCACGGATCGTCTCCGGCTTGCCACCGATCTGGACGGGGGCCTTTCGCAACAACACGCCTTGTTCGAGGATTGGCACTCTCGGCCGCGTCGATACGAGTCTCGACGCGGCACGCACGAGTGCGTTCGCCACGTGAGCGGTCAGTGGATACCGCTGATCAACGCCATCGATGCCCAGTTGCTCGCCGCGGCGGAAATGAACTGATCCTGGCCGTGCGGAAAGTCGCTGTCAAAGTATGGCTGGATGGCCTGCGCCCGCGTCGCGACGTGCCAGGATCCGTCTTCGAGTTGCGAGTTTAACAAATACCGGATGCCGCGCTGGTACGCCAGACTATCGATCGCAATCGCGCGCGCCTCCCGCAGCGCCACCAGAGCCTGCCCCGTCGCATACGCATCGGCCGCCAGCGTTTTGAGCTGGCTCCAACCTCCGTCAGTCCCTTGCAGCGCCAGCAGTTCCCGGGCGGCTGTGCGGATTGCCGCCGGGCTCCCCCCGCCCCAGATCAAGCCCAGGATCTTGAAAGTAAGGTCCTCCGTGCTGGCCGGCTTCGCGGTCTCGAGCCATTGAACCGCACGCTCCACGGCCTTGGCGTAATCCGCCTTCCGGCTCTTCGGGCCGTAGGTCCTCACGGATCGGATCGTGGCCGCCGTTACTTCGAAGTCACTCGACTCGAGTGGAGGCCGCAAGGCGATACATCTCCACCGGCCATCCGGAGATTGATTGTTCTTCAAGTACCGCGCCCAGACGTCGGTGATCGGGTCGCTCGGATATCCCTCGGCGGCCATCCCCAACAGGATGTAGCTGACCGTATCGACTCCGCCCGGAATGCCTTCGTTCTCCAGCGCGCGCTCGGCGTTCTCTTGCAGGAACGCGGCGATCTTCCGCAACTGGTCCTTCGCGGTCTGCTCGTTAACCCTCACGCCCTTGGCGCGCGCGGAGGCAATCGTCATTGCCGTTAATGAATTGTTGTGGCAGGAGACGCAGCCGGCCCTCTGCAGGAAGGCCACGTCGGCCCGCTGCAGCGCCAGAATAATTCTCTCGACCGCGGCTCGAGCCGAGGGGGCCGGTTTTCGCCGTAGCTGCAAGGGCGCGCGGTTTTCACCGCGAACGCCTGCCTCCGTCAACGCCTCCACCAGCGCGCCGTTACCCTGCCTCTTTGCGAAGTCGAGCATGCTTAAACCCGCGGATGTTTTCGCGTTCACGTTGGCGCCGCCCCGGATCAAACTTCTGATGGTTTCCAATGGAATTTTTGCAGAAGAAACGGCGACTACCTGCAGCAGATTGGCGCCAGGTCGAGCGCCCCGGTCGAGCAGCATCTTGATGCGGGGGAGATCGCCCGCCCGAACCGCCCCCTGCAAAGCGCCGGTAAGGTCACCGGGATCCGCGAACTTGAGCAACAGGTCGAAACACGCCGGGCACTCCAACAAGGAAGGGCCGAGAGCAACCGGTTTCCTCGCGACGCCGTGGTCGAGCAGCAGTTGCAGCAGGTCCGGTTCGCGCGCTCCCACGGCCAGAACCAGGGCGCCGCGTCCATCCGGAAGCCGGACGCTCGCGTCGGCGCCTTTGTCCAGCAAAATCTTCACTACCGAATAGGATCGCGGCCGTCCAACAGCTATCAGAAGAGCGGTCCGTCCTTCACCAGAGCGCAGGTTTGGATTGGCTCCGTGGTCGAGCAACAACCTCGTCTTTTCCTCGTCGTCGGTGGCATACATCAGGACGGTTCCACCGGCGCCGTTCTGCGCATTCGGGTCCCCGCCCTTGTCCAGCAGCAGGCGGATCGTTTCGCCATCGCCGTATAGTGCTGCATACATGATCGGTGTCCAGCCGTTTTGTCCTTTCGCATTCACGGCGTCGGGATTCTCGCGCAGCACGCGGCTGAACTCCTCGCGATCGCCGTTGCGCAGGGCATTCATCATGCTGACGACGGCGCGATTTGGCGGTGCCGGGTCCCGATCGCCCGACAACTCGTCCGGCCAGTCAGCGCCCTGGTCGATCCAGGCCTTGAGAACGTTGACCTGCTCCGGCGGCAGGGGCTCCGTCGGCGGCATTCGCAGGGCGGGCTGCGTCGCAGTCACACGGCGAAAAAGGAGACTCCGGGCGCTATCGCCGGCAACGATACGTGCGCCATTCGCGCCCACCCGGTTCGGCATCGCGTCCCTGCGCCGGTCGAGACGAAGTCCGCGCATTTGTTGGGAAGGTCCATGGCACTCCAGGCAGTGATTGCGCAAGATCGGTTGCACATCCCGGGCAAAATCCACTTTCGCGGGGACCTGGGCACTCAGGGCCTTGCCAAGAACGCACGCATACAGTAGCACGCGAATTCCGCTGGGATACTTACAGGAAAACATGGACCCCCTCTCATGCCGTACGTGCGCCGATTATACCGCTGTCCCGCCACGGCGACGGTGGCGGATAATGCGCTGAGAACAGGATGCGGCGGAGCCACAATGGCCTTGCCCGGCGAAACGAAGCTGGCAATGCGGGCTCATCGAGACGACGAACGGAGCCCGGAACCCTCCCTTCTCCGCCCCTCCGGAAGGTAGACCCGAATGCTTTTAAAATCCCCGCCCTCGGGGCGGACAGCGCTCCCTCTCCATTTCACGCTGAACCAGGACCGAATCCCTTGTATGTTGTCATGACTCGGAGGGCAAATGGCCGATAGAGACTGGCGGCGCTGGGGAATGCTGGGACTGGTCGCGTTGGCCGAGCTGCTCGGGATGTCGTCCTGGTTTACCGCGAACGCCATCTCCGGGCAGTTACAGGCCGCGTGGAGTCTGGACGCTGGACAGGCGGCGCTGCTGACCACGGTCGTGCAGTTCGGTTTTGTGGCGGGTACGGCGATAGCGTCGATCTTGAACCTCGCCGACATCTTTCCCGCCGGGCGCTATTTCGCGGCCTCGGCCTTCTTGGCCGGTTTCGCGAACGCGGGACTGTTGGCCGCTCCCGGTTTTGGAGCCGCCCTGGTGCTCCGCTTCCTCACCGGTTTCTTTCTGGCTGGCGTCTATCCGCCGGCAATGAAAATGGCCGCAACATGGTTTCGCCGGCAGCGAGGCTTGGCGATCGGAACCGTCGTCGGAGCGCTCACCGTCGGCAAAGCGACACCGTACCTGGTGAAGGCGCTCGGCGCCGTGGACGCCCGTGACGTCATGTTCACGGCCTCCGCAAGCACCATGCTGGCGGGTCTTCTCGTCATGCTGGGCTACTACGATGGTCCCCATGAATTCGAGCGGCGGCCATTCTCCTGGGCGCTGGTCGCCACGGTCATGCGTCACCGCCGGACGCGATTGGCGACCGCCGGCTACCTCGGCCACATGTGGGAGCTCTATGCCATGTGGACCTGGATCCCTGTGTTTCTCGCGGCAAGCGCGGCAGCCTACCAAGGATCGTCGCCGGCCGCCGTCGAGACAGATGCGCTCGCATTCGGCGCAATCGCTGCCGGCGGCCTTGGCTGCATCTGGGGTGGCTGGGCGGCCGACAGGAGCGGACGGGAACGGCTCGTGATTCAGGCCATGGCCGCAAGCGGATTCTGTTCCCTGGTGATCGGCCTTCTGTTCGGCCGCAATCCCGGGCTGGTGGCCGCCGTCGCCTGGGCGTGGGGCTTTTTCGTCGTCGCTGACTCGGCCCAGTTCAGCGCACTCGTCACCGAAGTGGCGCCGCGCCACGCCGTCGGTACGGCGCTGATGCTTCAGACCTCGCTGGGATTTCTCCTGACTTCGGTGACCATCCAGGCGATTCCGCTGATCGGACAACTCGCCGGCTGGCCCTGGGCCTTTCCGGTGCTTGCCCTCGGCCCCGCCGCCGGGATTGCCGCCATCCGGCGCCTTGCAGCCACGCGCATCAGCTCGCGCTCCGGCCCGCCAACTTAAAGCGCCTCCCGGCCTAAGCCTCAGTCCGGATGACACGCTGGGGCGAATTCGGCGCCTCCAGCATTTCGCATCTGCCGAAGCCCGCCCTGC
>JACOTZ010000229.1 GCA_016178155.1 Acidobacteriota bacterium
TGTCAGGAAGGGTTCTTCAGAACGGCCCGCAGCCGTCAAGGGCGCGCCTGTTTTTGGCGCGGCGCAGCGAACCCTTGACGGCGAGGACCGTTCTCAGACAATCCGGGCAGAGGGAAAGGCTCAGCCCGGCAGGGATACACGGCCTGCCCACGCAGGAGAGTATCCTATCCCACCGCGGAAGCCGGAAAGAATCTGAGAAACCAGCCGGAAGCCGACGAACTCAATCTGAGAGAATCGACGGGGAATATCGCGGTCCGTTACATCTGCTTGACAGCTGCAATGACGCGGTCGTGAGATAAGCGGGAGGCCGAGGCCCTGTGTCAAGGTCCCATCGGAGGGCGGACGTCTTGGTCCCCTGCGATCTACCCGGCGCTGATGCTGGCACTCAACGCGGGGATGCGGGATGCGGAGATTCGCGGTCTTCAGTGGGGCCGGATGGATCTGTTCAAGGCGTATCTGACCGTGGGGGATAGCAAGACCGAAGCCGGCGAGGGCCGGGCTATCCCCCTGAACTCCGATTTGCTGGAAGCGATGGTGGAGTACTCGAAGTGGTACACCAAGCGATTCCACACCATCAAGCCGGAATGGTACGTCTTCCCGGCGCGGATCGGCACGCCAGCAACCGGACAGAAGAGGCCGCTTGATCCCACAAAGCCGATGGTTACGCTCAAGACTTCATGGAACAACGTGAAGGCGAAAGCGAAAGTAACGGGGCGGTGGCACGATAACCGGCACACCCTGATTACCGACCTGGCCGAAAGCGGCGCGGGTGACGAAACCATCCGGGACATTGCCGGACACGTCTCGAAGCAAATGTTGAAGCACCACTCCCATATCCGCATGGAAGCGAAGCGGCGGGCGCTCGAAGCGATTGTGAACAAGAGCAGCGGGCGGTAGAATCAGGAAACCTATGAGGCGCCGAATTCTATCGTTGAGTCTGCTTCCGATCCTCACCCTAATGAACGGGGCTGCTCCCGGTCCAGTAATCAACAGGTAGGATTGCGGGGGCAACAGACGACACGGGAATTGCGCGATTTGAAGTTGAAGTGTGCGGAACTGGGCCGGCGTTTCGATGCCGACTTCGCGCGCGATATTCGTGGGAGCGGGGGATTCCCGCTCGCTTCGCGATTCGCATACAACGCCAAGCTCAACACTTGCATCGCCCGGGTTGGCGCCATATCGAAGCCCATATCGAAGGGCCTCTCACACCGCTTCATTGTGGATCTGGCAACGAACGAAGAGTTGGCAAACGACATAGCAGATCCGTCTGACGCGGACATAGCAGATCCGTCTGACGCGGACGCGAGCCGAGCCGAGAAAAGGAAGTTCGATCAACGTGAGTTTGAGCTATTCGGCCCGAAGCCGGATTAGCCCATTCTTGGGTGCGGTCCCCACAAAAGTCCCCACAACCGACCGGATGAACTAGATTTTCAGGGAATCTGGGCCTTGTAAACGATTGAAAGAATTGGCTCCCCGAGAGGAACCCTCTTCATAACGGAAATGGAGAATGTGTTTCAGCCGCTGACGACCCTTTTCACGAAACGGCCTCCGTCCACGAGTTTGATCGGGCGCCCGTCGGGCGTGGTGAACGTCTGGTCCGGATCGACGCCGAGCAGCGTGTACACAGTCCGCGAGAAGTCCTGCGGCGACACCGGGTCTTCCACGGGAAGCTCTCCCACGGCATCCGTCTTGCCTATCACCTGGCCGCCGAGGACGCCCCCGCCAGCCAGCAAAACGCAGTTCGCTCGCGGCCAGTGGTCGCGGCCACCCGATGGATTGATTTTCGGGGTACGGCCGAACTCGCCCACGAGGATCACCAGCGTCTTCTTCAGCATCCCCCGTTCGTTCAGGTCTTCGATGAGCGCGCTGTAGGCCTGGTCAAGCCCCGGCAATCTGCCGGGGAATCCGTACGTCAGGTTGTAGGCGATCTGGACGTGCGTATCCCAGCCGGTGTCAACCACGGTGATGAAGCGCGATCCAGCTTCGACGAGCCGGCGAGCGAGCAAACAGCCTTGCCCGAGTTTGAAGTGCCCGTACCGCGTGCGGACTTCCGAAGGCTCTTTGGACAGGTCGAATGCAGCCTTAGCTTTCGGCGACGTCACGAGACGGTAGGCCTGCTCGAAAAAGCTGTCGCGATCCTTCGCGTACGGATGCTCCTGGAAGGTACGGTCGAACTGATCGATCCTCGCCAGCAGCGCCTGGCGCGAGCGGAGCCGCTCCTGGCTGAATCCGATGGGAAAGTCGAGGTCACGGACTTTGAAGTCCTTCCGCGAAGGGTCGGCGCCGACACTAAAAGGACTGTACGAGCCCGGAAGATACCCGGGTCCCATATATGGCCGCGGGTTGGGAACAGCGATGTACGGCGGTAGTGCTTCGCTCTTCCCGCTGACGCGGCTCACAACTGAACCGAAGCTCGGATATGAGATCGCCGGCGACGGCTTGTAACCGGTCATCACGTAACGTCCCGCCTGATCGTGTTCGCCAATTTCGGAGGTCAAGGTACGGACCAGCGTCACGCGGTCCATCAGCTTTGCGATGGAAGGCAAGTGTTCGCAGATTGGCAACCCGGCGACCTTGGAAGAGATCGGTTTGAATGATCCCCGAACCTCAAGGGCCGCCTCGGGTTTTGGGTCGAACGTGTCGATATGGCTCGGTCCGCCGTCCAGCCAGATGAAGATGCAGGATGTATCGGAACTCGTCGTGGCGGCCTTGGCCCACTGCCACTGCGGCAACGTGAGGCCGAGGAAGCCGAGCGAACCCAACTGAAGCACATCACGGCGGGTCACGCCGTCACATCGCGTGCTGCTCATGGAACATATTCCACCATAGCTTTTGCACCCGTGTCAATGAACAAAGACCCGGGGTTCGCCTCTGTGGAACATGTTCCGATACATTCTGGAAAACGGCTACTCCAGCCAACGCTTCAGAAAGCGCCGGCTATCGCCTCAGCTTCTCCGCCAGGATTGTGACCGCATCGAGAATCATGTGCGTGACCGGATCATAGATAATCGCCCGATCCCCGATTCGCACCCGCCGGTACCCGCCCGGAAGCGTGGGGAGTCGCGTCTCGAGGTCCGGCGGAAAGGCGACTACCTTTTTTTGCAACCCCGGAGGTAGAGTGCCGTTGCGCACCAGGTGCTTCTGCAACCCGGGCGGCAAGTCTCCGCCTCGCTTTGCCAGCCCGGGCGGCAACCCGCTCCCGCGCGTCCGGTAATAATCATCAATGATGCGGACGTCTTGCGGGCCGAAAACCACGGAAACCTGTACCGTTGGTGCTTGCCGCACGGGCGCACCCTTCTTCGGCCCCTTAGCCGCCGTCGGAGCGCACAGCCAGACGAAGCCCGCCATCGCCGCCACTATCTTCTTCACGGCCTTGTCCTCCCAGCAGAAGACTACCAGACCCCCAAAGCCCGCGGAATCGGCAAACCTCTCGGGACCCGTAGCATAAACGCCTTACCAGCACGGTCCATTGGCGTCTTCCGCCGCGGCGGCGGCGGCCGCCGCGGTTCCGGCCGCGCTCGCTTTGCCGATATGGTCCGGCCTCGGTTCAGGCCGGCCCCGTCGATTTCGCCAACGTCGTTCCTTGCCCCGATTTTCGCGCGGAATCTGGACGGGCCTCTGTTTTTTGCACCTTTCGCTCTGAAACCCGCCCTTGGTCCTGGAACTAGCGAACAGATTAGTTTGAGCAGCGGTAGTAACTATGGTACTGAATCGCCAGGTCTAGCCGTACTAGGTGAATGAATCTCTAGTATCTCATCAATTTAACTGGTAGATTGTGATTTCGGGAGGGTGATCATGACGCAAACCGCCGGCATTGCTCGATTGCGTAATCAAGGCGCGCACCGGCGTGCCCGCCAGTCCGGGAGTGCCCTCATCGAGACGGCGATCCTGACTCCGTTTGTGTTGCTCGTGGTCTGCGGCGCCATGGACTTTTCCCGGGTCGTGTACGCGGGCATCGCCATGGCGAGCGCGGCTCGCGCCGGCGTGCAGTACGGCGCCTTCAACCCCGGCAAATCGGGCGATTTTCCAGGCATGGAGCAGGCGGCAAGGAATGATGCTTCCGACCAGGGCCTGAGTGGCGTTACCGTGCGCGCGCGCAACTTCTGTGCCTGCGTCGGAAGCCCCAGCGAGGTCTCCTGTTCAACCGGCACCTGCGGCGGCGCGGTTCCGTGCGGATACGTCGAGACCACCGCCAGCTACACGTTCAACACGCTGGTAAATCTACCCAGCCTGCCGCACACAATTACCGTCTCGCGGACCGCGAGAATGCGCGTACAGTAGGGAGGCGCCATGCGCAGATTTTCAACACAGCGCGGCTCGGCAATGCTCGAGCTCGCCCTCGTATTTCTTATCTTTTTTTCCTTTCTTTACGCAATTATGGAGTTCGGGCGGATCGTTTCCTCCTATAACATCCTGGCGGGTGCCACGCGTGAAGGCGCACGCTATGCCATGGTCCGGGGCAGCGACAGCGGCGCTCCCGCGAGCACAAGCGACATTGCGGCGGTCGTCAAGCGGTGGGCCATCGGGCTCGATCATCGCGCGATCGACGTTAACGTGTCCTGGAATGGCGGAAGCGGCGCCGGCAACACGGTTCGGGTGCGATCCCGGTATGAGATCACACCCATGACGAGTTTTCTTTTCGGTGACCGCCTGCGCCTGTCGAGCAGCTCGGAGATGTTGATTTCTCAATAGGTTCGGAGTTCTCTATGCGTTCGAAGATACTCAACAGCGACCGTCGCCGGCAGGTTTCGCGGCACTCGTCCAGCTTCGCAAATGCCTGGTTCCGGAACGGCCGGCGCCGGTCGGCCGCGCGGGAAATGGGCTCGGGTCGAGCGTGCCGTCAGTCTGGCAGCGTCCTGGTCCTCGCGACAGTAATGATCTTCGCCCTGTTCGGTTTCCTGGGGCTGGCGCTCGATGCGTCCTACCTGTATTTCCATAAGCGGAATATGCAGACCGCGGCCGATGCGGGCGCATTCGCAGGCGCTCTGGAGAAAATGCGCGCCAGCAGCTCTACCGCCATCGTGGCGGCAGCCAAGCAGGACACCTCGCGCAACGGCTTTACCGATACCGTCGCTGGAGTCTCGGTCAGCGTGAATAATCCCCCCACCAGCGGCGCTAAAGCCGGCAACTCCGATTTCATTGAAGTGATTGTCACTCATGACCAGCCCACCTGGTTCATGCGCATGCTCAACTGGAACGCCGCCACCGTGCGGGCCCGCGCGGTCGCCGGCATCGGCGACTCGAAAGGCTGCATCTTCGCCTTGAATCGCGACAGCAGCAACGTCAACAACGGATTTTTCGTGAATGGCACCACGGACTCGACCATCGGCTGCGGCATTTTCTCCAATGCCAACTTCCGGGCAGTCGGAGGCGGCTGCGTCATCACGCCGTCGGCGAGTTTTACAGGCTCCTATACCAACCAGAACACCGACGGGCCATGCGGGCCGACCGGCATCTCGGAAGGCGTGCCGGTCGTGGATCCAATCGCCTCACTCTACAGCATGCCGTCGTATTCCACTTGTGACTACAACAACTACCAGGTGACCACCGGCTCGACGGTAACTCTCCTGCCGGGAACCTACTGCGGAGGGATCGATATCGGCGGCACCACCGATAATGTGATCTTTGCCCCGGGATCGTATGTCCTCGCCGGCGGTGGTATGAGAATCACATCTTCCACGACGGTCACGGGCGCCGGAGTAACCTTCTTCAACACCTACCCGGATACCCAGATGAACCGTTATGACGGCATATCCATCAACGGAACCGGCAAGGTAACCTTCACGGCGCCGACGGCGGGAACCTACAAGGGTCTGCTTTTCTACCAGGACCCGCGCGTCACCTGGACGGCGAACAACGGCACTATCCTCGCCGGCGGGTCCGACTCCGTCTACCAGGGGATTATTTACTTCCCCAGCACCGATCTCCAGTTCTCCGGAAACAGCTCCGTAACAGTCGACGGCAGCGACGGCTACACGCTGCTCATCGGCTATAACATCAAAATCGCTGGCACGGCTCACATCAACATGGACTTCTCCGCGATTGGCGGCAGTCCTCTGCAGCAGGCCGTCTTCGCCGAGTGACGCCAGCCAGGCCTTTGCCTTGAGCCGGAGAGATTCGGCGGCCCTGACGCTCCTGATACGCTGGTCCAGTGTTATCTCGAACCGCCGCATTTCGTCTGTTCGCCGCCGGGCTCGCGGCCGCCGCGATGTTTTATCAAGCTGCTGCTCAGCCGCCCGCGCCCCGGCGTTGGTACAAAGGGAACCTCCACACCCACACGCTCAACAGCGACGGCGACTCGACCCCGAGCGACGTGACTGCCTGGTACCGTGAGCACGGCTATCAGTTTCTGGTGCTCACGGATCACAACTATTTCACTGAAGTCGAGGGCCTGACCGCGGTCCACGGCGCCCGGGAGCGCTTCCTGCTCATCCCCGGCGAGGAGGTCACCGACCGCTACCATGGCAAGCCGGTTCACGTGAACGCTTTCGATCCGCGGAAATTAATCGAGCCGGCGCACGGCAGCTCGCTGATCGAGACCATCCAGAACAACGTCAACGCCATCCGCGCCAAGCGCGGGTTGCCCTCGCTCAATCATCCGAACTTCCAGTGGGCCATCACCTCACGCGAGTTGATGGAGATCCGGAATCTCAGCCTTTTCGAGATCTTCAACGGCCATCCGGAAGTCAACAACCTCGGCGGCGGCGGCCTTGAGTCGCTCGAGGAGATGTGGGATGCCCTGTTGAGCGCGGGCAAACGCCTCTACGGCATCGCCGTGGACGATGCTCACCATTTCAAGCGCTTCGGCAAACAATTGTCGAATCCCGGCCGGGGCTGGGTCTCGGTTCGCGCGCCCGGCCTCACGCGCGCCGACATCATGGCCGCTTTGACCGCGGGCGAGTTCTACGCGTCCACCGGCGTGGCTCTCCACGAGGTTGCTTTCACCGGCGCGGAATACCGGCTCGCCATCACTGCCGCCGATGGCGCGAAGTACCGCACCTACTTCATCGGCGAGGGCGGCAAGGTGTTTCACGTCAGCTACGATGAGAATCCGGCTTACAAGCTCACCGGCGCCGAGCGGTACGTACGCGCGCGCGTTGTCTCCTCCACGGGCGATACGGCCTGGACGCAGCCGGTCTTCCCGAACTAGTGGCTGCCGTCCCCCGTACTGCTTGCTGACGCGCGTTTCGAAGTGTTCATTTCCGCCGCCACCGGCAAACCGCTACGGCAGATGGCAAGCGTGCGGCTGTAGCAGCCGCGCCGCGCGGCCTGCCTCCCGGCCGCAACCCGCCGAGCCGGCAGGCGAGTGCCGACAATGGAGAGCATGAACGCTGCCCTCAAAGAGTGGTCGGCGTTGATCGCGGCGCTTGCCGCCGGCCGACAGGTGTTCCTGCTCCGAAAAGGCGGCTTGGCGGAATCCCGCGCCGGCTTCAAGCTGCGTTACAACAGCTTTCTGCTTTTCCCCACATTCGAGCACCAGCACGCCCAATGGATCCGGCCCGAGTTTCACGATTTGCTGGTGCCGCCGCGGGAAGGCGTCATCGCCATCGAGTATCTGGCCGAAGTCACCGATGTCCTCCCGGCGCCTGCCGGCCCCGAGCGCCTCGAGCGCGCCGCTGGACATCACATCTGGAACGAGCGCTTCCTCCACATGCGATACGCCTACCGCTCCGACCTGCCGCTGCACCTTATCTGCGTTCGCCTCTCGCGCCTGACTGAGCCCCGCCTGATTCCGGATCGCCTCTCGTACGCCGGTTGCAAGTCCTGGGTCCACTTGAGCGAGGAGATTGACGTCACGCGCTCCACACCGGTCCTCGACCCGGCCCGGTATTCGTCTGCCCTCGCTTCCCTGCGGCGCGCGTTCGCGTGAAGCCCACCGCTGTCATAATCGGATCAGGAGGACACCTCGGATGTCGTGTCACCGCAACATCGCAGCTTCGTGGCTGTTCAGCGGCTTGCTCGCCTGCGCTCTCGCCGCGCAGAGCACGGCGCCGGCAACTCGCGCGCCCCAGGCCCCTCCCAGGGTCGCCGACGCGCGTACCTTTCTCGACCATGTCGAAGCCACGCTGCTGAAACTCTCCACCGACGCAGGCCGCGCCGGATGGGTGCAGGCGACCTACATCACCCACGACACCGAGCTGCTCGCCTCGCAGGCCAGCCAGGCCCTGATCGACACGGCCGTGCGCTTTGCCAAAGAATCGAGAAGATTCGATGGCCTGGCGCTGCCGGAGGATCTCGACCGCAAGATGAAGCTGCTCAAAGTGGCGCTGACCCTCGCCACCCCGGCGGAACCCAAGGAAAGCGAGGAGCTCACGCGTCTTGTCACTGGTATGGAGAGCCTCTACGGCAAAGGCAAGTACTGCCCCGCCGCACCTCCGAAAGGCGACGAGAACAACGACAAGTGCGTGGACCTTCAGGAGATCACCAAAATCATGGCTCGCAGCCGCGACCCCCGCGAACTGCTCGACCTCTGGTCCGGCTGGCACGCCATCGCCCGTCCCATGCGCAACGATTTCAAGCGCTACGTCGAGCTCGGCAACAAAGGAGCGCGCGAGCTCGGGTTCGCCGATATGGGGGCGATGTGGCGCGCGAAATACGACATGCCGCCCGACGCCTTCGCCCAGGAAGTGGACCGCCTCTGGCAGCAGGTCCGGCCGCTCTATCAATCGCTGCATGCGTACGTCCGCACCCGGCTGCGTGAGAAGTATGGCGACGCCGCGGTCCCCGAAGGGGGGGCGCTTCCCGCGCACCTGCTCGGCAATATGTGGGCCCAGGACTGGGGCAATATTTATCCCCTGGTCGCGCCGCCGAATGCCGACCCCGGTTACGATCTCACCGAGATTCTCAAATCAAAGAAGGTTGACGAGCTGGAGATGGTGCGCTACGGTGAGCGCTTCTTCATGTCTCTCGGCTTCGAAGCCCTGCCCAAGAGCTTCTGGGAACGGTCCCTGTTCATCAAACCGCGCGACCGCGACGTGGTCTGCCATGCCAGTGCCTGGGATATCGACAACCTGGAGGACCTTCGCATCAAGATGTGCATCGACATCACGGATGAGGATTTCACCACCATCCATCACGAGCTCGGGCACAACTTTTATCAGCGCGTCTACAACAAGCTGCCCATGCTCTTCCGCGACAGCGCGAACGACGGCTTCCACGAGGCGCTTGGCGATACCATCGCCCTCTCTATCACGCCCGAGTACCTGGTCAAGCTCGGCTTTCTCAAAGAAGCGCCCAACGTGTCCATGGACATTGGCCTGCTCATGCGGCGCGCGCTCGACAAGGTCGCCTTTCTGCCCTTCGGGCTTCTCATCGATCAATGGCGTTGGAAGGTCTTTTCCAACCAGATTAAACCGGAGGACTACAACAAGACCTGGTGGGAGCTGCGGCGCAAATACCAGGGCGTCGCGCCCGCGACCGCGCGCACCGAGGAGGATTTCGACCCCGGTGCCAAGTATCACGTCGCCGCTAATGTGCCATATACGCGCTATTTCCTCGCGACTATCTTGCAGTTCCAGTTCCATCGCGCCCTCGCTCGGGCAGCCGGCTGTAAGCAGCCGTTGCACCGATGCTCGATCTATGGCAGCAAGGAAGCCGGTCAGCGCCTGCGGCGCATGATGGAAATGGGCATGAGCCGGCCTTGGCCCGAGGCCCTCAAAGCCCTCACCGGCCAGACCCGCATGGATGCCACGGCCATCCGCGATTACTTCGCGCCGCTGCAGAAGTGGCTTGATGAACAGAACAAGGGCAAACCCCTCGGCTGGCAGTAAACCGGACCTTCGGTCTTCAACCGCGCGACTCCCGGTTATTTCCGGAATCAGGCTGGTCCGGTACGAAATCATCCCGGGCGGCGCGAGTCTGTGTAGGAGAGGACCTATGGCCGACACTCAAAAGTGCGCTCATCCCGCCTGTAACTGTAAAGCCGAGCCCGGCAGCCGGTACTGCAGTACCTATTGCCACGACGCCGGCAAAACGGTTGAGCTTTCCTGCAATTGCGGGCATCCCGGCTGCGCGGAAGAATTGACGCACAGCGGCTGACTCCGCCCTGCGCCGGCGGTTCCCTGCTCCGGCCGGCCGGCAAGCCTGGACCTCCGGTCGAGCCCGTGAGCGCTCCCCGTGATCGGGCACTCCCTCTCGTGCATTCCTCACTACCCGGCGCAGGACGCCGGGAAAACCGTGGAACGGCCGTTGCGCCGCACGCCCCGACGATGGTATTCAAAGATGCGGGCTAGTCGCGTGTGTTGCGTTGTATGGGACAAACGCTCCCCTGAAGACGCGGTCCAAGTTACTGATTCCGCTACTCACCGCCGACCGCATCTTCATCGACTTTGGTTGCCCGCAGGGCCATGGGGAACTCCCTTACGGTTGCAGCTCGGAAGGAACGGCTGATCGCCGCGCGGAATGGACAACCTGGCCGCGGGTGACAATGAACAGTGGCTCGCGAGTTCAGAATGAGCACTTGGTCCTCAGAATGAACCCCTGGTCGCCGGTCAGAATGAACACTTCCGAGCCGCGCGCGTTTGCAGGCGGGGTGCGGGACGGCAACACCAGGCGCTTGTATCGCGTGAGTGCAGAGCATGATCCGCATCGCTAACGGCCAAGGTTTCTGGGGCGACTGGCTGGAAGCGCCGGTGCGGCTGGTTGAGCAGGGACCCATCGACTACCTGGTCCTCGATTATCTGGCCGAGGTCACCATGTCCATCCTGCAGAAGCAGCGGCAGTCCGACGCCGGCCTCGGCTACGCGCGCGACTTCCCGCCGCTCATCGGCCGCATCGCCACGCGCCTGCGCGAGCGCAACATCAAGGTGATCGCCAACGCCGGCGGCGTGAACCCGGCTGCCTGTGCGCTGGCGGTGCGCCGGCTGGCGCCGCATCTCAAAATCGCGGTCGTGACCGGGGACGATATCTTCGGCCGTCTGGACGAGCTCCTGGGGCGCGGCATCGAGATGCGCAGCACCGACACCGGCGCGAGGCTCTCGACCATCCGCGACCGCATTCTGAGCGCGAACGCCTACATCGGCGCCTTCCCCCTGGTCGAGGCGCTCGCCACCGGCGCCGACGTGGTCATCGCCGGACGCTCGACCGATACCGCCCTGGCGCTCGCACCGATGGTGTACGCCTACGGCTGGAAGGACACGGACTGGAATCGCCTCGCGGCCGGGACCATTGCCGGACATATCGTCGAGTGCGGCGCGCAGTGCACGGGCGGCAATTGCCAGGTCGACTGGCAGAGCATTCCCGACATGGCCAACATCGGTTACCCGATTATCGACGTCGAGGCCGACGGCACGTTCGTGATTACCAAGCACAAGAGAAGCGGCGGGCGCATCAACACGCACATTATTAAGGAACAGCTCCTCTATGAGCTGGGGGACCCGAAGAATTACATCACGCCCGACTGTATCGCCGACTTCACCACCATCGCGCTCCGGGATGACGGTCCGGACCGCGTGCGTGCGAGCGGCATTCAGGGCCGGCCGCGCACCGACATGCTGAAGGTGTCCATCAGCTATAGCGACGGCTGGAAGGCGATCGGGACACTGGTCTACAGTTGGCCGCAGGCGCTCGAGAAGGCGCGGGCCGCCGACCGCATCGTGCGGGCGCGGCTTCATGGGCTCGGCCTGCGGTTCGATGAGATCTACACGGAGCTCCTCGGCGCGAACGCCTGCCACGGACCCGCCGCCCGCCCGCCGGCCGATCCGCCCGAGGTAGAGTTGCGCATCGGGGTGCGGGGCCAGGATCAGAAAGCCGTGGACCGCTTCACGCGGGAACTGATCCCGCTCGTGCTTAATGGCCCGCCCAGCGCAACCGGCTTCGGCGAGGGCCGCCCGCCGGTGCGCGAAGTGGTCGCCTACTGGCCCGCGCTGGTGCCGCGCGCCGAGATCGTCACGCAGGTCGAGGTGATCGAATGAAAGTACCGCTCTCGCAGCTCGCCCACACGCGCTCGGGCGACAAGGGCGACACTGCAAACATCGGGGTGATCGCGTGGAGGCCGGAGGACTACACAATTCTCCTCCGCGAGCTGTCGCCCGAGCGCGTGAAAGCGCACTTCGGAGAGATGGTGAAGGGGCCGGTCGAGTGCTACGAGCTGCCCAACCTTGCGGCGCTGAATTTTCTCCTGCACGGGGCACTCGGCGGCGGCGGCACTTTGTCGTTGCGCGTCGATGCCCAAGGCAAGACGCTGGGAGCCGCGCTCTTGCGCATGGAGATCGAAGTCGATGAGCGAGAGCTTACTCGTTAGCCAGCAAGGCCGCGTCCGCCGGCTCAACCTGAACCGGCCGGAGAAGCGCAACGCGCTCAGCGCCGACCTGTGCCGCCGCATCGTGGAGGCATGCGAGGAGGCCGGCGCCGATTCCGCCGTGGGCTCGATCCTGCTGCAGGCAGGCGGGCCGGTGTTCTGCGCGGGCATGGACCTGGACGAGGTGCTCGCGCCCGAGGCGGCATCGCTCAACCCGCTGCACGAGCGGCTGTTCACGCTGGGCGCCCGCCTGTCGAAGCCCATGGTCTGCGCCGTGCAGGGGCCGGCGCTGGGGGGCGGAGTCGGGCTGCTTGCCAATGCTCATGTGGTGGTGGCCGCCCAGGGCGCCACTTTTGGCCTTACCGAGATTCGCATAGCGATGTGGCCTTTCGTCATCTTCCGCGCGGTCGCCGCGGCCATCGGCGAGCGCCGCACCGTGGAACTCAGCCTCACAGGGCGCGTGTTCGCCGCGTCCGATGCCCTCCAGTGGGGGCTGATCCACGAGATCGCGCCGCCGTTCGAGTACGACGATCGTGCCTTTGCCATCGCGGCGCACCTCGCCGACTCAAGCGCCGACGCGATCCGGAGCGGCTTGCGCTTCGTCCGGGAGACCCGGGGCCTCGATTCGCAGGCCACCGCTGAAATTGCCGCGCGTTTTCGCCGGGCGATCTTCGCCTCCGCCGATTTCCGGGAAGGAGTCGAGGCCTTCCGCGCCAAGCGGAAGCCGAGGTGGCCTTCGGTGCATGGGCCTTCGTGAGGTGGACTTGCAAGACGCGCGGCAGATCTCTGCCAATCGTGCAGAATCGAGGAAACGATGGGGCTGGTCAGCATCATTGTGCCCGTTTTGAATGAGGCTGATTTCATCGAACAGACGCTGGCCGCGATTGCGGCTGTGCACGGAGACAAGGAGATCACGGTTGTCGATGGTGGCAGTGAGGATTCCACTGTCGAGCGCACCCGCGCATGTGGCGTTCGCGTCATTAGCGCGCCTCGGGGGCGGGGCTCCCAATTACATGCCGGGGCACTGGCGTCTCGAGGGGACGTGCTTTGGTTCCTCCATGCGGACGCACTGCCGTCCCCGGGCGCGCTGGACGCGATTCAGGCCGCCCTCCTCGAACCCCGGGTCGCCGGTGGAAACTTTCGGCTGCGGTTCGAGGGGCGGAGCCTGACGGCGCTGCAGCTCAATCTCATGTATCCCTGGCTGCGCCTGTTTGGCCTCGTCTATGGCGACGCGGGACTGTTCGTGCGGCGGTCGCTGTACGAGCAGGTCGGCGGATTTCGAGCTTTTGCCTTGTTTGAAGATGTCGACCTGGTCAGGCGCATCCGCCGCCACGGCCGCATCGTGCGCCTGTCGTGCCGGATCACGACCTCCTCGCGCAGATTCGAGCGACGCCACTGGGCGAGCATGTGGGCCCAGTGGATCGTGCTCCAACTCCTCTACTGGGCGGGTGTGCATCCCAACCGTCTGGCGCGCTGGTACGGGAACGTGCGAATCTGATGCGTATGCCGCATTCCGATCAGCCGCTACCGCGTTGGATCAGCGTTGCCGTGGTCGGCGGCGCTTTTCTGGGACTTACAATTCTCGAGCTGGTTCGCACCCTCCGGCCCGAACGCCAGCCGAAAGCGCGGCGCATCGCCCGCAATCTCGCTATCGCGGGGCTCGGGTCCATTGCGGTCGGCCTGGCGGAACAGCCGGTAGTCCTGCCCACCGCTCGCCTGGTGGAGCGTCGCCGCTGGGGGCTGCTCCGGCTTGCACGGCTGCCGGAGCCGTTCCGGACCCTCGCCGGCATCCTGTTGATGGACTATACCCTGTACGGGTGGCACGTGCTTACGCACCGTGTGCCGCTTTTGTGGCGATTTCACCTCCCGCACCACGTCGATCTGGACATGGATGCTTCGACGGCCTTGCGCTTTCATTTCGGTGAGCTACTGCTTTCCGTCCCTTATCGCCTGGCCCAGATCACAGTGATCGGGGTTGATGTCCGCGCCTATAGCGTCTGGCAGACGTTGCTGTTTGCGTGCATCCTGTTTCACCACTCCAATGTGAGATTGCCTCTGATATGGGAACGGAGATTGCGCATGTTGTTGGTGACGCCGCACCTCCACGGCATTCATCACGACGCCACGCGCGAACATCTCAACAGCAACTGGTCCAGCGGTCTCACGGTTTGGGACTGGCTGCACGGCACGCTCCAAACCGATCTTCGGCAGGAAGTGATCGAGGTGGGTGTGCCCGCGTACCTTGATTCCGCCGACGTGCGGCTCGGGAGTGTGGTGGCGCTGCCATTCCGGAAGCAGCGCAATGATTATGTGCGGTGCCTCACGAGTGGCGGAGAAGCGCAACGATGACGAGTTACGGTGGGAACTTGGGGCAGGCTCATGGCACTTCCGGGCGGGGCACGTACGGATGAATTTCGCCGACTGATTCGCAAGCCGAGTTCGACCTGCGCCGGATCTTCAGAAACAAAGCCGCCGGCCGGCCGCGTGCGGGCCGGTTGGCGCCGATTGTTTCTTCTGTTCCCCCGTAACCTTTCGCCGGCCGCGCAGCTATAGAGCATTCGTGTATCCGCGTCCTTGCTGGCAGAGGAGGTGGACGTCTTCCTGCTCCAGGTCGAGGGCATGGTCTGAGAGGACTGCCGCCACTCGGTCGAGGAGGCACTGCAAGGCGTGAAAGATGTGATCGAGGTTCATGCGGAGCTGGCAAGCGGCGAAACTACCGTAACCGCCAGGGCTGGTAAGGTCACCGCCAAGGAGCTGATGGATGTGGTCAACTCGACCAGCGATGGTTCCCACTCTTTCCGTGCGACCCTGAAACGCGGGCCAGAGCGCAAACGGCGGCAGTAGCGCGTAACCTCGCGTGGGCCTTCCGCGAAGTACCTGGTTGAAAATCGAAAGCGGCGTTTGCCGCAAGGAGAAGATGATGAGAAAACTCGTGCTATTGGCCCTTTTCGGCGCCATTGGTCTCGCCGCCGGCGCGCAGATCGAGGGCGTGCTCATGGACCAAATGTGTTCCGCCAAAGCGATCAAGGGAGGCCAAAAAGCCGCGGCGATGCACTCGCGCGACTGCGCCCTGATGCCCGACTGCGTCGGAAGCGGTTACGGCGTCTTTACCAAGGACAACAGGTTCTTGACCTTTGATGCCGCCGGCAATCAGAAAGCGGAGTCGGCGTTAAAAGCGTCAAAGAAGAAAGACAATCTGCGTGTCCAGGTCACGGGCGACGTCAAAGGCGACGCAATTAGCGTGACAGACCTGAAGCTGCTGTGAACCAAGGCCGGAGATTCCGGCCCACATTCCATGTGGTTGCTGATTCCACTTTTGCTTTCTGTGTTCGTGGCGCGGGCGCAGCTTCCGCCGGGCACATGGAAAACCGACCTGTCGAAACGGAGTATCGACCTCCGGGAGCTAAGATCTGGGGGGCCGCCGAAAGACGGTATCCCCGCCATCGACCGGCCGAAGTTCGTGGGCCTGTCGGATGCCCGTCAGTGGCTTCAGCCGAAAGAGCCCGTGCTGGTGGTCGATCAGCTCGGCGCGCCGCGCGCGTATCCTTTGCAGATTCTCATCTGGCACGAGCTGGTGAACGACGAGATTGCCGGCACGCCGATCCTGGTGAGCTACTGCCCGCTGTGCGGCAGCGCCCTCGTATTCGACCGGCGCGCCGCCGGACGGACGCTCGACTTCGGCGTCTCGGGGCTGCTGCGGGAAAGCGACCTCGTTATGTACGATCGCCAGACCGATTCGCTCTGGCAACAGATCACGGGCGAGGCGATCGTGGGCGAGCTGACGGGCGCGAAGCTCGCCCTGCTCGACTCGAAAACACTGTCGTTCGAGGAATTCGCACGCCAGTATCAGACCGGGACGGTCCTGAGCCGCGAAACTGGATTCGACCGGGCCTATGGACGAAATCCGTACACCGGATATGAATTCGGCCGCGGTCCCATCATGCCGGTAAGCCGGCGGACCACCGGCATCCGCCCGCTCGAGCGCATCGTGACCGTTTCCTTCGACGGCGGGACACGCGCCTATCCCTTTGCCCTGCTCCGCCAGAACGGGATCTACGGAGACGAAGTCAAGGGGCAGCGCCTGGTCATCTTCTTCGACGATCAAACGCTGACGCCGCTCGATGCTTCCTCCATCGGATCCTCGCGGCGAGTCGGCTCGGTTTCCGTGTTCGATCCGCAGCTCGACGGCAAACGGCTTAGCTTCCGCAAAAAGGACGGCCGCATCACCGACCGGCAGACCGGCTCGGTCTGGAATATGTTCGGCGTGGCCGTGGAGGGTCCTCTCGCCGGCAAGCGGCTGAGAGCTCTGCCGCATGGCGTCTACTTCGCCTTCGCATGGCTTGCGTTCCGCCCGGATACCGAGGTGGTTGGGCAGACCCGCGACAGTCCGCCGTGATAGACGTTAACGGCTATACGGGGCCTTGGCAGCCCAAACTGCGGGGATGAAAGAGAGCGACCAGGCTTGCTCAAACGTAACTTATGCCAGATGCACGGCGAACTAACAAGTAGAGGGTCCGAGAGCGGCTAAACGGCAGCCAGTACGCGGTCGCTCATTGGCAGAGACCCGAATGAGTCACGGCTGATCGGCTGGCTGCGAGTTTCCGGCGAGAGCCGAAACTCAAGCACGCGTAAGGAGGGAAATCATGAGAGGGAGCCTTTTGCGCGGAATAATCGCGGGCGTAAGGCGGCGAGATGCCGATGATAGCCATGGTCGCCAAGGTGGTTGGCTCCGACAGTATCTTAGTGGGCTGGGTCTACCACCTCTTTAACAGCGCGGTGATTGGCGCCTTGTTCGGATTGATCTTTGGCGCGCGTGTCCGTGGATATCCTTCCGTATTCGGATGGGGCGCAGCGTATGGAGTGTTCTGGTGGGTTCTGGGTGCTCTGATCCTGATGCCGATCCTCTTGGGCATGCCCGCCTTCGCTCCTTTGATGATGGGGCCGATGCGGATTGTGGCGATGGGCAGCCTGGTGGGGCACATCATCTACGGCCTGGTTCTTGGTGGTGTGTTCCTGATGCTGCACCACCGGCCGGCGGCGTTGCGGACGACGTAATCAACAATCCGGCGGCGGTGCCGGCAGCCGGCAATCCATACAATAGGGGCTAATGCGATTGGCCTCCCTTTTTTGCGCGCTGCTCGTCGTACTGCCCCTGAACGCCGGGACCGTGCGTCTCGCCGGCATCAAAGCTCCGGTTGAGATCCTCCGCGACCGCTGGGGAATCCCGCACATCTACGCGCAGAACCAGGACGATTTGTTTTTCGCCAACGGGTGGATCAATGCGCGCGACCGGCTGTTCCAGCTCGACCTGTGGCGGCGCACGGGCACGGGCAAGCTGGCGGAAGCTCTCGGGCCGGAGTACGCGGACCGCGACCGCATGGCGCGCCTGTTCCGCTTCCGCGGCGACTGGCACGCCGAGTGGCGCGCCTATTCGACGGATACGTGGCAGATCGCCAAAGCCTTTACCAGCGGCATCAATGCCTTCATCGGCTCGCTCGCAGGCAAGCGCCCGGCCGAGTTTCAGATGGCTGGCTTTGACCCGGGCCCATGGACGCCGGAGGATGTAGTGGCGCGCCTTGCCGGCCTCGGCATGAGCCGCAATCTCAACAACGAGATCGCACGCGCCCAGGACGTTGTGCGCTTCGGCCTCGATGTGATCCTGCGCCACCGCCCGCCGCAGCCGCCGGTTCCGGTGACGCTGCCGACTGGCGTAAATCTCGGCGTCATCACGGCCGACCTCACCCGCGAGCTGCGCCGAGCGCTCGCCGGTCCCGATCCCGGCGGCAGCAATAACTGGGTCGTCGATGGCGCCAGGAGCGCGACCGGCAAGCCGCTCCTGGCAAGCGATCCGCATCGCGCGCTCAAGGTGCCTTCTCTCCGCCGTACGCTGCACCTGGTAGCCCCCGGCTGGAATGTGATCGGGGCGGGGGAACCCGGGGTGCCCGGCGTATCGCTCGGCCACAACGAGCACATTGCGTGGGGGTTCACGATCGCGGGCGCAGACCAGCAGGATTTGTATGTCGAGCGGCTCAATCCCAAGGACGAGAACGAATACTGGCACGCGGGCGCCTGGAAGCGCATGACCGTGGAGAAGCAGTCGATCGCGGTTCGGGGCGCCGCGCCGCGCGCAGTGGAGCTGCGCTATACCGTGCATGGCCCCGTGATCCACGTGGACAAGCGCGAGGCGCGCGCCTACGCCCTCCGCTGGGTCGGCGCCGAACCCGGCGGCGCCGGCTATCTGGCCGCGCTCGCACTCTGCCGGGCCAAGAACTGGAGCGCGTTCCAGGAGGCGATCGCGCGCTTCCGCATACCGTCGGAGAACATGGTCTATGCCGATCGCGCAGGCAATATCGGCTGGGTGGTCGCGGGCTGGGTACCGGTGCGAAAGAATTGGACCGGACTGCTTCCGGTGCCTGGCAGCGGCGAATTCGAATGGAGCGGCTACCTCCCGCCGGACCAGAACCCGCGCGAGTTCAATCCCGCGCGCCACTTCATCGCCACCGCGAACCATAACATCCTTCCGCCCGGCTACAAACACGCGATCGCTTACGAGTGGGCCGTGCCCTACCGATACCAGCGGCTCGAGGAGATGCTGAAACAGCCGAAGAAGTTCTCGATCGCCGACTTCGAGCGCATGCAGTACGACGTGCTTTCCATCCCCGCCCGGCGCTTCCAGGGGGTGCTCCGGCGGTGGAAGCCCGCGGCCGGAAGCCGGGCGGCGATGCTGCGCGAGCGCCTGCTCGCCTGGGACGCCCACATCACCCGCGAATCGGCGCCCGCGCTGCTCTACTCGTTATGGTTTGCGCGCATCCCGGCCGCGCTCTTCGGCGCCGAGCTCGGGCCGCGCGTGGACATCGAAGTGGTGCTGCGCAAGCTCGAGTCGCTCACCGACCTGCGCGTGCTCGACTCGACGCTCGCGCCGACGCTCGCTGAGCTCGACAAGTATGTCGGCCCTGGCATTCGGGACTGGCAGTACGGCCGCGCAGCGCGGCTGATGTTCCGGCATCCGCTCAACCGGCCGGAATTCAATCGCGGCCCGCTGCCGCGCTCCGGCGACTCATGGACCGTCAATGCAGCTTCGGGCAACGGCATGCGCCAGGGCAGCGGCGCTTCCTACCGCCAGATCATAGACTTCGCCGATTTCGACCGCTCCGTGACGACCAATGCGCCGGGCGAGTCCGGCGATCCGGCGAGCCCGCACTACTCCGACCTAATCGAGGACTGGCTCGCGGGCCGCTATCATCCGATGCTGTTCAGCCGGAAGGCTGTCCAGGCTGCCACGGTCGAGCGCTTCAACCTCGTGCCGGCGGCCCGGAGCCCGGGCGAGCGCTAAACAATCCCGCGCCGTATTATGTACCTCATGCACCGCCGCTCGTTCCTTCAGCTCCCCGGCGCGGGACTGGCCGCCGCCCAGTTCACGCCCCGGCGCCGCTACCGCGCCGTCATCCTTGGACACACTGGCGCGGGCAATTATGGTCACGAGTGGGATACGGCATGGAAGCGCGTGCCGGCCGTCGAAGTCGTTGCCGTGGCCGACCCGGACGACGCCGGGCGCGCCAAGGCGCAGGCACGCAGCGGCGCGCAGCGCGCCTACCGCGATTACCGCGAGATGCTCGCGAAAGAGAAACCCGATCTTGCAACCATCTGCCCGCGCGCCACCCCGGAACGCGTCGGCATGGTGCAGGCCGCCACGGGGGCGGGAGCCCACATCCTGATGGAAAAGCCGTTCGCGGGCACGCTGGCCGATGCCGACGCAATGCTCCAGGCGATCGGGAAGAAAGGTCTCAAGGTGCAGGTGGCACACGTCGCCCGCGGCGCCGCCGTCACCCGGCGCGTGAAGGCTTTGCTCGACGCGGGCGCGATCGGTACGCTGCTCGAGATGCGCGGTCGAGGCAAGGAAGACCGGCGCGCCGGCGGCGAAGACCTCATCGTGCTCGGCAGCCACGTCCTTGACCTCATGCGGTATTTCGCCGGCGACCCGAAGTGGGTCTTCGCCCATGTGACCGAAGGCGGCGAGGAGCTCAAGCCGTCGATGATGCGCCGCGCCACCGAGCCGCTCGGGCCCGTGGGCGGCGACCGCATCGAGGCGATGTTCGGATTCGCCTCCGGCGTGCATGGTCATCTCGCGACTAAGGCCGCCGACGCGCGCGACAGCAACCGCTACGGCCTCACGCTCTACGGCAGCCGCGGCGTCGTATTCGTCCCGCTCACCGCCGTTCCCAGCGAGCCTCCGCTCCTCCTGAAGAATTCGCGGTGGGTGCCCGCCCCCGGCCAAGCATGGGAGCGGATCGAGTATCCGCCCGACGCCCGCCAGGTCAATCGCGCCGACGCCAACCACGCCATGGCAGTCGATCTCGTGGAAGCGATCGAGCGCGATCGCAAGCCCCTGTGCGACGCGCGCGACGGCCGCTGGACCATCGAGATGATCGAAGGCGTGTACCAATCGCAGTTCGCGCATACGCGGCTCGAGTTTCCGCTCGCCCGCCGCTCAGCTTAGCCGGGCACGACCTGTGTTGCCGGTCTCGCTCATGCGGCAGCATTTGCGCCTCTGCTGTCGGCGAAGGTGTAGCAGTGTCGCCGTCGGAGGCGATCACCCCGGCGAGCGTGATCCTCATCATGCCGGCCATCGTAACGATTGCTTCGCTCCTGACCCGCGATCCGCCGTCCGCCTTGAACCCCTACGGGTCTTGCGCGACGAGTAGACCTGCGAATTGAGCGAAGGCACTCTCTTGGGCGGGCGGTTTTTTGCCTCCTGAGCGGCCGGCTTACCCAACCGCCGAACGGACGGTCCGCCGCGAGACACGGCGTCCGATGGCCCTTTTCCCATCCAGGTGACCGCCGCCTCCACCGTTCAGCGATCGCTCTGCGCTGGCCAACAAGGAAGGGAGGGTCATCTTGCCCCATCCTGATTCCGTGTTCAGGGATAGTAGTAAATCTCACCACAATGTGAGGACCAGCATGGACAAAGCAGTTTCGGCCGCGGATGCCAATCGACGGTTCTCGGAACTACTCCGAACCGTGAAAAAAGGCGGAAGCGCTATCGGTACGAGTCACGGCAAACCCGTGGCGAAAATCATGCCCGTCGTCGAAGCGAACGGGCTGCAGAGAGGGCGCGCTCCGCGCTTTTCGCCAGGCTCCGAACAGAACGAGTTGTAAAGGTCGGCCGCTGGACGCGTGACGAACTGTACGACGACCTGCCATGAGGGTCGCCTTGGATACCAACGTGCTGGCCTACGCCGAGGGCACCAACGCGAGCAGCCATGCGAGACAAGGCGCTGGAGCTGATTCAGCGACTGCCACAAGGGGCCATCGTGCTCCCGGCTCAGACCTTGGGCGAGCTGTTCAACGTGCTCGTCCGAAAGGCCGAACGCCGACTAGCACGCGCGCGGGCAGCCTTGCTGAGCTGGCGCGACGCGTATCCCATCGTGGAGACCTCCGCCACCGTGATGGTCAACGCAACGGATCTGGCGTCCGATCATGGCCTTACGATCTGGGACTCGGTTGTCCTGAGCGCGTCGGCGGAAGCCCAATATCGCTTGCTTCTGTCGGAGGGTCTCCAAGAGGGGTTTACGTGGCGTGGAGTCACCGTCACCAACCCGTTCGCGCCGGCGCTCATCCGCTCTTGGAGGCGTTGCTCACAGCGTGCGAGGAGTAAATTCCAGGCGGGGACGTCCGGTACTGCTCTATCGATAAGCGCTGCGCGACTTGAACGAAGCCGTTGGCGCGGCGGACGCTTCGCGTGTAATACTTCCGGTGTGATGTATCCTTGCTCTGAGCGGGTTCCCCCGTCTGGGGTGGCGTCGAGAACACCTTTGCAATCTGTCGATTGCAAAGCAAACTCGACTGAACACCGACAGGATTTCGAACCGCTTGCTGACGCGCGCGGCTCAGTAAGTGCCGTCAAATCAGCGGAAGCGTTCTGAGCCACGACCGTCAGGGAGTGGTGGGGACTAATGCCGTGGAGTGCCGGTCATCTGGCCCGGAGCCAAGGGGTTACGCGCCAGCGGCGGAAACAAGCTGGAGGTTATCGAGGTGGCGGTAATCCTTGGGATTGTTCGTGACGAGAGGCGCCGAGAGCACCAGTGCGGTGGCGGCAATCCAGGCGTCCGCCGAACTGATAGGGCGACCCTTTTGCGCACTCTCGTTCCGAACGGCGGCCCACGTGGAGCACAGCAGGCTGTCCGAATGAAGGACTGCGAAGTCGGCCAGATAGGCTTCCAGCACAGCGCATTTACGAGGTCCCCAGTTCGCATCCAGAGCGCCTTGGCGCATCTCGGCCAGAGTCATGAAGGAAACAATCAACTCAGCACCGCGCACAGTATCTACGTAACGCGGCGCGAATTCAGGATGCCATTTGAAAATAAAGCTGGCGACGTCAGTATCAACGACCAGTCTTGCCGTTGCGATCGGAGGAGAGGTCAGTGTGGCGCTGCTCATAGATGCGGCGTACGAACTCCTCAGATTCCTCCTGTGTGCCCGGGTCGATGTGGCTCAACAGACGATCCAGCGAGAACGCGCCGGTCCGCATCAGGTTGGGCGGATCTTTGACGGGTTGTGGCGGCACACGATCCATCTCAACCCCATTCTAACGCGGCTGGCGGATTCTGAGAGCGGCGGTCCAAGGAGGCCGCCGCCAAATGCCGAAATCTCGAAAGAAGAAGCGACCACCGAAGCGAGTGCTGGCCCTTCCCGGCCTCGAACAGTCGAAACCGGCGGTCTTGAACAGTCTCACGTCCAAGAGCGGCAAGCGGACCTACGATCGCGCTATCACGGATTTCGTGGACTCGCATGTACCTGTCGCACTGCGCGTGAAGTAGACGTCGCGGCCACGGCTCTTGCGCGGCGACTCGCGCCGCCGCCTTCAGAACGTCATGCGCAGCCCTAACTGCATGATCCGCGGCCCGCTCGTGGTGTCGATCTGGCCGGGGCGCGCCACGCTGATGTTGCTCCGCGGGTTGTTCAAGTTTGCGTGGTTGAACGTATTGAACATCTCCCAGCGGAACTGTACCTGCATGCGCTCGGCGATCGCGAACTTTTTGAATAGGGCGAAGTCGAGATTGTAATTGCCCGGGCCGATCAACAGATTCCGTCCCGCGTTCCCGTAGCTCCCGAGCGCGGGCAGCGTAAACCTGGACACGTCGAAGTACCTGGCCATCAACTCGTCGCGAGACCGGCCG
>JACOTZ010000230.1 GCA_016178155.1 Acidobacteriota bacterium
CGGCGCTGGCTGGCCGAAGGGCCGGCGGCACTTCTGGCGGGCGGCTGGAACATCGGCGCCATCGTGACTTTGCAGGACGGCAGCCCGGTGGGTCTTACCGTACAAACGAATACGACCAACGCGTTCACTCCCGGCGCGCTCCGGCCCAACGTGCTGCGCGATCCGGCGCTGCCTCAAGGCGATCGCCGGGTCGAGCGCTGGTTCGATACGAGCGCCCTCACCCCGCCGCCGGCCTACACCTTCGGCAACGCCGGCCGGGCGCTGCTGACCGGGCCGGGGCTCGCCAACGTCGATCTCTCGCTGCTGAAGAACTTCGCCTTCACCGAGCGCTGGAACCTGCAATTCCGCGCTGAAGCCTTCAACGTTTTCAACCACTCGAACTTCGACGATCCCGGGCGCGCGCTCGCCTCCCCGAACTTCGGCGTCATCACCGCCGCGCGCCCGGCGAGGACGCTGCAATTGGGTCTGAAGCTCAACTTCTGATATTCCGGCGATTGCGGCCATTCCCACGGCTTGCGACCTGCCATGCAGTCTGCGCGGGAGATCACTGAGCGCCTGTGCGAGCACTCGCCCAAACGGCTGCGGAACGTGGCATAATCTCCTCAAATGTAGCCTTCAGGAGGACCCCATGTGTACGTCTCGCGTCCTTACCCTTGTATGTCTCACCGCGGTTGCGGCGTTCGCCCAGTCCACGACGCAACAGATCAGCGGGTTCGTGAAAGACTCGAGTGGCGCCGTCGTTCCCGCCGCCAGTGTTACTTTGCGCAGCACGGGAACCGGACAGGTGCGAACCTCACCCGTGAACGATGCCGGTCTCTACGTCTTCGCCAACGTGGGCATCGGCGATTACGAGATTACGGCCGAGGCGCCGGGATTCAAGAAATACCAGCGCACGGGAGTCACCGTCTCGGTCAACTCCAAGCTGACCGTCGACATTTCGCTCGAAGTCGGTGCGGTGACGGAATCGGTGACCGTCACGGCCGACGCCATCCAGGTGGAGTCGAGCACGGGCGAGATCGGCCGCCTGGTGACCGGCCAGCAGGCGACGAAATTACAGCTCAATGGCCGCAACTTCGCCCAATTGCTGGCGCTGCTGCCCGGTGTCTCGACCACCAACCGCAGCAGCTTCGATCTATTCGGCGGCTTCGGCTCGAACAACAGCGCGCAGTCGGTCAACGGCAGCCGAAACTACACTTACTCCTGGAACATTGATGGCGCCGACAACAAGGACAACGGCGGCGGCGGCAACAACTTCGTCAATATCAACCCCGACGCGATCGCCGAATTCCGTGTGCTGACGGCCAACTACAGCGCCGAGTACGGCCAGAACGCGGGCGCAGTGATCAACCTCGCGCTGAAAAGCGGCACCACCGCGTTTCACGGCGCGGCCTACGAGTTCGTCCGCAACGATGCCTTCGACGCACGCGCCTGGAATACGCTGCGCAAGCAGAAGCTGAGGTTCAATAACTTCGGCTGGAACCTGGGGGGCCCGGTGTACTGGCCCGGCCGGTTCAATACCGACAAGAGCAAGCTGTTCTTCTTCGTCGGGCAGGAGTTCAAGAGGCTGCGGCAGGGGCAGGTGAACACCTGGAACGTACCCGACCTCGCCCAGCGCAACGGCGACTTCTCCCGGCTCCCGGCGGCACAGCAGCCGCGGGACCCCGCGACCGGGCAGCCCTTTGCGGGCGGCGTCATCCCGGCGTCGCGCTTCAGCCCGAATGCCAAACGGCTGGTCGACAACTACCCGGCGCCGAACTTCACGGGCGCAGGCGGGAACTTCGTATTCACCCCCACGGCGCCGCTCAACACGAACCAGTACATCTACAAGGTGGACTGGAACCTCTCGAGCAAGCACCAGATCGCCGTGCATTATCTCCGCGACTACTACACGTCGGTGCAGAACCTCGCGAATCTTGCACTGTATGACCGCAACATCCCGGGTACAAACTCGAGCGCCAAATGGACCTGGATCCAAAGCCCGACAACAGTGAACTCGCTCCAGTTCACGTTCACCGGCAACGTGATCCGCCAGATGAACTTCAGGCCCAACCCGATTTTCATCACCGACTACTCACGGCGCTCGCAGGGGATCACGTATCCGCAGATCTACGGCGTCGCGGACGACATCCCTTCGATCAACATCACCGGCTTCAACGCGCTGAATTCGAATCCGCGCACCTGGAACAACTTCAACCGCATTTTCCAGCTCAAAGATGACGTTTCGAAGACCATAGGCACGCACAATCTGAAGCTGGGAATCCTGATCATGCGCAGCCGCAAGAACCAGGACAACGTGCCCTCCATCAACGGCACCTTCAGTTTCCGCGCCGGCCACCCGCTGAGCACCGGCAACGCGCTCGGCGATGCGCTGCTTGGTAACTTCTTCGATTACACGGAAGCGGACTCGAACCGCGAAGGCTGGTTCCGCTTCAGCCAGATCGAAACCTACCTGCACGACAACTGGAAAGCTTCGCAGCGGCTGTCGCTCGATCTCGGACTGCGCTTCCAGTACATGCAGCCGCAATACAGCGCCCTGCAGAATGCGGTGGTCTTCAACCCGCGCTTCTACGATCCTGCGAAAGCCGTGACGGTGCTTCCCTCGGACGGCCAGATCGTGCGCGGCTCGGGCGATCTTCTGAACGGCCTCGCGATCGGCGGCAGCGAATTCCCCGAAGCCGCCAGGCAGCGTATCCCGCTCACTTCCGATCCCGCGGTCAAGGCGTTGTTCCGCGGGTTGCCGAAAGAGATCAGCCCGGTCGATTGGGGCACGTGGGGCCCGCGCCTCGGGTTCGCCTACGATCTCGGCGGCGACCAGACCACCGTGCTCCGCGGCGGCGCCGGTCTGTTCTTCGAGCGCGTTCAGGGTAACTTTCTGTTCAGCCGTGTCAACAATCCGCCTTTCGTGCAGCAGACGACCATCTTCAGCGCCAACGTCGAGAACCCCGCCGGCGGCACCCAGAGGCTGTTCCCGTCTTCGGTCGGTTCCTACGACATCGATCTGCGGGTTCCGCGCGTGGCGAACTGGAGCTTGGGCATACAGCGTAAAGTCGCGGCGAATGCGGTGCTCGATGTTGCCTACGTGGCGAGCTCGGGCTGGGCGCAGTATCGCCAGATCAACCTCAACCAGCTTCGCGAAGGCACCGTGCAGCGCAACCCGGGGGTGAACATCAACGCACTGCGGCCGTACCGGGGATTTGCCGCCATTACGCAGTTCATTACCGGCGCCAATTTCCAGTACCACTCGCTACAGACGCAGTTCCGGAAACAGCTCGCGGGCGGCGGCCTGTTGAACGTGGCCTACACCTGGGGCAAAGCCACCACGGACGCGAGCGGTTACAGCGAGACGCCCATGGACAGCTACAACTTCAAACGTGACCGCGGGCTCGCGGACTATCAGCGGCAGCACGTGTTCGTTTTCAGCTACGTCTACCCGCTTCCGATGTGGCGCGCGCAACGGCGGTGGTATGAGAAGGCGTTCGGCGGCTGGGAACTCTCGGGAGTGACAACCATGCAGACCGGGCGGCCGCTCAACATCACCATCCAGCCGGATCGCGCGGGCACGGGCACCACGGGCCAGCGGCCGGATGTGGCCGGCGACTGGCGGGTCGAGGAGCGCACCGCGCGGCGCTGGTTCAACACCGCGGCTTTTGCGCTGCCCGCGCCTGGCGCCTACGGCGACCTTGGCCGCAACGTCGTGATCGGGCCCGGCACCCACAACTGGGACGCTTCGTTGCAGAAGCACTTCCGCATCAGCGAAACCTTGGACACTGAGTTCCGGGCGGAGTTCTATAACGCGCCGCACCACTTCTCGTATTTCGGCGTGAACGGCACCTTCGGGTCGGGCAGCTTCGGGCAGGTCAACAGCGCGGGCGACCCGCGAACGCTGCAATTCGGGGCGAAGCTGACGTTCTGAGCTTCAACGACAGCGATTGCCGCCGGCGCGTGCCGTGTTGATGCCGCGGCAGCGGACTATCGGTACGCCGCCGCGGTCGCCTTCTTCATGAACTCGAAATCGCGGGCGATGGCGGCGAGCTCGTCTTTGGTCTCGTATTCGACGTGCAGCGAAAGCGGGCCCTGGAAGCCGGCGGCGGCGAATCCCGCGAGGACATTCTCCCAGTCGACCATGCCCTCGCCGAGCGGGCACCACTTGGGCCGCCAGCGTCCCTGCCCGTCCTTCGCCCAGTAGAAGTCTTTGAGCGCGACCATCTTCAGCCGCTGCAAGGCGATCTTCTGCGACAGCCGCCAGCCGGCGAGGCCGCCCTCGATGGTGGCGTGACCCGGATCGAAGTAGTAGCCGACCGAGCGCGGGTCCATGCCGGCGATGATCTCGCGCGTATCCCAGATGGTGGCTCCGACGTAGGCGCCCGAGTGGTTGTGAAAGCCGGCTTCGAGCCCGTACTCGCGACTAAGGGCGACCAGCCCCGTGACCGCGCGCTTCGTGTCCGCGAGGCTCTTCTCGACGTTGTTCAGGTCGTACTTCCAGTAGCCGAGTTTCCAATACGGAATCTTCAGCCGTCCCGCCGCGGACAGGATCGGGCGCGCGGTTGGATCAGCCGGCCTGACCAGCTCCGTGGTGATCATCGGCACCGACAGGCCGTGTCCGCGGATCGCCTCGACTGCGCGCGGCAGATCTTCACCGGCGCGCTCGGGGAGGACATGCCCCTTCGCGCGCACGGTCAGGTCGATGCCCTCGAAGCCGATCCGCTTGGCCTCCTTCCCGAGCTGGTCATAGCCGAACTGCGCCATGTGCTTCGAGAAGATGCAGAGCGTTGGGCGCTTGGATGCCGGGCTCGCCGCCAGCGGCGCGGCGGCAGCGGCAGTCAAAAACGTGCGGCGATTCATCAGGACCTCCGGTTACGACGGCAGCTTGTAGGGCGCGCGGTATTGGTATTGCAGCAGCTTGTTGGCCGCGGCGTGATTCGGAAAACGCTCCGCCTTCGCATCCCACTCGAGATACGACCTGGTCTTATACGCGATGTTGGCGATCAGGGTCGCACTCGTGGAGAGATGCCCGGTCAGGATATCGCAGTTGCACTTGCCGCGGCTCTTCACGCAATCGAGGAAGTTGCGGGCGTGGAAGGCGGTGTCCGCGCTGCCCTTCGCCTCGCGCGGCTCGATGACGGCCTTCTTCGACGGGCCGTAGGAGCGCTCGGTCTGGCGGTCGAGCGGCGTGCGGGCCGGCACGAGCGTTTCGGTGATGCGCTCCGGCACCACCTCCCAGCGGTTGCCGTAAATGTACATCGTGCCCTTGGTCCCGCGCAGCTCCATGTCGGCGCCGCGCGGCGTGCCGGGGGCGCTATTGGCGTTGTACTGCGTGAAGACCATGAGCGTCCCGCCAAAGTCCCACAGCGCCTCGAGCGTGTCCGGGATCTCGCGGTCGTCTTTCACGGCGTACCTGCCGCCC
>JACOTZ010000231.1 GCA_016178155.1 Acidobacteriota bacterium
AGCCAGAACACCGTGCTCGTGCTTCCATCCGGCATCACGATCGCCCAGCCCTTGTCGAGCAGACGCGTGACCAGCCGCGTCACCAGGTCCGCGGCGGTAGCCCGCATCGCCGAGTCCTCGATCAGCTCATAGGCGACGCTCAGGCCGAAAAACACCCCCAGGTACTGATCGCGCGACGTATGGCCGATCCAGACATAGTCGGCGCCGCCGAGCTTCGCGGCGTATTGGCCGTGATTCGACTCCTCGGCGCGAAGCGCCGCGCTGTACGGCGAATCGGCGGGAAACAGACAGCGCGCCAGCACGTTATCCGCGCCCGTCACGTCCACCAGCGACTGAATGCCGCGCAGCCCGCGCCGCGCCGCCTCCAATGCTTCCGGCGAGCGCGTTATCCGATAGCGGAAGGACTCGGCCGCCAGATAGTGCCCGGTCCAGATCGCCGAGTCGCCGCAGCGGCTGTAGCCCACGATCGTGCCGCTCGCAGGGGACGCAAACACCGGATCGAGAATCGTGCCGTAGGGCATGTGCCGCGCGGCGATCTCGCGTGACAGCGTCTCCGCGCGCTCCTGAAAGCTCTGCGCGCACAATCCTGAGGCCGAAACTACAGCAGCAACAAGGAGGCGGTGCATTGGTGGGAACGACTTCGTTCTCAGTTTCTCATGCCTCGGCGCATCACCCGCGCGTACGGGGACCACGCTTCCGGCTCATCACCCGCTGAGAGCGGGTCCCTATTTACGGATCAGAAACACCGAGGTCTCGGCTGTCAGGTTCGGATATAGGCGAATCTTCTTATTTCCCGCGAGGAAGATGGCGCGCTCGATCGTCCAGCCCTGCTGCTCAACCAGTGCAACGAAGTCGTCCACCGTCAGGAAATGGATGTTCGGCGAGTCGTACCAGTTGTGGGGGAAAAGCTTCGTCTGGGGCGCGCGGCCGGTCCAGAGATGCGCGAGCCGGACCTTCCAATGGCCGAAGTTCGGGAAGGCAACGATGCCGCGCCGCCCGACGCGCAGCATCTCGCGCAGCACCGGCAGCGGCCGGCGCGTCTCCTGCAGTGTCTGGCTGAGGATGATGTAGTCGAACGCGTAATCCGGGTAGTCGGCAAGACCCTGGTCGATGTCGCCCTGGTAGACCGACACGCCGCGCGCGATCGCCCGCTGCACCTTCGCGCCCGTGATCTCGACGCCGCGCGCGTCCACGCCCTTGTTATGCGCGAGCCACTGCAGCAGCTCGCCGTCCCCGCAGCCCAGGTCGAGCACCCGCGTGTTCGGCTCGACCAACTCGCTGATGATGGCGTAGTCGCTGCGTCCCAGAACCTCGCGGACAAAAGGACCGGCGCGCGCTTCCGCGGCTGCCGCGCTCATGCCGCCTTCACCTTCTCGTAGGTGCTCGCGAGGAACCCGCGGACCAGCTCCGTCTGCTCGGCCACGTCCACTAGAAACGCATCGTGCCCGTAGTTCGACGGCAGCTCACAGAAAGCCACGTCGCGGTTGCGTCCCCGCAGGGCATTGACGATTTCGAGCGACTGGTAGGTCGGGTACAGCCAGTCGGAGGTGAAGCTCAGCACCAGGAAACGCGCGTGTGTGCGCTCTAGCGCGGCGTGCAGCCCGCCCCAGCGCTCGCCCAGGTCGAAGAAGTCCATCGCCTTGGTGATGTACAGATACGAGTTGGCGTCGAAGCGGTCCACGAACTGGCTGCCGCGATAGCGCAGGTAGCTTTCCACCTCGAACACATTCGAAAAGTTCACGTTGCTTTCGCCGTTGCGGAAGCGGCGGCCGAACTTCTCGCGCATCGAGTCGTCGCTCATATAGGTGATGTGCCCGACCATCCGCGCCACCGCCAGCCCGCGCGCCGGCGGCTTCGACCCGTAGTAGTTGCCCTCGTTCCAGTCGGGATCGGCCATGATTGCCTGCCGGCCCACCTCGTTGAACGCGATCTGCTGGGCGCTGTGCCGCGCAGTCGCCGCAATCGGCATGGCGCAGGCCACCGCTTCCGGGTAGGCGACCGCCCACTCCAGCGCCTGCATGCCGCCCATCGACCCACCCGCTACCGCCAGCAGCCGCCGGATGTTCAGGCGATCGATCAGCATTTTCTGCAGCCGCACCATGTCCGGAATCGTGATCACCGGAAACCTCATGGCGAACGGACAGCCGGTCTCCGGATCGATCGAAGATGGGCCGCTGGTGCCACGGCACCCGCCGAGCACATTGGCACAGAGGACGAAGTAGCGGTCCGTGTCGAACCCCTTGCCGGGCCCGATCATGTTGTCCCACCAGCCTGGTTTGCCGCCGTCACCGCTGATGCCGGCCGCATGCGCGTCGCCCGAGAAAGCGTGAAGGATCAGGATGGCGTTGGACTTATCCCGGTTCAGTTCGCCGTACGTTTCATACGCCACGTCCACCGGCGCGAGCGTGACGCCGCTGTCGAGCGTGAGCGAGTCGAAGCGGACAAACTGGGTCTCGACGATCATCTCGAGGGAGTCGAAACCTATGATAGCAGGCACTCTCGCGCGTAGCTCTCACCTGCGCCCGCCCGCCTCAACGTAATTGTTCGGCTACGCCCGCGCCCTGCCGGAGCCGAACCTTTCGCCCAACTTGTTCGTATTCTGAAAAAGCAGACCAACATGCTCCAGGACCTCCGTTTCGGCCTCAAGCTCCTGTGGAAGCAGAAGGCATTCACGCTCGCGGCCCTTCTCACCCTCGCGCTCTGCATCGGCGCGAACACCGCCATCTTCACCGTCCTCGATGGCATCGTACTCCGCGGCCTGCCGTATCCCCAGTCCGACCGCCTGGTCACGCTATTTAACACCTATCCCGGTGTCGGGGTCGAGCACGGGTCGAACTCAGTCCCCGATTATGGCGATCGCCGCAAGCTCACCGATGTCTTCGATGACGTCGCACTGTTCGGCTCGAGCGGCTACGACGTCGGCCTGCAAGGCTCGCCTCGGCGCATCAACGGGCAGTACGTGACGCCGTCTTACTTCCACATCCTCGGCGTCCAGCCTCTCCTCGGGCGCACTTTTACAGAGCAGGAAGCGGTGCGCGGCAAAGAAAAGGTCGCCATCCTGAGCGAGGGTCTCTGGAAGGAGATGTTCTCCGGCGACCGCGGCGTTCTCGGCAAAGATATCCGCCTCACGGGAGAGCTCTACCGCATTGTCGGCGTCATGCCGGATGGCTTTGGCGTATACGGCAACGATCCGCGGCTTTGGGTCCCCTTCGCCTTTGAGCCGCGGCAGACCTCCGACGATGCCCGCCACAGCAACAGTTGGTCCATGATCGCGCGCCTGCGGCCCGGGGTCAGCCTCGCCTACGCTCAGCAGCGCATTCACGCGCTGAACAAGGCGATCACCGACCGCTTTCCCAAGCTCAAGCCGCTGCTCGAGAATGCGCGCTTTGCCACACGAGTCGTCGGCCTCAAGGACGAGATGGTGCGCGACATCCGCCCGACGCTGTACCTGCTCCAGGCGGCGGTTGCCGTCGTGCTTCTGATCGGTTGCGTCAATCTCGCGAATCTCATGCTGGTGCGCTCTCAGGTGCGGCTGAAGGAGCTCGGGATCCGCTCGGCGCTCGGCGCCGGACGGCGGCGCCTCGGTCGCCAGCTCCTCACTGAAAGCGTGGCACTCGCGCTGCTGGGCGGCGCTCTGGGACTCGGGGTTGGCTTCGGCAGTGTTCGCCTGCTGGCGCGCCTGGGCGCGAGCGAGCTCCCGCGAGCCGCCGAAATCCGCATCGACGGCGGTGTGCTCGCCTTCACCGCCGCCATCGCCGTTCTCACCGGGTTGATCTTCGGCAGCGTGCCGCTAGTTCATCTCTTCAAGCGCGACTTGAACCAAGTCTTTCGCGAGAACGACCGTGCCGGCACTCTTGGGGTCCGCGCCGTCTGGGTGCGCTCGGCCCTGGTCGTCTCCCAGGTGTCGCTCGCGTTCGTGCTCCTGATCGGCTCCGCCCTGCTCACCTTGAGCTTTCTCAAGCTGCTCGATGTCGACCCCGGCTTCCGCTCCGAGGACGTCATCACGGCCCGGTTTTCGCTCCCTGCCAACCGCTACTCCGACGATGCCCGCGCCCGCACCCTCACTTCCGGACTGCTCGACCGGCTGCGCTCCCTACCCGGCGTCCGCCACGCCGGCGTCACCACCTTCCTGCCGTTCAGCGGCGAGGGCAATGCCAGCGTCGCCATGATCGAGGGCTACACCCTGGCGCCGGGGGAGAACCCGCCCGTGCCCGGTTGGAATACGGTCGATTCCGGCTACTTTGCGGCCATGGGCATTCCCCTTATCGAGGGTCGATATTTCAACGGCAGCGACAGCGAGGGCGCGCGCAAGGTCGTCATCATTGATCAGTTCCTCGCTCGCAAGTACTGGCGCGGCCGCAGTCCGCTCGGCGGACGCCTCCTCCGCGGCATTGAGAAGAAGGAAAACGAGTTTGCAACCATCGTAGGCGTTATCGGCAGCGTTAATACCGGCGATCTGGCCGACCGCAGTGAGCGCGGCCAGATCTACTTCCACTACCCGCAGTATGTTCCGCGGACCATGCATGTGGTCCT
>JACOTZ010000232.1 GCA_016178155.1 Acidobacteriota bacterium
AGGTCGAAATTGTTGATGCCGTCACCGCGAATGCCGGTGAACCGCTGCGGGAAGGTACGGATGTTGCTCGCGAGCTGCTCCTTCGAGTTGCGGTTGAATCCGGCATCGATATTGAACCAGCGTTCGGCGCGCCGCTCGCTCACAGGGATCTCGACATCCTTGATATTGCCGAGAAACAGGATGTTGCCCCACCCGAGCGCCTCGCCCGTCTGGCCTTCGAACCAGCCCTGCAACTGCCAACCCCCGAGCACGAACTCGGGGACGCCCCGCAAGTCGGTCATGAATTTCTTGCCGCGTCCGAACGGCAGCTCGTAGATTCCGCTGAGCACGAACCGGTGCGTGAAGTCCTGCGGCGAAATGACTTCCTCGGGCCGCGGGTCGCTGTCGTTCAGGTATTCCGTCCTCTCCATGAACTTCGAGTAGGTCCAGCTCGACTGGAAGGTGAGGCCGTGGCTCATCCGCTTCTCCGCCGAGACCTGCAGCGAGTGGTACCAGGAGATGCCGATTGGAATGCTGGCCGTAATGCCGGTGAATTGCGGATACGGCCGCAAAAGCTGGCCACGGCTGGTGCGCTGCGCGCTGAGGCCCGTGCCTGCGAACTCAGGCAGTCCGAAGAACGGGTTCGTCACTTGCGCGCTAAGAAAGTCGATGGTGGGCTGGTCGCGCAGCGGGGACGTGGACAGATACTGCCGCGGCACCGCGTTCCACTGCTGGCTCACGGGCAGGTGTGTTCCGCGGTTTCCCACATAGGCAACGTCGGTGACCACGCGACCGGGCAGCTCCGCCTGTACCGATGCGGACCAGCGCTGCATGGCGGGGTTGAGCGGCTCGCCATAGAAGAAGCTCACGCCCCTCCCCAGGAAAGTCGACAAGCCGCCGGCGGCGCCATCGGCGACATCGATCCCGTTCGGAAACGGATTCGAGAGCGTCGCAACAAAGGTCTGGCCATTGTCGAGCGTTGGGATCAGGTTGGTCGGCTGGTTGAATCCGCCGAGGTTGACCCCATTGCGGTCTACGCCGACCACATCGTAGAAGATGCCGTAGCCCGCGCGAACCACCAACCGCTTGTCGATCTGGTAGGCGAGGCCGACGCGCGGGGCGAAGTTGTTGCGGTCGCCGTTCCAGAGCCCGCGAGGCTGCCCTCGGTCTCCCGCGAACAGCAGGCCGCCCACCGTCCGGAACTGCGACACCGGAACTTCGGCGATCGGGGCCCGCGCGTAATTCGCGAGCGCCCGCTCGGACACGGGGTTCGGATTGGTGAAATCGAAATCGCGCACGCTGCGGTTGAAGCGCTCGGTAATCGGTCCCTCATACTCCCAGCGCAGCCCGAGATTGACCGTCAGCTTGCGGCTGAGGCGCCAGTCGTCCTGCACGAACAACGACGTGTAGGTCGACTGCTCGGCGCGCGAGGCGTTGTTGTTGACGACGCCGCCGGAGGCGATGCCCATGAGCATTGATGCCAGCCCCTGGCCGATGGGCGCACCGGTGGCATTATCCAGCGGCCCGCGCGTGTACACGCCATTGAAGACCAACTGCGGCGCGGTATGCGCGAAGTTGTATCCGGTCTCGCGCATCACGCGAAACTCGGCGCCGTACTTGGTGCTGTGCGAGCCGGCGATTCGCGTCACCGTGCCCCCGACCGTTTGATAATAGGTGGCCGCGGTATTGCCGCCGTTGATGCCGAGAGCGGTGTAGGCGCCGTCGATGGTTATGTTTGGGAAGGCGATGCCCTCCGGGCTGAGCTTGGTCTTGATATCGTTGACCAGGCTCTCGGGAAAGCCGAGCGATGCCAGGTCGAAGCCCTGGCTGCCGCGCCGCGTAATGTTGCTCTGATAGGTCAGCCCGTAGCGCAGGTTCAACAGCAGGCCCGGGTTGAACACGTGCACATCGTCAAGCACCAGTCCCCAGCCGGTGCGGTCGAGCAGGTCGATGTTGGTGATACCGGGCAGAGTATCGGTCGAATTATCGTGCTGGCTGTTGTTCCAGCGGACGAAGAAGCGATTGCCTTCGGTGAAACTGTGGTCGACGCGGCTGGTGACGGTGTAATTTTCGCGATAGATATTGCGCGTTCGGAAGAAGTTGTTGCGGGCATCGGCGGTGCCCGCCTGGTTCGCTTCCGGATAGAAGCTAAGCAGCTTCCGGGCCATCGGGTTGATGCGGCTGGCGGGCACGATGTTGCCCGCGAGCGGCTGGCGGCGGAAGCGGCCGCTGCCCGCCGGCACGGTAGTGGCCGGGTCGTAGATCTGGTAGCGGTCGCCGAGAGCGAGCAGCGCGGAAAAGTCGCCCTGCTTCTCGGCCGCCGTGGGCACTGTTCCGGTAAATGAGAGGTTGCGGCTGATATCCAGGTCCTCGAAGCCGTAAGTCCAAAAGGTGCGACTGCGGCCGTCATAGAGCTTGGGCAGCCATACCGGACCGGTCACTGTAGTGCCCCAGCGGCGATGAAGCCAGCTCGGGACCTGCGCCGCTCTCTGCTCGGGAGTCAGCTTGGTGTTGGGGTCGGCGAGAAAGCGGTTCGTGAACCATGGCACGCCGCGAATGCGCGAATCGAAGTAGGATCCTGAGCCGTGCAAGCGGTTGGTTCCCGATTTCATGCTGACGTTGGTGAGCGCGCCGGCAGCGTGTCCGATGCTTGCGTCGTAGGTTGCCGTATGGATCTTGAATTCCTGCACCAAGTCCTGCGGCGGCGAGAATACGGCATTGCGGTTGGTCATGTTGGGAGCGCCGTCGACGGTGACCTCGCTCGATCCCCCGCGGGTGCCGTTGACAATGACCCCGGTAGCCGCGCCCGCATCCATCGGGTTGCCCGCGGACCGGCCGCCGGAGGCCAACACGCCCGGTGTCAGTCGCGCCAGATAAAACGGATTTCCGCCGACCACGGGCAGCTCGGTCACCCGGCGCTCATCCATGACCAAGCCGATCGAGGCCGTGGCGGTTTCGAGCAGCGGCGTTTCGCCCGTGACCACGATCGACTCGGTGACTTCGCCGACGTCGAGCGTGAAGTCAAGTGTCAGCCGGTCGCTGACGCGGAGCTCGATGGCGTCGCGCACCGAGCGCTTGAAGCCCGCCATCTCCACCTCGACCCGGTAGGCGCCGGGAAGCAGGTACGGGACCTCATAATTGCCGGCCGCGTTTGTGACCACCGAAACCGCGACCCCGGTTGCGACGTTGGTCACGCGCACCGGCGCGCCGGGAATGACAGCGCCGGTCGTATCCGAGACTTTTCCTATCAATGTTGCGCGGGACTCCTGCGCAACCAGGGCCTGGCCGGATAGCAGGGCTCCGACCAAAGCCGCGACAAAGCCGACTCTCATCACAGACCTCCTGACGCTTTGATAACAGGTTGATAATACATCGGGAAGGGGGGCTGGCGCGTACGGTGTTTACTGGTCAGGAACCAGGAGCTGGGGGTTCGCGCGGCGGCCGGCGGCCCGCGTTTTCGGCTCGAGCGGCCGCAGCCCGCGCCGTGTTCGTCCCGGCCCTGGAGGATTGCTGCCCCAACCCGTCGTGAGCGGCGGCGCGAGTTGCGGGAGGCGTGTAGGTGAGCACACCCCTATACCACGGGCCTGTAGTGTATGAGCGTGGGCTTTCTTGAGACAGTCGCGCACACGCAGGCAAGAAAACCCCGAATTACAAGGGTATCTGGCAATTTCTTCACTGGGACCCACACTTACCGGCGTTAGCACCGCACAACAGTTTGCCCGCAAATCTGAGCGCTTCAGTCGACTTCGCCGCTGGAGCGGGCCGGCGCAAGATTGGCGTGCCAGTTGCCATATCTTTTGCGGGGATGCGCGGCGATGGCTGCAAGGGTTGTAGTTCGTGACCCACAACACCAGACCCGGTGGGAACCATCTGCTGTATCGCCGGCGCTGCGCGCTCTGGAGATCGTCCTGGCCGAGGATTGCAGAGCGCACGCCCGCTGGTTTGAGCTGACGATGGCGGAGACGGGGCTGCCATTCCGGCTGCGCACATTCAGCACCGGCGACAGGGTGTTGGGCTATCTCAAAAGCGTCGCCGGCGAGCGCGCACTCCAGCCCGATGTCGTGTTTCTCGACATCAATCTGCCCTGCATGACGGGACTCGAGATTCTGCGCCAGATGAAGATGCCAGGCTCGGGACTCGAACATCTGCCGGTCTGCCTGCTAACCGGCTCGGACCAGGAGCGGGAGCACGCGATCGCGGAGTTCGGCCTCCATCGGGGTTGCTACATCGTTAAGCCGCTCGACCGCGGGAACCTGCGCTGCGCACTCGAAGCCTTCGGCTCATTGCGCGAATATGCCGAAGCCGTTGACGCGCCGTGGGCCAAACAAAAAATCGGATATGACGGCCGACCGGCTTCCGCCACCTGGATCGTGATTGAGCCCTGCCCGCCGGATTTGGCGTGGCTCCGCATCGTGCTGGCGGAGGCTGCGGAGGAGGTTGTCATCCGGCACTACAGCACGGAAATTGCGGCTCTCGCGGATCTGTGCACCTGGCTGGCGACAGCGGAACTGGTGCTAGTCAACCGGCACCTGCCGGCATTGACCGTCAGCGAATTTCTTGACCAGCTCCGAACCAGCCCTGCCTGCGCGCAAATTCCGGTTGCCGTGCTGCTATCGGCGGGAGACCCACCGTTCCATACGTCCCGCTTTGGGCCCGTGGACTCTTTCAGCAAGCCGCTCAATGGGCACCAGTTGCAGCGTATTGTGCTCTTCGCTCGCGGGCGCAACGGCGGTTGATCGCGCCATCTCGCGCGACGCTGCGCGGTCCGGCTTCGAACCGTGTCGCGCGCCAGGGCAGCCAGGCCGAGCCGAAGCACAGCGTCGCTTGGCACAACTGGCGCCGGCGGGCGCGGCGCTTTGGGCACCAAAGGTAGTCATAGCTTTCGCCGCGCAAGCCGGCGTGGGAGCCGGCCGCGGCCAAAGGCATAGGCCCAAGGGAGCCGTCCCACAGGGTGGCGCACTTCGTGTCCAAAGGGCCGTAAGTGGAAGGTGGTTCAGGAGTTGTGATCACGCGCCAAGTGTGCTCGCAGCTCCCGGCGGGCCAGGTCGCGCCGGGCGGACGCGGCCTGCAACTGGCGATGGATTTCGACGACGTCGGGTTCCGGGGCGGTATCCAGCCCATGGCGCAGCAGCTCATTCAGCTTTGAGCTGGCATCATTGCAGGCTGCCGCGGCTTCGAGCGCCGCCTCGGTGAGGAGGCCGCAGCGCGTACATACCATACCGCTACATTTGCACGCAGGCGGCCAAGTTTTGCCAACTGCCCCTACGCTCCAGGCTCCGGAATGAAGACTTCCGGGCCGCGCGCGTCAGCAGGCCCGCAGGGCCCTTGGGACCATGATTTCGCCGGAGCGGTATGCGGGACGGCTCAGCTAGCCGCTAAGTGTACGTCGCAAACGCAACAGTCGCTGCATCGCTGGCACTTGGGACAACGATGATTCTCGCAGGTGTCCTTGGTACAGCGCACACAGATCTCGGTTGAGGGCTCGCCGCAGATGCTGCACTGGAAGGTGTAAGTCTTGGTCTCGGTCATCGCGTCCTCTTGCGGGCGCCGGTGCGCCGGCGCTCGTCGACCGGCTGGCGGGTCAACGTCACGCGGCAGCGTTGGGCCTCATCGTTCACGACCTTGAATTCCTCCTCACGCGCAGCCGCAACGTCCTGGATGTGCTGCCGCAGCCGGTCCCGATTGTTCATGTTTGCCGCGAGGGCCGCGCCGAGCTGGTCGGAGAGCGCGGGATCCTGGTATTTGCGAATCCCCTCACGCAGGGAGGCGAGCAGCCGTTCCATGTTCTCCATCCGGAAGTACGTTTCCAGCGCGGCGCTCAGACGCGCCGGCTCCTGTGACAACCGGCCCGCAGCCGCCACGAGGTTCTTCATCTCGGCCTGCGACGAGCGCAACTGTCGAACATAGGCTTGGGGGGCGCCTTTGCGGGTCCAGTCCTCCGGGCTCACTTTCTCGAGCAGCGGCGCCAGCGCCTGCGCCTGCCGGGAGAGCGCCTTCATCTGGTTTTCCACCTCCCAGTCGCTCGAAATACCGGCGGGCCTGGCAGGCGGCGTTTGCGCGAGCGCAGAGAAAGAAAGCACCGCGGAAAGGAATGCAGTCCGGAGCATGAGTTCCCCTTCCACAGTGTCGCATGGGGAAAGAGGGGGAAGGTGCCCGATGCTACAGCATCGGCGTCGGCAGACGGCAGGGACCCGGCGCGGCGTGCCGAAAGCTTATGGACCCGGGGGCGGAGGAGGAGGCGGTGTGGTATCGGTGTCGCCGCTCGTGCCGCCGCCACCGCTGGGCGCGGGAGCGGGAGCGCCACCGGCGGGCACCCCGCCGCCGGACGAAGGCCCACCGTAAGCGACCCGGTAGATCGCTTCGGCCGCGGCCCGCAGAGCCTGCTGAACAATATTGCCCTTCATGGGATTGCGTTGCACCAGCGGCTCGTTGCGGTGAACGCGGAGGTACTCACCTGCGTTGAGGATTCTCGGCTCTCCAAACGGCCGGATGGCGTGCTGCACCGCGACCTGTCCCTCTTCCACCGAAATCAGGGTGCTGTCTTCATCCTCGACCGCCACGTCGAAGACGGTGCCGCGCACTGAGATGACGGCCGTGGGCGTGCGGATACGGTTGTAGTTCGGCTGGCCGCCCGTGAGCTTGTGGATGTATACCTTCACGCGGCCGAGCCAGACATCGAGCAGGTCCTTCCAATCGCCGGGATTGTCGCGGAAGACGAGCCGCGAGTTGGGGAAAACCTCGAACGTGCTGCCGTCGGAAAGCTGGAAGGAAGCGAAGCCGTCCTCACCGCTGACGATCACCTGCTTGGGGTAAACCACGCTCCCGACCTCGAGCGCCCAGGGCTGAGAATCCTTGAGAACCGACACACGCCCCACCCGAGCCATAACCCTGGCTGCCGCCTCGGGCGAGCCGAACGATTGGGCCGCGCACACGCCCGCGCCAGCCGCCACCAGCAGCCAGGCCGCCGCGAACTGGCGCAAGCGCTTCATTCCTCGCTAGATCCCCAGTCTACCATCAAAATTGCAACGCACATGGGGGACCTTGCGAAAATTTAATTGAAGTGCTTTCGATTCAAGGTTTTCTCCCTCAACTGCCGATGTATTCAGGATAGAATGGACTCGGCCCATGTGTCGTAACGCTACAGATCGGCTGGTACTTGCACTTGGTTTAGTACTGGCCGCGGCTCCCGTCTTCGGGCAACCCGTGCTCGACTGGCGCCACATCGGGAACAGCGTAGTGGAGGTCGGGCTAGCCGGGTTGGCGGGCGGACCCGTGGATCGCGTCTGGTATTCGCCGGACGGGGCGCAATTGTACATCCGGACTCGTTCCGGCTTCACTTTCGCGACCATGGACTTTGAGCATTGGACTCCCGCGAAAGTCGAGGCGCCGGCTGCCGAGACGGTTGCGGCGATTCGCCTGCCGGAGAGCGGAGCGGCGGTCCGCCTGCATCCCGGCCGCGCGAGCCGCCTTTATGCGATCGGCGGGCACGCGTACCGCTCGGATGATGGCGGTGCGAGCTGGACCAACCTCACGGCGCTGAAGACGCGGTCGATCCTCGGCCCGGGTCTCAGCGACGCCGCTGGCTCGCCGGGCAATCCCGAGGAGCTCGTGGTTGCGGGCGCCTTTGGCGTCTGGCGCTCGCTCGACGGCGGACTGTCGTGGAGCGGCCTGAACGATACGCTGCCGAACCTGCCGGTCACTCGGCTGGTCTCGGTCCCTGCCGCCGGGTCGGCCGCACGGATCGAACTAGGCAACGGCATCGAGGCGGAGTGGCACGCGGGCGAGAAGAGCGGCTGGCGGGCCGTGCCGCCGCTAAACGGAGAGGACGAACAGCGGCAGGCTCTTTCCATCGCTCTCGCTGCCGAAGTGACGGCGCTTGCCAGGGCGGGCGAATCGATCTATGCCGGATCGAACGACGGGCGATTGTGGGCGTCGCTCGACCAGGGCCGCTCCTGGCGGCTGTTCCGCCTGCCTGAGGGCGGAACCGTTCGGAATCTCTTCACCGACGCGCGCGAGCCGCTGTTCGCGGCCGCCATCCTTGAAGCCGGGCAACGGACGCGAGTGCTGCGCACCATCAATGGCGGTGCTTTCTGGGACGACCTGAGCGACAATCTGCCCGCCGGCAAGGCGTACGCCGTCGCCGCTGACCGGCTCACGGGCGCTGTGTACGTCGCGGCGGCGTCGGGAGTGTACATGACCTATGCCCAGCCGGGGCAGCCCGCGAGCGCATTGGTCTGGACGCCGCTTGGTCGAGGCCTGCCGGCGGCGGAGGCGCTCGACGTGCGGCTGGATGCCGCGGGCAACCAGCTTTACGCCGCACTCGCCGGCTACGGGGTTTACGCAACCATCGCGCCGCACCGCTTCCGCGATCCGCGGGTGGTGAGCGCCGCTGATCTGGCGGACCGCGCCGCCGCGCCGGGAGCGCTGCTAACGGTGCTCGGCGCCGAGGTGCGCAGCGCGCGCGCCGGCGATGCCGCGGCGCCCGTGCTCGCCGCGGCCGCTGCCGAGTCCCAGATACAGGTGCCGTTCGAGGTGAGCGGCGCGAACCTGGCGCTGGCGCTCGAATCGAGCGCCGGCCCGCTCTCGTTCGGATTACCGCTCGAAAACACCGCGCCGGCGATTTTTGCCGGTGGCGACGGCACGCCGCTCATAATGGATGGCGAAACCGGGCTGCTGCTCGACGGCTCGGCGCCGGCCCGCGCCAGCGCGCGCCTGCAGGTCTTCGCCACGGGACTGGGGCGGGTCACGCCCGAATGGAAGGCGGGCACGCCCGCACCGCTCGACAGTCCACCCAAGGTCGCCGCAACCGTGCGGGCGTATCTTGACCGCGAGCCGGTGGAGGTGACTCGCGCCATCCTCGCGCCCGGCTACATCGGCTTCTACCTGGTTGAGCTGCAATTGCCCGCGATCGTGAACAGCGGCCCCGCCGAGCTGTACCTCGAGATCGACGGCCGCGCCAGCAACCGCGTCCGCCTGTACCTCGAGCCGTAGCGCGTTTCTGTTCACGGGTCGCAGGCGGGAGCCGAGAGCTTTGCCTGGCCAGGGCGCGAGTGCGGGAGGCGACCCGGAAAACGCGCCCCACCGCTCGCTCACGCTTGCGGCCCGGCAGCAAATCCTGTGTTTTTCAGCAGAGCGTTTCTGAGGCAGTACCGGCGCGTCAGGATTCGATGACAATCTCCGGCGGAGGATCGCCGGCGAGGCTCGGGCAGTTTGCGTTGTTCTGATAAATGTAATTGCCGATGGTTTGGGCGGTGGCGTTCGAGTCGAGACTGAGGGCGGTAGACGGCTGCCATCCAGTGCCACTGATAGAGACTTCAAACGCATTGGGCTGACCGCTGAAAACTCCTCCCGGCAGCTTCAGGGTGTACGAGTTACCCGCGGTTGCCTGCCATTGAATCTGCGTTTTGCCGGTCTGCCCACCGAGTTGGGCGCTTTGCGGATTAGCGTTGCACACGCTTTGAATAGTCACCTGCAAGGTGCCGTTGCCTGTCGTTTCCATGGATTCCCCTCCTTAAGGGTCTAGTTATTCTACTGAACTAACGAGCGAAAAGCAGGGTCCTCGCGCAGTTTGCGGAAATCGGGGTCGCGGCGGGCGCTCTCCCGCGAGAAGCCGGCGTCCAAAGCGGCCTTGAGCCATTTGAGCGCCGCGCCCCGGTCGCCCAGTTCTTCATACGTGAGCGCGGCCATGTAGAGGGCTCGCTGATCCGTGGGCGCGAGCGCAAGCGCGCTCTCAATGCGGGTGACCGCCTTGTCGCGGTTCCCCAGCTTGGCGTAGTAGGAAGCCAGATAGCCCTGGATCACCGCGTCGTTCGGGTTTCTGGCGGTCTCGACTTCGAGGATGCGAGCGGCGCGCTCGAGCGCGGCCCGTGCTTTCTCCGGCATGCCCGCGGCCGTGTAAGCCGAGGCCAAACCGCCCCAGGGGCGGTAATCGCGGTCGTTGATCTGGAGCGCTTTCTCGTACGCCGCCGCCGCATTCAGATAGTCGCCTGCGTTGTAATAGACGCCGGCGAGATTGGAATAAGCGGGATAGCTGGGCGCAATCGCAATGGATTTCCGGTATGCGTCCTGGGCGCCCGCGCGGTCCTCGAGATTATTCAGCATCACGCCGAGATTAATATAGGCCTGCGAGTTGTCCGGCGTAAGCTTCAGCACCTCGCGAAACTGATCGGCGGCTTCCCGATAGCGGCCGCGGCGGTAGTAGAATGCGCCGAGCGAATTGTGCCCATCCCAGTAATCGGGCCGCAGGGCGACCGCTTGTTTCAAGGCAGCCTCCGCTTCCGCGGTGCGCCCGAGCGATTCGTAGGCGCGCGAGATGCGCTGGTGTGCCTCCGCGTTGCGTGGGTCGAGTTTGAGGGCGCGCTGAAACTGCTGGACGGCGAGATCATATTTTCCCGTCTCGGCGTGGATCCGGCCCAGGCTGACGAAGACCGGCGCGAGCTCATCATTGATTCCGGCGGCGCGTTTGCCATCGGCGAGGGCGCGGTCGAGCAGACGCGCATCATTGGTTGCGCGGTATTTCAGGAGTTCGGTTTCGGCCAGCTTGGCATAGGCCAATGCGAAGCGCGGGTCGCTGCGGGTAGCGTCGTCAAAGAGCTGGATGGCACTGTCGAGGTTGCCGGGCTTGTCGTAGCGCTGGAGAAAGCTCAAGCCTTTCAAGTAGGACTCGTAGGCCGCGGGCGCGGCGCTTTCGCCCGGGGCGCGGCCCAGCGTGCCCGGACTGATCTCGACTTCGAGCATCCTGGCCAGCCGCCTGACCGCGTTGTCCTGAAGCGCGGAGAAATCGCCTAAGCGCTCGTCGATTACAGCGGAGCCGAGCTGGCGAAGCGTTCGCGCATCGATCAGGTTGAGGGTAAGGCGCACGCCATTGCGGTCGCGCTGCACGGCGCCGGTGACCACCAGGTTGGCGCCGAACGCACGCTGGGCCGCACCGGCATCGCTAATGTTGCGCCGGCGTACCTCGCTCGCCGGCGCCACCCAGAGCGATTTTTGCAATTGTTCGAGCGTGGTCAAACGGCTGGTGAGCGTTTCGAGTAAACCGTCGCAGATCGCGGCGTTCGCCGGATCGGCGCCGATATCCGTGAACGGTAGAACGACGACGTGCTTTTCGTTCGGTACCAGCGACCCCGTGGGGAGGCGCGAAGGGACCAGCCAAGCGACGGCGGCTGCAAGGGCGGCCGCGACGGACCAAAGCACCAGCCGGCGCGAGCGCTTCGGCGGCGCGTCGCGCAGCCCCGTTGCCTGAGTGCTCGCCGCCTCCCAGGCCCGCCGGCGCATTTCCTTGGTTGCCGGGGCCATCGCTACGGTAGGCAGGTCGCCTGGACGCAGGCGCTCGAGGTCGGCCGCCAGCTCCGCTGCCTGCTGGTAACGCTGAGCGGGGTCCTTGGCCAGGCAGCGATACACCACAGCCTGCAATTCGGCCGGCGCCTGGTCGAGCGGAGCCGGCGGATCGCGAGTGATGGCCAGGAGCAGGGAGGGCGTGTTTGTCCCGTCGAAGGGTAATCTCCCGGCGAGCATTTCGTAGAGCACGACACCGAGCGACCACAGGTCCGAACGATGGTCGAGAGCCTGACCGAGCGCCTGCTGCGGGGACATGTAGGCGGCCGTCCCCATAGCCGTGCCGGTGCGTGTGAGGGTGTCGGTGCTGAGGAACTTGGCCAGGCCGAAATCCAGGAGCTTGACGACTCCCTGTCCGGTGATCATGATGTTCGCCGGCTTGATGTCGCGATGGACGATGCCGCGGGCGTGTGCGGCAGCCAGACCGCCACAGACCTGGAGAGCAAGCTCAATGGCCTGCCGCGCCGGGAGGGCGCCCCGCCTCAGCCGTTCGCTGAGGCTCTCGCCCTCATAGCAGGCCATCACAATAAAAAGCCGGCCATCCTCGGACTCCTCAATGCCATGGATCACGCCGATGTTGTGGTGGTCGAGTGCAGAGGCGGCGCGGGCCTCCTGGACGAGGCGGTTCTTGTCAGAGTCGCCGTCAACTTGCGGGGGCAGGAACTTGAGCGCGACAAGCCGCTCGAGTTTGAGGTCGAGGGCTTTGTAAACCACACCCATGCCGCCCGAGCCCAGGCGTTCCGTGATCTCGTAATTTGCAATACGACGCCCGATCAACGGATCGCTGCCGGACCCCGCGGCCATATTTGTGATAGTGTACAGCAAGCCGCGCAGGGCGACCCAACGGGTGCGAAAACCCGCCAATCCGACGGTACAATCGGACAGTAGCGAATGGTGTGGATCGCGATTCTGGTGCTGCTGCTGGTCCCGCGCTGCCCGGCGCAATCCTCCGGCGTAAACGAGCAACTGCGGCAAGCAGGCTCGCTGGTCGCTGCCGGCAAACTCGAGGAAGCAATCCGCATCTACTCCGAGCTGGTGCGCCGAATGCCCGCACGGGCGTCGCTGCGCGTGAATCTCGCGATCGCACAGTACCGGGCCGGGCTCTACCAGGACGCCGCCGACTCGGCGCTCAGGGCGGTCCAGCTTGATCCGGAGTTGGCGCCGGGTCATCTTTTCCTTGGGGCAAGCCTGCTGGCGCTCGACCAGCCCGGTCCCGCCGCCGAATCGCTCGCGAGGGCGCTGGCGGCCAATCCGTCAGATCGCAATGGGCGCATGATGCTCGCCGAGGCGAAGCTGGCGCTGGGGGCGTTTGTGGAGGCGTCCCGGCATTTCGAAGCACTCTCCACCGGGCTGGCGGGGAATCCACGGGTGTGGTACGGGCTGGCCAAGAGCTACCAGGGCCTGGGTAAAGCCGGGCTGGCGGCGGCCGCGGCCGAGAAGCTGCGGGCGTTGCCGGCCTCCGTCCAGTCGCATCAGTTTGCCGCCGAGGATCTCGACCGGCGCGGAACGCATGCCCTGGCGGCGCGCGAGTGGCGCGAGGCGGTTCAACTCGCGCCGGACGACCCGCGCATCAAAACGAAGCTGGTGTGGAGCCTGTACCGTGCCCGCGACTACGAGGCGGCGCTGCCGCTGATCGAGGAGTTGAGAAAGCGCACGCCGGAGTCGGCGGAGCTGAATTTCCTGCACGGCGCAACACTATTGAATCAAGGCCTGCCGCGGGAAGCGATTCCATATCTCGAGACGGCCGTGCGGCTGCGTCCGGGGCTATTGCCAAACCGGGCGGCGCTGGGCCAGGCGCTCTTGCAGTCGGGGCAGGTTCAGCGGGCAATACCGCACCTCGAGGCGGCGCTGGCGGCCGATGAAGACGGCAGCTCTTATTACCAGCTCGCGCGCGCATACCGCGCCGCGGGAATGCGTGACCAGGCGCAGAAGGCACTCGAGGGCTACCAGGCGCGGCAGAAGCGCCGGTGACTAGCTACTTTCCGGCGCAAAATTCGGTTTTTGGCCGTCCAACCGCTCGCTCACGCTCGCGGCTCCGTTACAAGTCCTGCGCTACCAACGGCGTCTTTCTGAGCCACGACCGCTAAGGGAGTGGTCTTCAGGAAAGTAGCTAGTTCGCGGGCTCGGGCACTTCGAGAACCTGGTCCGCCGCGACATTCCGAAGCGTCTGCCGGATCCCGCCCGGCCACAGCACGACCACTGTTTCAGCCTGTGCGGCCTTTCCCAGGCCGAAATGCACCCCGTAGTGACTCGAGGAGGCGTAACCTACCGCGGTGGTCATGAGGTTTACCTGATTGCCGATCTGGACCCGGGCACCGATGCCGTCGCGGTTGCTTTTCGTGCCCGTGAGCTTGAGGCGAAGCCAGTGGTTTGAACCAGCAGTTATATTCTCCCAAAGCTCGGCGGGCTCGCCGAGCGAGCTGACCACTACATCGATGCGCCCGTCGTTGTTGAAATCGGCGAAGGCGCAGCCGCGGTGGGCGCGCGCAACCCGGAAGTCCGGGCCGGCCGCGGCCGAAACGTCGCGAAACTTGCCCCCGGGCATGTTGACGAACACGGCATTGTGCTCCTTGTACCGTGCCGCCTCGAACAACTCGACGCGGTCGTTGACATGGGAGTTGGCGGCGAAGATGTCTTTCGATCCATCATTGTCGAGGTCCACGAAACCGACGCCCCAGCCGCTGTACTTTCGGCTGAGCGGCGCCAGGCCGGCGGTATAGGAGGCGTCGGAAAATGCGCTCTTTCCGGCGTTGCGGAAGATCGGGAAAGTTTCTCCCGAAAGCGCGGTGACCAGGACATCCGGCAGGCCGTCATTGTCGTAGTCGCGAAAATCGACCCCCATGCTGGAGACGGGCTTTCCGGAATCGAGCAAGGCCGAGCCTGCCAGGAGCGCCGTCTCCTCGAACCTGCCGTTGCCGAGGTTGCGAAACAGGAAATTGGGCAGATGATCGTTGGTCACGTACACATCGGCAAAGCCGTCGGAGTCGTAGTCGGCGAACCCCACGCTCATGCCTTTCCCGATGTGCTGCCCGATGCCTGACACCTTCGACACGTCCTCGAACGTGCCATCGCCGCGGTTGCGGTACAGAGTGTTGGGAGTGCCGGCAAACAGGCGTGGATGACAATAGACGCGAATCTTGCCTACCGGATCGCCGCAGAACGGATTGTTGCTCAGCGACCAGTCGAGATAGTTGACCACAAAAAGGTCGAGCAGGCCGTCGTTGTCGAAATCGAACCAGCCGGCGGCGACGGACCAATATTCGCTGCTGATGCCCGCCTTCACTGTCACATCCTCGAAGACGCCGCCGCCGCGGTTGCGATACAGGAGATTACGCCGGACGCCGGCGACGAAGAGATCCACCCGGCCGTCGTTGTCGTAATCGGCGGCGGCGGCCGCCATCGAATAGCCGGCGCCGCGCAGACCGGCGGTGCCGGTCACGTCCCGGAACTTCATGCCGCCGAGATTGCGGTAGAGCCGGTTCCAGTATTTCGGGGACTCCTTCTCGAGGGACGGAATGGCGGCGCCGTTTGTGAAGAAGATGTCGGTCTGGCCATCGGCGTCGTAATCGAAGGCGACGACGCCGCCCGGCATGGTCTCGATCAGTTGTTTGTCAGGCGTGGGACTGTTGTCGAGGGTGAACTCGAGCCCGCTCGCGCGCGCTACATCGCGGAACGAAATCACGGGCCCGGACTGCGGCGCCAGAACGGAAATTCCCGTGATCACGAACAGGCCCGCGGCGGCGGCGGCTCTCATTTGCGCTCGCGGGGCTGCGCGGCTTTGACTTTCTTGAATCTCTCGAGGTACAGCGTTGCTTTTTCCTTATCTCCGAGCCGTGTATAGATCTGGCCGAGAAGGTACAGCGGCTCGGGATAGGATGCGTCGAGTTGGGCGGCGCGGTCGAGCCATTTCAGCGCGGCTTCAGACTGGCCAAGCTTGGAGAGCGCCTTCCCGGCGAGATAGAAGTTGCGCGCGGAATTCGGGTTGCGCTGAGCAGCCTTCGCCGCCGCCGAGAAAGCCTTGTCGTTGTCGCTGCCCTGCTCGAGCAG
>JACOTZ010000233.1 GCA_016178155.1 Acidobacteriota bacterium
ATCGCTAAGTGCTTGAAACTAAAGGATCCGACTCAGAAAACCGTGGAAGTTGGGCTAACGTGTGCGTGACTTCGGCCAACGATTCGAACCCCAAGTGGGTTTCGTGGGACTGGGTGCACAGCTCGATCGTCGACGCGGTGCCCAGAAAGCGGCCGCCGCCTGTGCGAATGATCGCAAGGGCGGACGGCCCAGAAGAGTCTCCGTGAAATGATTCTTCGCGAGTGACATTTCGAGTGACATCGCGTTGGCAAAATCCGAAAACGGACGCGAACCGACGAAAGCGGATCGAAGAATCCGAAGATGCTAAATCGATGCAGTCGTGAGGCTTGAGCGAAAAAAGCCCGTCGTTATTGGGTTTTCGTGACGCAGGCTGCAAGACTCCCTGCCTCGGTCCCAACTTTTGCGTCCGCTTTCGCCCGTTTGCGTCCCTTCGCAATCGTTTGCCGCTATTTGCGTCCGTTCGCTGGGTTATGAGCAGGTTGGGCTGAGAACACTGCTCTCTCAGCCACCGCCGCTGAACCGGGGTCCAGTCCACAAGGGCGGGCCTCGCGGCAAACGGAGCACTTGCCAGCTGTCACCGTCTCCGTCGTGGCGGAGAATCGAGAGTTCAGGCGATTCGCGAAACACGATCGAGTTCGGTTGCTATCGTGAAACTCGAGATCGCTTCCTCTTCGCTCTCGAACCAGTCGAGGGAGGTAAGCGCAGTTGTGAGGATCAGCAGATTCGATGTGGCAACATTTGGATGCAGGAGCTTGAGACTGCCGCCGCTCTGGCTAGCTTCTGTGTTGCCGGCGCGGAGCGTGCGCAAAGCATCCGCGCCGAGGTTGCCAGCTCGCCTGAGATTGACTACCAGGTTCACATAGCCGCCGGCGAGGCATTCGTCGATTGCACGCGACAAGTGCTCGACGGACCGGAGGGAATCGAGGGCGCCGACGGCGTCCAGGACGAGCACGTTGCGTTTGGGTCTGACCTCAATCATCAAAGGCCCCTTTCGAATCGTCTCTACCTAGCGTCACAAAAGGGCCCCAAAGTTGTTGGGCACCTGTTGGTCAAACACCAGAACTGTCATGGCCGACGTCAAAGTAGAGAGAGAAGTCCAGAACAACAGTCACGAAACAGCGGGTTGATCGATGCGAAGGGGGCTGACGTGGGCTGATGGGGCCCGGTGAGGCTCCAAGCCGCGTTTTTTGCCACCCCGCGTTCGTGGATTTATCGCGGGGTTTTCCGGTTCCGCGCGGGCGACGATGGGCATCGTGGTCATAGATTGTTCAGTATTTCGAGGGTGATTGAAAAGGTCGAAGCGGTCGCCAAGGAGGCTCTCGCCCATCTTGGTCTGCGCCCCTTGGCATTAGGCTGCCTAGCCACGGCACTCATGCGCGATGGGCTTGACGGCAAGGAGTTCAAGTCCATTGATGTCGCGAAGCTGGTGAAGTTCTGTGACGTCGGGGACACGATGGAAACGAGAAAGGCGGCGGCTCAACGCGTTCGAAACGCCAAGCACGACGCGGCTGGTCACTATGGCTGCAAAGACGAGCATCCCCCTGTGCCAATAATTAGCGAGACAACTTCCCCATTGAGATTAGTGTAGGGGCGGGGAGGGTTCGATGGATGACTCGCATGCCAGCAGCCGTGGAGATGGACGTGGTCGCAGGGCCGGAGGCGGAAGGAGCCCGAAGGGCGACTGGAGCCTTCGGCCCTGTGACCACGTCGCGCGCGACCGACCCTGACCCGGAAGTCCCGGCGAAGGCCCAGCGGCGGCGCTTCCCCGCAGAGTATCGACTCCGCATCCTCAAGCAAGCCGATGCCTGCAAGAAGCCCGGTGAGCTGGGTGCCCTCTTGCGTCGCGAGGGGTTGTACTCGTCGCTGCTGACGAACTGGCGGCGGCAGCGCGAACAGGGGGCCCTGCGGGAGATGCGCGGGCGCCGTCGGGGGCCGAAGCCGCGCCCCGTCGATCCGCGCGTGAAGCAGCTCGAGGCGGAGACCCGCCGGCTCCAGCGGAAGCTGCAGCGCGCGGAGACGATCATCACGCTCCAAAAAAAAGTTGCCGAGATCCTGGGGATCCCCCTGAAACCCCTCGACAACGACGAGACCGACTGATGATCGCCGTCGAGACCGTCACCACCACGGGAGAGACGTCGGCGCTCTGTCAGAGCGTCGGCGTTGCCCGGGCCTCCCTCTACCGACGTCGGCAACCGGCGGGCGCCGCGGTCCCCGCGTCGCCGCCGCGGCCGTCGCCGCGCGCATTGATCCCTGCAGAACGTCAGGCCATCCTGGATGCCCTGCACAGTGAGCGGTTCGTTGACCAGTCTCCAGCGGAAGTCCATGCGACCCTGCTTGAGGAGCAAACCTATCTCGGCTCGGTCCGCACGATGTATCGCGTGCTGGCCGAGGCCGACGAAGTGCGCGAGCGGCGCGATCAGGCGCGGCATCCGTCGTACGCCAAGCCCGAGCTCGTCGCGACGGCGCCGAATCAGATCTGGTCCTGGGACATCACGAAACTGAAGGGCCCGATCCCCTATCTCTACTACTCGTTGTATGTGATCCTCGACCTCTTCAGTCGCTACGTCGTGGGCTGGATGGTCGCGTTCACCGAGAGTGCCCGCTTGGCGGAACGCCTCATCGAGGCCACGTGCATCAAGCAGGGCATCGGTCCGCATCAGCTCACGATCCACGCCGATCGGGGCGCGCCCATGCGCAGCAAGCTCGTCGCCGAGCTGTTCGCCGACCTCACCATCAGCGCGAGCCACTCGCGGCCTCGCGTCAGCAACGACAACCCGTTCTCGGAATCGCAATTCCGCACGTTCAAGTACCGGCCCGAGTTTCCCGACCGCTTCGGATCCGTGGAACACGCCCGTGCGGTCAGCCACGATCTGTTCGCGTGGTACAACGACGCGCACCATCACAGCGGCCTCAGCTATCTCACGCCAGCCGATGTGCACTACGGCCGCGCCGCCACGATGCTCGAGGTCCGACATCAGGCTCGCATGGCCGCGTATGCCGCTCACCCTGAGCGCTTCGTGAAGGGGCCGCCACGTCGCGAAACGCTGCCGACCGCTGTCTGGATCAACGCGCCGACAAAAACGGCTCGCCAGGATGCCCCAGGAACGACGATCGTCACCCCGGCCGACCCACAGCATGGGGTGATCCTCGGGCCACACGTCACCTTGGGAGATCGATCAATCGTGCTCGTCAACTGCGTGGAGTCGCTACAGTAAACTCGGAATCAGGTTGGTAGAGTCGAGGAGAAGCGCGGTGGCGTACAGGACCGGCGGCGCCAAGTGCGCGCGGCGTCTTTCGTTGCTGCGCTCGCCGAGTGGTCCATCGCTCCGTTTCTCCTCCCCGCTCATCGAACCGGGCGTGCAGGTTTCCCGCACCCGGCTCTCGGACGAGTGTCACGCCAAGGCATGCGCCGGTGCGTGCGAGTAGGATTCGGGGGAACGAACGCCCAACCTCCCAAACACATCATGAATGGGAAACTGTCGGTAGCCAGGCCCAGCAATTTTGTGCCGTCGGCGAAGAAAGCGCCGGACCGTGTGGTACAGGTGCTGTTCCACATTGTGCCGGGCCGTCGTGACCGAGCCGTACGAGAAGTAGGCGCACCAGCCCCGCACGGTGCGGTTCAGGTCGCGCGCCACGTCCTCCCACGGTGCCTGGTTGCCGCGCCACAGCCGCCGACGAATGTGCTTCCGGATGGAGGCGACCGCCTTCCGGGAAGGCTGGGCACCGTTGTAGCGTCCGCCGGTTCGCGGGGAGTACAGCGGACCGAAGGTGTAGCCGAGGAAGTCGAACGATTCACGTCGGGCGTGGCACACACGCGTCTTGTCTTCGTTCAGGGCGAGCCCGATGCTGGCCATCCACCGCCGAATCGTGTCGAGGACCTCTGCGGCGTCATGCCGACACAGGACCACGAAGTCATCAGCGTAGGTGACCAACACCGCGCCGTACCGTCGGTCAAGACCGTATGTGCGAAACGCCTTGATGAACCGATGCATGTAGATGTTCGCCAACAGCGGCGACGCCACCCCACCTTGCGGTGTTCCTCGTGTGGCCTTCTTTCCGCCACTCATCCGTCGATGCCCCCGCTCGTCGGTCTCCTCGACCGGCGCTTTCAGCCACATCTTCACGAGATGCAGCATCTTCCCATCACTGACGCGGCGCGCGACGCACCGCAGGAGTGCTGAGTGCGGAATCGTATCGAAGTACCTGGACAAATCAGCGTCAACTACTTCGGTGTGCCCCTCATCAATCGCCCGGTGGACGGCTCGCACGGCATCGAGCGCACCGCGCTTGGGACGGTACCCGTAGGCCGCCTCATCGAAGTCCGCTTCGAAGATCGGTTCGAGCACCAGCGTCGCCGCGGTCTCTACGACCCGGTCGCGGATCGTGGGAATACCGAGCGGCCGCTGGCCCACGCCACTGGCTTTCGGAATCATCACGCGTCGAACAGGCTGCGGTTTGTAGCGTTCTGTCCGAACCTCCTCTCGCAATTCGCCGAGCCAGCGCTCCACCCCGTAGATTTCGATGCGCGCAAACGTTTCCCCATCCACACCTGGCGCTCCGCCATTCGCCCGGCTGAGCGCGAATGCGTGCGCGAGGATGTCTTCGCGCCACACCTTGTCATACAGAAAATGGAACCGCCGCGTCGGCTCCTGCTTGGCCTTCGCGTACAGCGCTCGTTGGAGCGTCCGGATTCGTTCGGGAGTTGCCAGGCTCACGCCAATCCCCCTCTCCTCAGCTCGTCCAAGCGCACCTCGAACCAGGGCTCCTTCCCTCCACCGGCGTTACCCGGTTTCATCAGTACTATGAGCCCCTCCGACTCCTGCCGTGCCCGTCTCCCGATGGAGCCGTTGCCAGGTTCCCCTGGCAGCCCGACAGGCCTCCCGTGTTGCGAGTCATCGCGTGTGTACGTGTCGCGCCCACTACCCCGGCGAGCAGGTCGACCTTCGCATGTCGGTCGTTCTGGTCGACCTCGACGGCCTTCGTCTATTGAGAGGAGACTCGGCGCCCGCATTCAACCTTTCGAGGCCTGCTCAGGCTTCACTCGCGTTGCGGCCCGCACACTTGCTGGCCCGCCCGAAGCGGACCTCTGTCCCCGGAGCTTCGATGGTTCGGTCACCCTCGCCATCTCCCGGGTAGCTACCAAGGCGTACCGACACCTCCTCGGACCGGACTCTCACCGGCTGCGTTGACTCACCTTTCACGGCGCACTCTCACAGATTATTGGCGCGGGGGGAGGCCGCATTCTTCCTTTGCCTCACGCTCGATAGCCTGCTCGGGGCTTTCCCCCGTTTCGACACCGCCGCCGGGGAGGAAGCAGCCTCGCGGGGTTCGTGCGACCGCAAGCTCCCCGGCTGCATTCCGCACAAGCGCATACGCACTCGGTCGAAGCACGTAGGGACAACCCTCGACCGGAGTTCCAAACACCGGCACATGTGTTAGGTCAGACATCGCGCTTGGCTTGGCCGCAAAACCGAGCTGACTGCCCGGCATGGAGCGTCACGTCTCCCCTGCTCGCCCACAGCAGGGCGCCGACAATGATGAACCGAGCCGCTCCCTCGCACATCTCCCATGCGAACCGTCATGTGATCAGGCCCGCGATGGCCAAAGATGACATCCGCGTGTCTGTTCCCTCAGTCCAAGTCCACGAGTCCCCGCTGCCGACCGAACGACAGGTGACGCCGGCGTCTGCTTGATATCAGATAACATACATGTATACAATCAGAGGATGCAACTCGAACAAGCAGCACCCCCCCGCATCTTGGCTCACGAAATCGCGGACAACGTGCGGCGGTTGATCGAGGGCGGCGTGTATCCGCCCGGTGCGCCATTACGCCAGGAAGAAGTCGCCGGACGTCTCGGTGTCAGCCGTATCCCGGTCAGGGAGGCATTTCGATTGCTTGAAGCCGACGGACTCGTGACGGTGCACGCAAACCGAGGTGCGTTTGTCGCTAGACCCAGTGACGAGGAAGTCGCCGAGTTGTTCGACGTTCGCCTCATGCTAGAGCAGGATCTGCTCCGCCGCGCCTGCCCGAAACTGACCGATTCAGACCTGGAACAGATTGAGTGGCTGGACGATCGAATCGCGTCGGCACGCACCGCTGCGGAATGGGTCCAGTACGACGAGGAATTCCATCTTTCTACCTACGTGGCCGCGGACCGGCCGCGTACGCTCGCCCTCGTCACCATGCTTCGTCGTTCCCTGAATGCGTACTACCTCCGCTATCTCGGTCCCCAGACTCGCGCCGCCGCGTGGCGCGTCGAACATCGAGCACTGGTTCGGGCCCTTCGCCAACGGGACACTAAAAAAGCCGCCAGGACCTTGGAACGGCATCTAGCCGCCACTCGAAGCGTCCTGTTGTCGGCGCTCGGTAAGGCGAACGAGTCAAGGAAAGTGAAATGACATGCCGGATATCGTGCACGATTTTTCAATCAATGCGCCTCGGAGTCTCGTCTTTGTTGCCGTCGCCACACCGCAAGGTCTGGACTCATGGTGGACGCTACGATCAAATGGTGCGCCGGTTCTTGGAGCTGAGTACGAACTATGGTTTGGACCGAGCTACGACTGGCGGGCGCGGGTGACAGGCGTCGTGCCCGATTCTCAGTTCGAGCTGCAGATCAGCCAGGCGAGCGCGGATTGGCTCGGCACACGAATCGCCTTTCGTCTTGAAGGAGCTTCCGGAATAACAAAGGTGCGGTTTGCCCACAGCGGCTGGCCACGACCCAACGACCACTATCGTGCATCCTCATTCTGTTGGGCGATGTACCTCAGATTGCTGAAACGAAATCTGGAGTGTGGGGAGATCGTTCCGTACGACAAGCGTCTGGATTCATGACTCAAACGGTGTGACATGCGTGCGAATCTTGGGTTCAGCGGTCGAACAGGCCGAGGCGCGCCAACAAATGACGGAGAGGATAGCCGTGCGGATTGTCGGACTCGTATGGTCGAAGACCAGACGCTCGAAAGTGCGGTCTGTTGCAGTGGTGTCAATCGCTCTCCATGTGGCGCTGGCGTCCGCGCAGGACCCGCCGACGCAGATGAAGACGTACCAGATGGTCTTCCTGCGCAATGGGCCGAACCATGCCGTGCGGACCCTGGACGCGGCGAAGATCCAACAGGCGCATCTTGAGCACCTGGCGAAGCTGAACCGGGAGCGGATCAACCTGCTGTATGGGCCGTTTCTCGACCACGCCGACTTACGCGGCATCGCCGTGCTCGACGTCGAGAGCCCCGAGGCGGCGACGAAGCTGTTCGCCGACGACCCGCACGTGAAAACCGGCAATCTGGTCATCGAGGTGAAGCCCTGGCTGGGTCCGAAGGGCTGGTTCAATCCTCCCGACGACCCGCCAGTGCCCGAGAACCTCGTGTTGGGGTTTCTGATGCGCGGCCGGGGTCCATCGGTTTCAGCTTCGGAAGCGACCGAGATTCAGAAAGGGCACCTCGCCTATCTGGACGATCTGCACAAGCAGAACAAGCTGCTGGTGGCCGGTCCGTTCGGCGAGGACTCTGACTGGAGAGGCCTCGTGATCTACCGGGTTGGCTCAGTGGATGAAGCGAAGCAGCTTACGGCGGGCGATCCCGCCGTCAAGGCGGACCGGCTGTTCATTGACGCGCGACTCTGGATGACGTTCAAGGGGATCCTGAAATGACGGCATCTCATCCCACGTCGCCAGCCAGCCTGGAGCTCCCGCAGTTCGCCGTCTCAACGAGGAATTGACCGATGGGAGTCACCCTTGATCTCTCCGTGCTCCTCGCCTTCGCGGTCGTCGGCCCCGCTTTCTTTGCGATCTTCGAGGTCGAGACGCCAGCGTGGCGGAAGGTACTTAAGTGGGGCCTCGTGATTGGCCTGACCCTTGCGAGGGCGGGAGCCGATTTCGCAGCGTTCGCGTCGAACACTCCCCATCTCGTGTTGAGCCGACATCTGGCGTATCGACGAACGAGAACCAGTCGGACAGGATGACGCGACGAAGTAGGATGCCGCGTCGCTGGATACCAGTTGGCATCACTGTCCATGCAACGACGGCAGCACATGCTTGAGTTTCGAGAGGCGGGGCTGTCGGATGCCCAGATGATTGCGGCGCTGCACGCACAGAGTTGGCGCAGTGCCTACCGCGGCATCTTGCGCAACGCGTATTTGGATGGCGACATCGTCGCTGAACGACTGGCAATTTGGGAACAGCGGCTCAGTACACGCCAGACGTCCCAACTTGCTCTGGTCGCCTTCGAAATGGGCAGGCCCGTCGGCTTCGCGTTTGTGATCGCAGGGGCTGATCCGAGGTGGGGCGCGCTGCTTGACAACGTCCACGTAGTCGCGGCGGCCCAAGGCCAGGGGATCGGAACCGAGCTAATCCACCGCACAGGCTCCTGGGTGCGCGACCAGTACCAAGGCCAAGGGGTGTTCCTATGGGTCTTCGAGGCGAACACTCCTGCTCGGCGCTTCTATGAAAGGCTTGGCGCCACCGTTGCCGAGCGCGCGGTTATCGAACCGCCGGGCGGCGGGTGCGTGGCCGAATGGCGGTATGTCTGGCCGCATGTCAATGACCTCTGCCACGCCACGCAAGCGCGGATGTCACCTCTATGAGCACTCCCAATCTCGTTCAAGAGTTCTACGAGCATATCTGGAATGCGGGCGACCTCGGGGCCGTGCCGGCGCTCCTCTCGAAAAGCTTCACATTTCGCGGGTCATTGGGCACCGCGACGTCTGGTCACGAGGCATTCGGGGCCTACGTGCATGACATTCGCACGGCTCTCGCCCATTATCGGTGCGACATACTTGAATGTGTGTCCGAGGGCGACCGGGCGTTCGCCAAGATGCGATTCTCGGGGCGGCACGTATCGTCGTTCCGCGGATATGCCCCAACCGGCAAACCCGTGCAGTGGCTGGGCGCCGCGTTGTTTCGCTTCGATGGCCGGCTGATCACGGATCTGTGGGTGCTCGGCGATCTCGCAGCACTTGACGCAGCGCTTCAGGCCAATCAGGCGGCCTAACACGAACTGGACCCGACGGCACCGACGGTGTTGAGGGTGCCGCAGGGTCAGTTCGATTGCGTTCGACGAGGTCCGGCGCCGATCGCCGGTCCCGCTGATCAGTATCGTCGAGGCGACGTGCGACGCGGCGCTCGACCTGAACCTCACACGCGTCGGCGTGTTGGGCACGCGGTACACGATGCAGGCGCAGTTCTATCCGAAGGTCTTCTCCGCGCGCGGCATCGAAGTGGTGGCGCCCGATCCCGAGGATCTGCGCTACGTTCACGAACGGTCCATGGGCGAGCTCGTCAAGGGGATCAAGCGACCCGAGACGCGCGAGGGGCTACTTGCCATAGCCCGCCGCTTGCGGGACGAAGAACAAGTTGGGGAAATCATCCTCGGTGGCACGAAGCTGCCGCTGATACTCTGGGACGCACCGAATCCAAGCATTCCCTTTCTCGACACGACGATGATCCACGTCAAGAGCATCGTCGCAGCCATGCTGTCGTAAGGCGATCCATCACCATGCACACCTACACGGTCAGCGTCAGATGGACGGGGAATCTAGGACGCGGCACCGGCGACTATTGCGCCTACTCACGCGATCACGAAATCCTGGCGGGGACGAAGGCGGAGAAGATTGCTGGCTCCTCCGATCCATCGTTTCGAGGAGACGGGACCCGCTACAACCCCGAAGAGCTGCTCGTCGCCGCCCTTTCGACCTGTCACATGTTGTGGATGCTCCACTTGTGCGCCGACCACGGCATTACCGTGACGGCGTATCAGGATGACCCTGTCGGCCACATGGTTCAGCACGCCGACGGATCCGGTGAATTCGTGGATGTGACATTGCGCCCGCGACTGACCATCACGGACGCGTCCCGGATCGCCGACGCGAACGGGCTGCATCAGCGCGCCCACAGCCTGTGTTTCATCGCGCGCTCGGTGAACTTCGAGGTCCGGTGCGAGCCGCACGCCGCGGTCTGATGGCTTCGCACCCAATCTCGTCAGTCCTAAGAGCGACGGCGGTGCGCCATGAGTCTCTTCAATAGCTGAATTTGCCCGGCGTGATACAGATCGTGCGCGACGATGCCGGAGATCAGCGCGAAGCTGTTGTTGGGTTGTGGCCGTGCCGTGTTGGGGGTCTCGACGACTCGCCGAAGCAGCCGATGCTGGTCCCGCAGAAGGACGACGTCCGCCGCCCACGCGGCGTTGTCCGCCCTGGACCGACGAAACCAGTTCGAACCTGCGAGCGGGAACGAGCCACGCCGCTCCCCGGTGAGCCGCCGCCGCACGATGTACTTCCAGTACGCCGCGTGCACCACGATCTCCCAGATGTTGTGCCGGTCCGCGCGCGGCCGCCAGACCGCTTGAGCCGCCGACACGCCCCGGATCGCGCCTCGCAGGTTCGGGCCATGCCACGACCGCCGGTCGTAGGCCTGGTCCAGGCACCGAAGCAAAACGTCTTTGGCTGTCATCTCCGCTCCTCCTCGTGCGCGAGGCAGACTTGGCCCGCTGACATCATCACACGCCGCATCTAAGGACTACAGCGTTTTTCACTTCGCTGTAGCGTAGTTCTCAGTTATCAGTCATCAGTTTTCAGTTATTTGCGGGAGAGATCCGAACTGAAAACTGACTACTGAGAACTGAAAACTGCACTAAAGTGAGGAACCTGATGGAAACACTCGGGCAGGACGCCCAGCGGGTTCATGGGGAGGGGGCTTGCGTCCCCCTCCATGTTATGTAACCATATGGTTACCTGACTTCATCCTGAGAGCGCCTTCATGCTCGAGCCACAAAGCGCTGACGTGTTTCGGGCGGTTGCGGATCCCACTCGCCGCGCGATTCTAGACGCCTTGCGGCGCGGCGAACAGCCGGTCAACGGCATCGCTTCCGCGTTCCCTGTCAGCCGCCCCGCCATTTCCAAGCACCTGCGATTGCTGCGCGAGGCCAAGCTGGTCGTCGAGCGGCGCCGGGGACGCCAGCGTGTATACGCCCTCGATCCCCGTCCGCTGGACGAGGTGAACGCCTGGCTCAATGACTATCGGGTGATGTGGCGGCAGGCGCTCGCCCGACTCAAAACGCACGTGGAGTCCCAGCACCGGAGAACGCAACGATGACACTGCAGAAACCGGAGCGACGGGCATGACATTCCTTCAGGATCTCAAGCTCGCGCTCCGCTCGCTCGCCCGGGCTCGGGGCGTCTCGGCTACAGTCGTGCTGACGCTCGCCCTGGGGATCGGCGCCAACGCCGCGATTTTCAGCGTCGTCCGAGGCGTGCTGCTGAAGCCGCTGGTCAACCGCGACGAGAACCGCCTGGTGTACATCCGCCAGAGCGCCCTGGGGATCGGCGCCGAGAACGCCACGTTCTCGGTTCCTGAAATCACCGATCTCCGCGCCGGCCTGAAGACGGTGTCAGCACTCGGCGACTTCTCGACGATCACCTTCACGATGGTCGGCCTGGGTGAGCCGAGGCAGGCTCGCGCGGGCGTCGTCGGGGGCAGCTACTTCGAAGTCATGGGACTGAATCCCGTCATCGGACGGCTCCTGAATGCCGGCGATGACGGTCCGAAGGCCGCTGGCGCGGTCGTGCTCACGCATCGCTTCTGGGCGACGGCGCTCAAGGCAGACCCCGGTGTGATTGACAGGACGATCAGACTCGGCACACGCTCGGCCACGATCGTCGGCGTGCTGGAGCCGTCGGTCCCCTATCCGGCCGAAACCGAGCTGATCGCGAACGTCTTCACCAGCCCGCACCATCTCTCGGCGACGATGGTGACCGGCCGCGAGCACCGGATGACAGAGCTCTTCGGCCGCCTCGCGCCCGGTGCGACCATCGAATCCGCGCGGGCCGAATTGCGCACGGTGCCCGCCGCCATGATCGCCGCGCACCCCGAGGCGTACCGGCCGCGGGCGGACTTCCGCGTCGAAGTCGTGAGGCTGCGCGACCAGATCACCGCGCGCGCCAGAAACATCCTGATCGCCCTTCTGATGGCGTCCGGCCTCGTCTTCATCATCGCCTGCTCCAACGTCGCGAATCTCATCCTCGCCCGGACGGTGAGGCGCGAGTCGGAGCTGGCCGTGCGGGCCGCGCTCGGTGCCACGCCCCGGGCGTTGCGGCGCGCGCTGCTGGCGGAAGCGCTGGTGCTCTGCGGCACCGGTGGCGTGCTGGGCGTCGTGCTGGCTCGACCGATGGTCGCGGTTCTGGCCCGCTATGCCTCGCGCTTCTCGGTGCGCGCACTCGACCTCACGCTCGACGCGAGCCTGCTCTGGGTGGGCGTCGGACTGGCGCTGTCCGCCGCGGTCGTGCTGGCATTCGTACCGCGCCTGCCGTCTGGTGACGCGTCGCACGGGTTCGCCCTGGCGAGCGGCGGAGCCCGCGTGGCCGGTGGCAGCAACCGCCGGCTGCGGGTGTTTGCCGTCACGCAGATTGCCGCGTCGTTCGTGTTGCTCGCGGGCGCCGCCGTGCTGCTCAGGACTCTGCTCGTGCTGCAGACGACGAGGCCGGGATTCGAGACCGCGCACGTCCTCGCGGTGAACGTGCCGGTCGTGTCGTACGGCCGGACGCCTGAACAGATCCGCGGCTTCTATCGTGAAGTGCAGCGCCGAGTCCGGACCGTGCCGGGCGTGCAGCACGTCGCGCTCGGCAGCACGGTCCCATGGCGCGACGTGGGAGGACTGGGCGATGGCTTCGCCTTCTCGGTCGAAGGGTTCCGGCGCGAGCGCGGGGAAGACGATCCGCGCGCCCGGTTTCGCTCGGTGTCGCCGGGCTTCTTTGCGGCTCTCGGCGTCCCGCTCCTCGCCGGCCGCGATTTCACCGATGGCGATCGTCGCGACGCCGAGCGCGTGGTGATCGTCAGCGCGACCGTCGCGCACCGCCTCTTCCCGGGCCAGTCCGCGTTGGACCGTCATCTCATCTGGACCGACGGCGTGATGAAGTTCATCGGCGTCAGCGCCGAGCCGCGCCGCATTGTCGGCATCGTCGCCGACGTCGATGACGAGAGCATCGTGCCGGCGCCGACGATGACGGTGTATCACCCGTTCGAACAGGAGCTCGGCGGCGGCCGGCTCTTTGTGCACGCGCAGACGGATCCCTACGCGCTCGTGCCGACCATCACCCGCACCGTGCGCGAGCTGGCGGCCGATCAACCGGTCGAGCAGGCCAGCACGCTCGACGACGTTCGAGCGGAGGTGCTGGCGCCCAACCGGCTGAACACGATCGTGTTCGGAGGCTTTGCCGCGACCGCGCTGGCCATCGCCATCGTCGGCGTGGCCGGCGTGCTGGCGTTCTCGGTCAGCGGGCGGACGCGCGAGTTCGGCATTCGGCTCGCGATCGGGTCGGAGCCGCGCGCGATCCTGACGAGCGTCCTCACTGAGGGAGCCTGGATGGCGGGGCTGGGGGTCGCCATCGGGGCGGTAGGCGGGTTGGCGATGTCGCGTCTGATTGGCGGCTACCTCCAGGACATCGAACGGCCGGGGCTGCTGCCCGTGCTGGGCGCCGCTGCCGTGCTCTTCGTCGCCGCCATCGTCGCATCGGCGCTGCCGGCGGCGCGGGCCGCGCGCGTCGACGCCGTGCGGGCCTTGCGCGCTGAGTAGCCGACGATTTCACGAACTTGCCCAAGGAGGGCATTCCATGTGTCAACCTGTCGTGCATTGCGAATTCTGGTCGGCGGACCCGAAGAGCATCTCCGAGTTCTAACAACACCTTTCTTCAAGGAGATTCGCAGATGGGCAAAACGATCGCGTCGATCATCGTCGTGACGATAGCGCTGGTTGCCACCGTGGCCGGGCAGGCGTCCGCGCCGAAGCCCGGTCCCGAGCACAAAAAGCTCGACTACTTCGTCGGGAAGTGGACGACGACCGGTGAGATGAAGGCGAGCCCGTTCGGGCCCGGAGGAAAAATGACCTCGACCGACACCTGCGAGTGGTTTCAGGGCGGATTCGCGGTTATCTGCAACTCGCAGGGGACAGCGCCGACCGGTCCGACGAAGAACATCGGGATCATGGGCTACAGTGCCGACCAGAAGGTCTACACCTACTACGGTGTCGACAACACCGCGCTGACGATGACGACCGTGCCAAAAGGAACCGTCCAGGGAGACTCGTGGACGTTCAACGACGAGTCGATGATGGGCGGACAGACGATCAAGTCGCGCTACGTGCTCAAGATCGCGTCGCCGACGTCGTACTCCTTCACGTGGGAGATGCTCGGCACCGACGGAAAGTGGATGCCGGTCCTCACGGGCACATCCACGAAAAACAAATGATGATCGCGGGCTTTCCGGCGAGATCCTGGGCGCCTGCGATTTCAGCGTCGCGTGCGAAGCGCGATGTTCAGCAGGCGACGAAGCTCGACAAACGGGTTCGGCGCATCGTCGACGCGGATATCGACGATGCGCTCGATCGTCGAGTCGGAGTTGGGCGGAATCGGACGAACGACCAGGATTCCGGCTGACTGCATCCCGCGCACGTCGCCTCCCTTCGACTGTCCGGCATCCAGCGCATCCATCAAGCGCCCCGCCATCGACCCGCTGCCGTGTTCGTACGCGTCGGCCATCGCTTTGACGACGGCCTCGCTGGCGAGCGTGTTGCCCTGGACCGAGAAGTTGTGTCCCGTGACATGGCCGGCCCACGATCCGAAGTGGACGAGATCTTTGGGATCGAAATTCCGGTCGATGACGCGCTTTCCGGTGTAGACCGCCGAGCGGCCTTTGGTGTCAATCACCGCCACCTGACGGGTGTCGCGGCCCGGATCTTCATCCGTCATCCGCTTGACGACCTCGGCAGGGCTCAGCCCCTGCTCCAGCAGCGCGATGGCTTTGGGTCCGTAGGTGCGGTTGGCCGACGCCTGAGTGGCGACCGCGCCGACGCCTGGCTTGGCGTACGGGACGGCCGCCCCGGCGGCGAACGCCCGCGACTGCACGCCGACACCCAGCTCGCTGGTCGCCGGATCGAACGCGATAATGGAGAAGGTCGAAAACCAGGGGGCATTGCCGGCGCGCGGCGCCGCGTCGTGCGACGCCAGGCAGGGAACCGCCCCGATCAACAGGCCTGCTAGCAGTGCTCTCATGATGCCTCCGAATTCTAACGATACGCGGCGAGAAGGTCATGGTGGACGCGGATCTCGCCGCAGTCTACGGCGTCGCAACCGAAGGCCCTCAACCAGGCAGTGAAGCGCAACGAGGAACGCTTCCCGCCCGATTTTCGGTTCCAGTTGACGACGGCAGAACGAGACGAAGTAGTCACAAAATGTGACCACCTCCCACGAAGGGGCGATTCGACAGGAACACCGCATATAATGCGCGCGACGGACGACTTGCTCAAAGGTGGATCGATGCGTGTGTCATTCACGGCCGGAATAACTGCGGTGATGCTGCTGGTCAGTGGTGCGCCCACCGGCCTCGCGCAGCGGCAGCGGTTGAATCCCGTTATCGAGCTCCTGGAGCAGAAGAAGCCCGTGTTTGGCGTCTACGCGCCGAGCGCCGGCGGGCCGGGACGCCGCGGCGGCGGCGACGCCGTGGCGCGGCCGCCGAGCGATCTCGCCAAGGACGCGCTCGCCTATCACGCCACCGATTTCCTCTTCAGCGGCAGCATGGAAGGCGGGTTGGAGCGCGCGTGGCCGGCGTTCACCGATTTCGTGAAGGCGATGGCTGAAGCCGGCGCGGCCGGCAAGATGCCTTTCTTCGGCGCGACGCATCCGCTCCTCGTCAAGACGCCCAAGATCGGTCGTGAGGTCGCGAAGGCCGGCGACAACATCAGCCGTCAGTTGAATCAGGGTGTCGGCGGCATCGTGTTCGTGGAGGCGGAAAGCGCTGAGGAGGTCCGGCAAGGGCTCGCCGCCATGCGGTTCAAGGCGAACGGCGGCACACGTCCGGACGAGGTCGGGACCGCGCCGGCGTATTGGGGCATGAGCGAGCAGGAGTACCGGCGGAAGGCCGACCTCTGGCCACTCAACCCGAACGGTGAGCTGATCAACTGGACCATCGTCGAAAGCAAGGAAGGCCTGGCGCATCTACGCGAGATCGCGGCGGTCAAGGGGATCGGCGTGCTGTTCCCGGGGGCCGGCACGCTGCGGGGCGTGTTCAGCACGACGAACGCCTCCGGCGAGCGCGTCGTCGATACGGCCGCGCACGAGAACGCCATTCAGCAGGTGCTCGCGGCGTGCAAGCAGTTCAACGTTCCGTGCGGATACCCTGCGAACGCGAAGGACATCGAGACGCGGATGAAGCAGGGCTTCAGCGTCTTCATCATGAACTGGGGCGAGCAGGGATTCAACGCCGTCGAGATCGGCCGCAAGGCCGCGGGCCGGTCGGCGACGAGCCAGTAGCAACGTCCCGGTCTCCGGGTTCCACGCCCTCACTCGTTTGGACCGCTATACGGCGCCTTACGAGAATCTTGTTCTCGTTGCCGTAGAGCGGTCCTAGGCGCGCACAGCGCGCCTGCGAGCCAGGGTCCCCGACGCGCGTTTTTCAGCGCGTTGGGGTGGGAGGGAGCGGCGCGGGGCGTAGGGGCCCCCGCAAGCGACCGAGCCGGGGTCCGGGGCAGAGCCC
>JACOTZ010000234.1 GCA_016178155.1 Acidobacteriota bacterium
CCACGACCGTCAGAAGGTGTGAAATATTCGAAAAAACCATTTCCGGCCTCCAATGTTTGCATTCGGTTAGCCTGTGGAAAAGAGGCCCGAAATCAATTTTTTCACACCTTCTCAGGGAGTGGTGGTGACGAACCTCGGCTAAAACCAGGCTTTCACTGCCGCCGGACCGTGGTGCGGGCGATCGTCGGAACTCCCACCGGAGAGGGTCCCAGATCGAAGCGGGTTATTGAAAGCACCACGCACTCCAGGACCTCGCCGCGGCCGGCAATGACGCATTCGTAGCTCTTGTGAGCGACCACGACACCGGCCTGAAAAACGTCTGTCTCGGCGGTGACAATACCTTCAGGCGAAACGGTGTACGTGCCTGACGGTTCGGTGTCAGCCGGGTCGATGACAATCACGCCCTCCAGGTTTGTGAATCGCGGTGACTTTCCGGTCAGGCTGCCGGCGCCATCGGCGAAGAGGGTCCCGACCGCACGGAACTCCCTCACGGTCGCGGCTCGGGACGACGCTCCAGGCTGAATCCGCGAGCTTATTCGCGAACGCTTACCGCTTTGCCAAGCCCTCCACCAGAATGGCAGCGAGGTCGGCGATCAGCAGAGAGCCTGCGTTATCGGGAGTGTAGTCCGACTTAGGCATTCCATCGACGGTAATGGCCATCGCGATCCGGGCGCCGTTTGCGTAAACGATCCCGGCGTCGGAGCGAAGAGCGTCGAGCGCGCCGGTCTTGTTGGCGACCGGAAGACCTCCGAACCGCCGCGGGATGCCGGTGTCATCCTGGCAGCGTTTGAGGATGGCGATCATCTCGCGGGAGGCTTCACGGCTGACGAGCTCGCCGCGCTCGAGCTTCTCGAGCAGGGCGACCATATCGCGCGGCGTCGAAACGCCGAGCCCGTATTTGCGGTTCTCGGCAAGCTTGCCGGCCGCGGACCAGCCCGCCGCCGGCTCGAGCTGAGCGCCGTCTCCGCGCACCTTGCGGAGCGCGCGCGTGGTCCGAATGCCGATTTTGTCAAGATACGCGTTGACTGCATCCGCGGTAAAGCGCTCCAGGATCATGTTGGTGGCGGTGTTATCGCTCAGGACGATCATCAGGTGAACGACATCGCGCAGCGGAAGCTGGACTCCATCCGAGATTTCACGGGCCAGGATGCCGGAACCGGACACCTTCTCCGCGGCCGTGACGGTCAGGCGCTCGCTCCATTCGGCCCGGCCGCGGGCGACCGCGTCGAACACAGCGAGCATGATGGGAAGCTTGATGGTACTGGCGGTGCGAACCGGGTCCGACTCGCGGATGCCGGCCGCGGCCCCGGTATCGAGATTCTTGGCGTAGAGCGAGACCGTGCCGGCAAAGTCACGGATCCGCGCTCGCAGGGAATCCTCGACCGGCTGGGCGGCCGCGGCGGCCCCGAGCAAGACAGTGAGGATGAAAGTCCGGCGCATGGAACTGATGATAGCCGCTTCAACGCGGGCCCGATCCCGGGCGCGCCTGTGCTCCGGAATGGCTGTGCCTGATAATTTCCGCCACAATCTGATCCATAATGCGGCGTACTTCCCCCGACTGCCCGTTGTAGTGGTTGACGACCAGGGAGAATGCGTAGGGGCGGCCGGCCGGGGCCAGCACGTACCCTGACAGCGCGCTGACGCTGCTGATGGTGCCGGTCTTGGCGTGCACAAAGCGGCCTTCGAGGATCCCTGAGAAGCGGTGCTCGAGGGTGCCGTCGCGCCCGCCCACGGGCAGCAGCGACACCCAGGCGTCGCGGCGCGGCGAGGTCCACATGTGCGCCAGCAGCGTGGTGATCGTTTCCGGCGTGACCCGGGTGAGCCGGGAGAGCCCGGAGGCGTCCGCGAACCGGAACTGCCGCGCATCGACACCCATCTCCTCGAGAAACGCGCGGATCAGCTTGAGTCCCTCGACGCGGGTGCCGACACCATTCGCCTGGCGGGCCAGCTCGCGCAGCACGATCTCGACGTGCAGGTTCTGGCTGACCTTGTCCGCGACGCGCAGGATTTCGAGCAGCGGCGCCGAGGTGTGCCGCGCCAACTCGACGCCGGCCTCCGCCTGCGCCGGCTGGTCCCACGGGTATCGGTGTCGCGCCACCGCCGAGCCGGTGACGACGACGCCGCGCCGGACCAGAGCATCGCGCAGGGCGGCCGCGGCAAACAGCGCGGGATCGTCGACAGCGAGCTTGTACTCGGCGCCGCGGTCCCGCAGCGGCAGGACACCGGCAAGGGTCAGCTCGCGCGATCCGGCGAGCCGCTCGACCGCAATCTTCCGCTCGCCGCCCCCGGTACTTCGGACGTGGTTGTGAATGACAAGGTACTCGAACGCGGGAGCGAGCTCGAGGCGCGCCAGGTCGCCGCCGGACGCACCGGGCAGGATCTTCAGCCGGAACGCATTGTCGTTGACGGTGAGCGCGCTCACGGGGGCGCCATACTCCCAGACCGCATCGTCCTGGGCCCAGCCGTCGGGGTACGGCTCCCAGACATAGGCGCGGTCGTCGCCGACGACGTCGCCCTCGATCCGCCGCAGGCCGCGCTCGACTACGCGATCGGCAAGCTCCTCGATGTAGCGCAGGGGCTCGCCCGAGATCTCGTCTCCGCCGGCCTGGTAGGGAATGGTGCGGCCGGAGAGGTTGGGATCACCGCCGCCAACCAGCCGCAGCTCCGTGACGCGCCCCTCCGAATCGGGCGCCGCGGGCGCGGACACGACCGTACTGAACCGGTGTTCGGGACCGAGGCGCAGCAAGGCGAGGGCGGTCGTGAACAGCTTCGTATTCGATGCGGGGATGAACAGCTTCTGCTCGTTGCGGCCGACCATCTGCCTGCCGGCCGCAAGGTCGACGACCCGCAGACCCCAGAAGGCCTGCCGCGCGGCCGCGGTCGAGGCGGTCAATCTGTCGATGCGCACTGCAAGGGGCGACGGGCGGGTGCGGGCGGGCGCGGCTGGCCGCCGGCGCTGCGGGGCGGCATTGAGCAGCAAGGCGGCGCAGACGAAGACGAGGATTCGGAGCATCGGTGAGTGGATTATACTTCTGTCAGTGGTGCGTCCTCTTGCTTGCGTGCTTTTCGCCGGACTCGCGTTCGCGCAGGGCACGACGCCACGCCCTAAGGCAGAGGATTATCCGGCGCGCGGCGCCATTACCGGCGCGACAGTCGGGGTCGAATACAACGTGCGCACCTTTGCCGCTGAAGGCCGCACGTTTGTGATCGGAGACTACCTGGTGGTGGGAGTCGCAGTGTACCCGCACAGTCGCAAGCAGGAAGTGCCGATCGCGCACTCGCGTTTCACGCTGCGCATCAACGGCAGAAAGGATGCGATTTTTCCGCAGCCTCCAGGAATGGTGGCGGCTTCGCTCAAGTACCCGGACTGGGAACGGGAGCGCGGGGTAACGGTTGCCGCCGGACCGGTCATCATCGGCCGGCCGCAGATACAGCCGAGGTTCCCGGGCGACCAGCGTCCGCCGCAGACGCGCATGCCCGCTCCGCCTCGCGCGCCTTCCGACGCAGGAGCGCCCGCGGCCGAATCGGTCGACTTCGACGAACTGATCGCACGCGCCGCGCTGCCCGAGGGGCGCGTGACCATGCCGGTGAGCGGGTTCCTATACTTCGCCTGGAGGGGCAAGCTCTCCAAGATCAAGTCGGTTGATCTGGTCATCGAAGACGAGCCCCAGCCTATCGTGCTCCGGCTGCGCTGAGCTGGCGCGCCCCGAAGCGGGACTCGATCCACATCACCACCAGCAGCAGGAAGACGATACAGGTGCCTGCCATGGGCAGAAGCATGACGACGCGGATGCCCCATAAGTCGGCGGCGTAGCTGAGGTGCCAAGGCGCCAGCATGCCGCCGATGAGTGCAATCGAGAACGCGCCGTTGAAGAAGCCCGGATGATATTGGGGGAAGCGCTCGCCGATGCGCTCGACCGTCAGCGGGTACACCAGGGCGAAGCCGAATCCGACCAGCAGCACGCCCATGCCGGCCCCGAACCGGTTATTGGTGAGCGCCAGGATGAAGCAGCCGAGCATCGCACCCGCCGCACTGCCCATGAGCAGCCGCCAGTGGCCCACCCTGGGCAGCAGCCACTGAGCCAGCACCCGTCCGAGCAGCAGCGCCAGCCAGTAGGCGGCGAGCAGCAGCAACGAGGTCGCGGGGCTCAGGCCGAGCCGCTGGATCAGAAACAGGGTCAACCAGCCCGCGATCGACCACTCGTTGCCGAACTGAAAAAACAGCAGGATGCTGAACAGCAGCGCCACCGGGCTCCGCAGGTCCGAGCCAGCCCGGTGGTAGCTCCGCTCCGGAGCGGGGACGACTGGGGGGCAAGTCGTCCTGGCGAACCAGAGTGCAAAAAACCCGGGAACCAGGGCGACGAAAAACAGGATGCTCGGGACCGTGTAGACGTTGAAGGTCCCGGCCAGCAGCAGCGCCATCAGGAAACAGCCCGCGCCGAAGAACATACCGGCCAGGTTCAAGGTCACAATGGGATTCAGCCTGTAGATGGGAGAGATCGCATGGAAGATGGCCGCGTTCAGGATGCCGACCGCGGCGCCGATGACGAACAAGCCGCCGATGCGCCAGAGGTCGCCCCGAGGGGGCGGGACGAAGGAAAGGTACAGCAAAGCGGCGAAGGCCGCCATGCAGCCGAAGACCAGCGTGAAGCGGATGCCTCGCCGGGCCAACAACGCCCGGCCTGCCCGTACCGAGGCGACCAGGCCGAGGTTGATACCGAGGAAGTGGTACCCGATGGCGGTGTAGTCGGCTTTGAGGTGGTAACCCCAGGCCGGCAGGATGGCGCCGACGAACGACATCAGGAGGCCAGACACCATGAATGCGGAGAGCGCACGCCGGCACGCCGGCGCCTGCAGGCAGGAGCTCTCCGTGCCCGAAAGGGAGGTGGCGCGGGCCGTTTTAGCCGAGGACTGCATCATTAGTTCAATACTTCAGATCAGGCCCACAACTGCTTGGAAACGCGGGCACAAGCGATCATTGTACCGCCCCGGCGAGGCCTCCCGGCAGAAGCGCGCTGGTGTGCGGTCCGCATCCCGCTGGCTGACGCGCGCGGCTCCGATGGACTCCATCCAGAGGATTGAGGACGTGTTTCTCGTAAGAAGCGTTCATTCGTAGCGCGAGTCTGACTTCCATTCTTTGAAGCCCGCCCGCCCGCGCCTACCACAATCCATATGGTCCGGCGGCAGGGCGCCCCGAGTTTCAAGCACTTGCGGGATGGCGTCATGCGTGCTTGTTAGGAGAAGGGTTACTTGCGGGTCACTCGCATCCGGTGTTAGTTGCCTCCTTATGTTGGCGCGCCCTCAACCCAGAGGGCGCTATTTTTTTGCGCCCGCGCCGCAAGAAGGTCCGCTCGTTCGGCTCTTGCCGGCGGCCGGGTCTCGGAGCGTGGCACGAGGCACTCGCAACCGCCTCCTCGGGGATGGAGCGCGGCTGCAAGGGCTGGGATAGGCCCGCCATCCACGAAAATGCGGGCGCGGGTTCGCGGGGCTCGTAATCCGCCCGCATCCACCGGCCGTCAGTCCGTGTTTGACTAGATAAGGACAATGTTACGCGTCTGCTCGCTCGCCTTACTCTCCTGCCTGGCGGCTCTGGCCCAAGCGCCGCCGACCGGCCCGGTGGTCAGCCCCCGAGGTGTGATCAACGCATTTGCGCAGCAGCCCGCGCCCGCTACGGTATCGCCGGGGGGCCTGCTCTGGATCACGGGTCTCAACCTGGGCCCGCCGGATGGTCTCAAGGGAGAAACGGGCCCCTGGCCGACCAAACTGGGTGACTATGAGGTGCTGTTGAACGGGCGGCCGATTCCGATCGGCTCGATCTCGCCAGGACGCATGGTGGCACAAGTGCCATGGGAGGCACAGTTGGGAGCGGCGCAGATCGTGGTGCGGCGAGGTGAGGCGTCGAGCCGGCCGGCGCGGTTCTCGGTCGGGCCGGCGCCGGCATTGCGATCGGCGGGCGGCCAGGGATTCGGCGAAGCAGCCGCGCTGGCTTCGGGTGGGTTCGCCGCCTCCGGACTCGGCGCGACCGAGCCGAGCGTGACCACGGGCGCGCCGGGGCCGGCCGATCCACCCGCCGTGCCGCGCGATGCGCGCGTCTACATCGGGGGCCTCGCGGCAAACGCGGCCGTCTCTCTCTCGCGCGAGCGGGTCGGCGAGTTCGACATCAATGTGGAGGCCCCGGCACTCGCCACCGCCGGCGACCTGGTGACGGTGGTGACGCGCAACCGGCCGGCCAACCGGCTCGCGTGGAAGCGCTTGAGCAGTCCCGAAGTGCTGTTCCTGCCGGTTCCCGAGGGCGCGGGGGAGATCCGTGCCCTGACCACACCGGATCTCAGCGGCGCTTACGTGATCGCGACCGCGGCGAGGGACGAAAAGGGCTGCTACGCGGCCTGGCTCTTCGACTTCATGCGGCGGAACACACGCGCCCTCGAGGATTGCTTTACCATCGGAAACCGCAATGCCGCGACTCCTTTTCTCGCCACGAACGAGAGCTCGGCGCTGGCGGCTCTGGCCGGCCCGCCCGAGGGAGAACCGCCCGAGCCCGTCAGCTCCAAGGTTCGGGTGTTCGCCCCCGACAGGGAAGATGCGCTCGCGGTGGACCTGCCCGCCGCGGCGGTAGGCCTCGCGAACGGCCCGGCCGGCAACGTGTACGCGAACCTGGGCGGTACCCCGCCGGCGCTGCTGGCAATCGACGTTGGCACCGGCGAAATCACCGATGTAGAGCCGGGAGCGGGCGGCGGAGGTTTGGGCCCGGCCGGCGCCGGCGCCGGCGCCATCCTCCTCAATCTGCAAATCGATCTCGGCGACGGTCTGACGCACGTGCTGTCGCCGCCGCGACAGGTGGCGCCGAACACGCTGGCCGTCGTGGTCGGGGACGATGCGGACACGCCTCAAAAAGCCAAGCTCGCCATGGTGAACCTGCGCGGCGAGGTGGCCGCTTCGCGTGACTTCCCCGAGGGCTGGATGCCGCTGCTCGCACCCGCCCCGCCGCAGCGCCCGGGTCAGCCCGGCCGTCAACCCGGTCCCGGCCAGGCGGCGGCGCGGTTCCGAGTCCTCTCGTTCGTCGACCAGGCTTCGCGCACGCTGTTTGTACCCGGCCGCAACCGCGATTCTTCGGCGGACAGCCTGGTCGCATTTGCGGCCGAAGACTCGTCGGCGCTGCCTCTGCCCGAGGGCTGGTTTTTCGCCTCATGCTCGCCGAACCTCCCGTTCTTTAACCTGGAGCTATCGCGGCGTCTCGCGTTTTTTGCCGGGCGGGCAGCCGAGACGGAAGCCAGAAATCCGTGCCCGGCGCAGGGCTTCCTGGTTTTGGATCTCGAAAGCAAGCGGCTGCAGGCGGTCGCGCTGCCGGGTCAGGGACAGGCAAATGCCGCCGCGAATTTCGGCGATGTCAGCGATTTTATCTACGCGGCCAACAGCGACCCTTCGCGGCGCAACACGGCGGATACGCTGTATGTGCTCGATGGGGTGACTGCGACGTCGTTCCGGTTTGACCTTCCGCCGGAGATTTCGAGTTTCGCGGGAGTGCAGCCGTTCCCGGCCATGGGAATCCTGGTGGCCACGGCAACCGCCGCCGGCCAGGGCGTGGCGGGTTTCGTCATTTTCGACCTGGAGCGCGTGGAGACCCGCGTTCTGCCTACGCCCGAGGGCTTCGCAACGATGCAGTTGCTTGGCATCTTCCCGGCAACGCGCAAGCTGATTGCGCGGGGTGTGAAGCCGGAGAATGCAGGCACGCAGTACCTCATCTACGACCTGCTCACCGGCGATCTCATGATGCCTCCGAATCCGGAAGGAGTGGTTTTCGCCGGCCCGGTCCAGCAGCAGGCCGGGGGAGGTCAGCCGGGACAGCCGGGGGCCGGACCGCCAGCGATTCTGCAGCGCATCAATCCGAAGGCCAACACCATCACCGCGGTCGGGTTCGATGGCGAGCGCAAGCCGGCCGGCGTGATGGTCATCCGCGTGCCGTAGCCCGTCTTGCTCACGGTCGTCATGACCGGGCTTGACGGTAGCGCCGGCCGGCGGGCGGCCGCGCTGGTGAGCGAGCGCCGGTTTTGCCTTGGTCCGGATTTGTCGCCAAGGCGAGGCGCACGGCCGGGCGGAGCGCAGCCTCCCAAGCTACGAGGGATTGAGAGGCTCGATCGAGGACAACGGCGGTGCGGAGAAAGTGCCGGGCATCCGCGCCCACGGCCGTCGTAAACGTATAATAGGTTTTAGGATTCCCGCCCATGCTGTCCCGGCGCTTGCTTATCTTTGCTGTCTCAGCCTGTCTTTTCGCACAGGCAGCTCCACCGCAGCAGGAGGCGGCAGGGGGCGCCGCGCCGCAACCGCCCCGTCAGCCCGCAAGCGGCAAGGAACCGATCCGGGTGCAGGTGAATGAAGTGATCGTCCCGGTCACCGTCACCGACGAGAAGGGCCGTTTCGTCTCCGACCTGGACGCGAAGGATTTCCGGGTTTTCGACGAAGGCGTCGAGCAGAAAATCCGGTACTTCTCCCGCGAACGCAGCCAGCCGGTGGTGGTGGGATTCCTGTTCGACCTGAGCAACTCGACGCGGCTCCATTGGAAGACCTACCAGGAAGCGGCCATGGAGCTGGTGTTCGCGCTGATGCCGGACGATCCGCGCTTCAGCGGCTATCTGATCACCTACAGCACCGACGCCGAGCTTCAGGTCAATACCACGAACGACTCCGCCAAGATCGTCGAGAAGATGCGCAAGCTGAGGCCCGGCGGCGGAGCGGCGCTCTACGATGCCATCTGGATGGCGTGTACGCGCCGCCAGCTCGTCAAAGGCGAGCCCATCGAGCCGCGGCGGGTGCTGGTGGTGATCGGCGACGGCAACGACAACGCCAGTAAGCGCACGCTCCAGGAAGTGATCGAGATCGCGCAGCGCAACCTGGTGACCATCTACGGCGTGAGCACGGTCGCCTTCGGCTTCAATACCGAAGGCGAAAAGAATCTGATCCGGCTGGCGGAAGAGACCGGCGGCCGCATCGAATACCCGCTGCAAGGGGTGTACAAGGACGTCTCCGGGTATCTCGAGGTGCCCTCGGACGAGGGCAACTACGCGCTGAAAGTGGGCACCGGAGGCTATGCCACGGCGATCGCCAAGGGCATCTTCCGCGCCATCGCCAACGTGGCGGGCGAAGTCACGACGCAGTACATCATCCGGTACATCCCGGAAGGAGTCGAGCCCAACCGCACGTTCCGCAGCATCCGGGTGGAGGTGGGGCTGGCAAGCGTCAAAATCCGCGCGCGCAAGGGGTACTACCCGGAAGCGCCGTAGCGAAACTGCTCGCTGGATGGCGCAGGCGAGCCGATAAGAGTGAATAAGCATGGCCGCATCGCCTGTTGTCAGCACGCGCACCGGCGAGTGGAGTCTGGTGGAGGTGGCATTGCCCGATACCTCCCCCATTGCTGGCGGGGTACTACTCCTTGACCCGGCGGAGGATAAGCTCTACCCGCGTTTCCGTCGCGACTGGCGGGAGATCGTCGAAAACGCGCTGGATCTGGAGCTGTTGGCGGCGCTCGAGGACGACCTGCGGGCGAAGGCGGAGGAGTTGGGCGGGGAAGGACTGCTGCGCCGGCTCGAGGACACTCTTTCGGACACGCTCCTGCTTTCCGATCGCCGGCCGGTAGTGCTGCACCGAATCGAGAGCACGCTCAAGCAGCTTTACCGGGCGCACGTGGCGCCGCTTGTGCTGCCCTTCCGCACGCACCTGCCGGTCTACACGCTCGTGGCCGCCGCGGGCAAGTTCGGCGACGCTATGGAAGTGGAACCCGAGGGCTGGGAGGAAGTGCGCAACGTGCGGCCGGCCGAGGGGATGTTCCTCGCGCACGTCGCCGGCCGCTCGATGGAGCCGCTCATTCCGGAGGGGTCGTTATGCGTCTTCCGGCGCGGCCCGGCGGGGTCACGGCAGGGCAGGCGTGTGCTGGTGGAGAACTTCGGCGAGCCGGGCGAGAACCGCTACACAGTGAAGGTGTATGAGAGCGAGAAGCGGGCCACTGGCGAAGACACGTGGGAGCACACCCGCATCGTCATGAAGCCGCTGAATCCGGCGTACGCCGCCTGGGAGCTGCAGCCGGGCGATTTCCGGGTGCTGGCGGAGTTCGTCGCGGTGGCCGAGTAAGCTGGTTAGCCGAAGTTCGTCTCTTGCTGACACGCGCGGCTCAGTAAGTGCCGTCAAATCAGCGGAAGCGTTCTGAGCCACGACCGTCAGAAGATGTGAAAAATTGAGCGGCAACCGGCAATAAGCGCTCCATCCGGCGTCCAGCCACGGTTTTGCTGATGCGCCCCCCTCCCCCGAGTGGGTGGGCCTCCGCATCGCTTTATAATGCAAAGTTCTGTTCTTTGGATTGGTCCGC
>JACOTZ010000235.1 GCA_016178155.1 Acidobacteriota bacterium
CTTTCCCGTTCTCCGGGGCGCCGCGCCGCGTACGATTGCGTGAGCTGTCTCAATCGCAGCCATCAGCGCTGGGCCTGGAGCAGCCTGTTCTCAGTCGCGTTCGCTGATTTCTATGTCCGCATGTGCGCCATGGGAATCTGGCCCGATTGGAGAATTCTCTAGTGTCCCGGCCGGAACCATGCATATGGCCGAACGGTCGCTGCCTCCCGATGGCTGCTCTGCAAGCGCCACGGTCGCGGCTGAGTCCACGGTTCCGAGCCGCGACCGTTAGGGAGCGGATGGATCTCAATGAACAGGTTATTCTTTCGCGGCCCCTAAGGCAGGCTCGCGGCCGGTCGGCGCGCGCCACATCCTGGAGAATGTTTGTAGGGTGCTACGAAATCGGCGACCGGCTGGAGGGCGGGCAGCGAGCGCTCGGGAAAACTCTGGGGCGCCGTTATTGCGCATCGGGGCAGGTTCAACTCACGCGCGGGCGGGACGGCGCAGCCGGCGACTCCGCTCCTGGAATAAGCCGCGGCCGCGTGCCGGGGCGGCCCCAGGTTTCTCCCGAACATCAGGACACTAGATGGCACAATACGAAACACACGAGCACGACGTTATCGTGATCGGCGCGGGGGGCGCCGGCCTGCGCGCCGCCATCGAAGCCGCCGCCGGAAGCGTGTCTGTCGGCTTGATCACGAAGTCGCTGCTCGGCAAGGCCCACACGGTGATGGCCGAAGGCGGCGTCGCGGCGGCGCTCGCCAACGTCGACGAGCGCGACAACTGGCGGGTCCACTTCGCCGACACCATGCGCGGCGGCCAGTACCTCAACAACTGGCGAATGGCCGAGCTGCATGCCAAGGAGGCTCCCGACCGCGTGAAGGAGCTTGAAGCCTGGGGCGCCCTGTTCGACCGCACCTCGGACGGCCGCATCCTCCAGCGCCAGTTCGGCGGCCATCGCTACCCGCGGCTCGCGCATGTGGGCGACCGGACGGGCCTGGAGATGATCCGCACGCTCCAGGACCACGGCATCCATCAGAGCATCGAAGTGTACATGGAGCACACGGTCATCCGGCTGCTCAAGGACGGCGGCCGCATCGCCGGGGCGCTGGCCTACGAGCGCGAGCGCGGCCGCTTCAAGCTCTTTCGCGCCCGCGCCGTGGTACTAGCCACGGGCGGCATCGGACGCGCTTACAAAATTACAAGCAACAGTTGGGAGTATACGGGCGACGGCCACGCGCTCGCGTACGATGCCGGCGCTCTCCTGATCGACATGGAATTCGTACAGTTCCACCCCACCGGGATGGTCTGGCCTCCCAGCGTGCGCGGCATCCTGGTCACCGAGGGCGTGCGCGGAGAGGGCGGCGTGCTCCGCAACAAACACGGCAAGCGCTTCATGTTTGACGACATCCCGGAGAACTATCGCGCGCAGACCGCCGCCAGCGAGGAGGAAGGCTGGCGCTACACGCAGGGGGACAGGGACGCGCGCCGCCCGCCCGAGCTGCTCACCCGCGACCACGTCGCGCGCTGCATCATGCGCGAGGTCCGCGAAGGCCGCGGCAGCCCGCACGGCGGCGTTTTCCTCGACATCGCCTGGATCAGGGAGCGTCTTCCCAATGCCGCCGAGCATATCAAGCGCAAGCTTCCGAGCATGTATCATCAGTTCAAACAGCTCGGCGATATCGACATCACGAAAGAGCCGATGGAGGTCGGCCCCACGACGCATTACATGATGGGCGGCATTCGCGTGGACGGCGATACGCAGATGTCCGACGTTCCCGGCCTGTTCGCCGCCGGCGAATGCGGCGCCGGCCTGCACGGCGCCAATCGGCTGGGCGGCAATTCCCTCTCGGACCTGCTGGTCTTCGGCAAGCGCGCGGGTGAGCACGCCGCGTCGTATGCAAAGCAGGCGCGTCCGGCGCAGGCCGATGCCGGCGAGATCGAACAGGCCATCCACGACGCGCTCGCGCCCTTCGAGCGCGGCGGCGCTGAAGGCCCATACCAGGTCCAGCAGCAGCTCGAGGAGACCATGCAGGACCTGGTCGGCATCGTGCGCCGCGAGCACGAGATGGTGGAGGCGCTCGCGCGCATCGAGGACTATAAGCGCCGCGCCCGGCAGTGTTCCGTCTGCGGCCACCGCGAGTACAACAACGGCTGGCACACCGCACTCGACCTCAGCAGCCTGCTGACGGTAGCGGAAGCGATTACCCGCTCCGCGCTCGAGCGCAAGGAAAGTCGCGGGGCGCAGTTTCGCGACGAATACCCCGCGAAGGACGACCGGTACGGCGGGTTTAACGTGGGTGTGCGCAAAAGCGCCGCGGGCTCGATGCACATCGAGCGCCTCCCCTTGCCGCCCCTGCGCGACGATCTGAAGCAAATCATCGAGGAGATGAAATGATCATCGTGACGGCCCCGTTTGCCGCGCGGGAGGCTCGCTGATGGCGCAGGCGACCTTCCGCATCTGGCGCGGCGAAGGCGATCGCGCGGGCTTCCAGGACTACACCGCCGAAACCTTCGAAGGAATGGTGGTCCTCGATGCGATCCATCAGATCCAGGCCGAGCAGGCTAACGACCTGGCGGTGCGCTGGAACTGCAAAGCCGGCAAGTGCGGCTCCTGTTCCGCGGAAATCAACGGGCGCCCGCGCCTGATGTGCATGACGCGGCTCAACCAGCTCGATCTGGGCGAGCCGGTCACGGTCGAGCCCATGCGCGCTTTCCCGCACATCAGGGACCTGGTTGCCGACGTCTCCTGGAACTTTCGCGTGAAGAAGCAGATCCGCAAGTTCAAGCCGCGGCCGGCCGATGCCGCCGACGGCACCTGGCGCATGGTGCAGAAGGACGCCGACCGCGTCCAGGAATTCCGCAAGTGCATCGAGTGCTATCTCTGCCAGGACGTGTGCCACGTTCTCCGCGAGCACCGGCTGCACGAGGAATTCATCGGACCGCGGTTTCTCATTTACGCCGCGGCTCTCGAGATGCACCCGCTCGATGTCGAGAACCGTGTGCAGGACCTCCGGGACCGGCACGGGATCGGCTGCTGCAATATCACCAAGTGCTGCACCTATGTTTGTCCCGAGAGCATTACGATTACGGACAACGGCATCATTCCTCTCAAAGAGCGGGTGGTCGACCGATTCTTCGATCCGCTGAGCCGGCTCTTCAGGATCTTTTCATGAGGTAAGCATGTTTGAACTCAAGCCTCTCTCGCGAGCGGGCATTCCGGACGCGCTCGAAAAAGCGACGCGCTACCGGCTGCTCAATGAGCCTCCGCAGGCGGAAAGCATCTGCCTCGACGTGCTGCACGTCGACCCGGAAAACCAGGAAGCTCTGGTGACGTTGCTGCTCGCGCTTACGGACCAGTTCCAGAGCGGGGTCTCCGCGGAAGTGCAGCAGGCGTGGGAAATCGTGCCCAAGCTGGGCGACAGCTACGCGCGCGAGTACTACTCCGGGATCATCTGCGAGCGTCGCGCCCGCGCCCATTTCCGCCACGCCGTCCCCGGCTCCGGCGCCCGCGCCTACGACTGGCTCCGGCAGGCCATGGATTACTACGAGCGCGCCGAATCAACCCGTCCCCCCGGGAACGACGACGCCATCCTGCGCTGGAATACCTGCGCGCGCCTGATTATGAAAACCTCCGAGCTGCGCCCGCTGGTCGAGGAGCGCATCGACCACATGCTCGAATAACCGGCGCCTGCTGCCGCGTAAATACGGCGGCGGTAAGGACCGCTTCCTTGAGTCTCGGCTCTGCCAGGCCCTCAATCCGGCTCGCGGAGGCCAGGGAGTGGTTTGTCACCGGGTTTTGCGAAGCTGAATAATTGAGCGAAATTTCTCACCAGCGCTCTACCTGCTTCGATACGGGAGCCGCGCGCTGCCTACCTCTCGCGGCGGCGGGCGCCGTAGCCGGGCGGGTGGCCCAAAGCCGGCCGCGGCCGCCGGAGCGGACGGGCTCGACTCAACCCGGCGAGATCCAGGAGGATAAAATACAGGTCAGCGGCTAACCGCCGGCCAGGCCGCGGTTACCTCGAGGGAAACTCGTGCCGCAGTCGCCGCGCAACAGGGGGAGTGCGAGTCTTGGAGAGCCTCAGGGAACCAATGGTTGATTCCGGCGTCTGATCGATATGCGACGATTCTGGCTCGATCTTGCCTATGGCGCCAGAGGGCTGCGCAATCAGCCCGGATTTGCGTTCGTTGCGATTCTCACGCTGGCTCTCGGGATCGGCGCCTCAACCACGATCTTTAGCGTCATCTACAACGTCCTGCTCGATCCTTTCCCCTACACCGACGCGAAGCGGGTGGTGGCGGTCCAAATCCATGACCTCTCCACCGGCCGCCCCGGAGGCCGGCAGTTCCTGCAAACGGCGGAATTCCTCGACTACGAAGCGGAGAACCACGTCTTCGAGGAGGTCATCGGCGGATCGTTCCAGGATGTATTGCAGAGTACGGCGGAAGGTACCGAGCAGTTCTCTGGTGGCGACGTCACGCCCAACCTGTTCCGCTTTCTCGGGGTGCCGGCCTTGATCGGCCGGACGCTCGTGCCGGACGACGCACGCCCGGGAGCGCCGCCGGTCTTCGTGATGAGCCACAAGCTCTGGGCGCAGCGATACAACCTCGACCGGTCGATCGTTGGTAAGACATTCGTGCTCAACGGCGCCCCTACCACGCTGGTCGGGATTATGCCGCCGCGCTTCACCAAGCTTGGAGCGGACCTTTGGCAGTCCGTCGCCTTAAATCGGGCTGATCCGGAGATGAGCAGACGATATTGGAACTTTCAGGCGAAGTTGAAGCCCGGCGTCACCCTCCAGCAGGCCCAGGCAGATATCGATGCTCTGGCCCACCGGCTCGCCAAAGTCTATCCGGACAATTATCCCGAGAAGTTCAGGGTCGAGATCGTAACCTGGCTTGATAGCCTGGTCGGTCCATTTCGAAGAACCCTGTACACCCTCGCGGCGGCCGTCGGGCTGCTGCTGCTCATCTCCTGCGCCAATGTGGCCAACATGCTGCTCGCCCGTGCCACGGTGCGCGAGAAGGAAATGGCGATCCGCGGGTCGCTCGGCGCCGGCCGGGGCGAACTGATCCGGCAGTTGCTGACTGAGAGCCTGCTGCTCGCGCTAACCGGGGCCGCCCTCGGCTGTCTATTCTCGTATGCAGGTCTGAAGGGTATCGTCGCCCTGATCCCTGATGGGATGATCCCCCGGGAAGTCGTCATCCGTTTAAACGGTGCGGCGTTGGTGTTCAGCCTCGCTATCGCGGTCTTGACGGCCCTGATCTTTGGCCTGGCGCCCGCTCTGCAGAGCGCGAGACAGAGCCTGGCAGAGCCGCTCAAGGAGTCGGGCAGGGGCGTCAGCGGCGGCTTTCGGCGCGGGCGTTTACGCAACGCCCTGGTGGTCGCGGAGGTGGCTCTGTCGCTGGTATTGTTGTCGGGCGCCGGACTCATGATGCGGAGCTTCATGGCCATGCAGCAGGTGGACCTTGGGTTCCGGCCGAACAACCTCCTGTTTACTCGCTTGCCGTTGCCCAAAGGACAGTACAAGACCACGACGGAGAAGCAGCGCTTCTTTCGCCAGTTGCTGCCACGCCTTCGCGGTCTGCCCGGTGTGACCGCGGCGACAACGACTACTACGGTCCCGCCGTTCGGCGGGATCCGCAGCGAGATCGACATCCCGGGCAAGACCCATACTGAAAAATGGACCGCGATCTATACGCTCTGCAGCGAAGGATACTTCCGCACCATCGGCCTTAGACTGCTGCGGGGCAGGGTCCTGTCGGAGGTCGATGTGGATGACGGCCGCCGTGTGGCCGTCATCAGCCAGACCATGGCCAGTCGCTTCTTCGGGACTGAAGATCCGATCGGGCAAAAAGTAAAAATCCCGATGCTGCAGAATCTGCCTGAAGGCAAAGTGGACAACCCCGTGTTCGAGGTGATTGGCGTCGTCAGCGACGCCAGGAACCAGGGGATCCGGGAGCCGGCGCTGCCCGAGATGTACATCCCCTACACGATGACGGGGGGCTTCGACCGCGCTGTTCTCATCCGCACCGCCGGCAACCCCCTGGGTCTGGTGCAAACGGTGCGCCGGGAGATCTGGGCGGTGGATCGCAACGTGGCGCTGACGTTTACCGGCTCTCTCGAACAGTTCCTAAAGGACTTCATGTACGCCCAGCCGCGCTTCGGCTTCATTCTGTTGGGCGTTTTCGCGGCGGTGGGGCTTCTACTCGTCACAGTCGGGGTCTTCAGCGTCATTTCCTACACCGTCTCCCGGCAGACCCATGAAATCGGTGTCCGGATGGCGCTCGGCGCGGCCGGTCCCGACGTCCTCAAGATGGTTCTACGGATGGGCCTCCGGCTGATCGCCGCCGGCATCATTGCCGGCCTGGTTGTGACGTTCGCCGCGACTCGCATCCTCTCCAGCCAACTCTTTGGCATCTCGGCCTCCGATCCGATCACTGTGGGCGCAGTAATCGCGGCGGTTGCAGTCGCCGGTCTGGCCGCGTGCTACTGGCCCGCGCGCCGCGCGACTCGCCTCGATCCGATGCTGGCGCTGCGCTACGAATAGAGCAAACGGGATATGCGCCGCGCCTGCCAGCGGCTTTTGGGCTGCGAGTGCACGGAGTCGGCAAGGCCATCCCGCGCAGGCGTGGTCATGAGAACCCCGGAGTTGCGCGCGGTGGGTCGGGCGGGACCCCCGTGGGGAGCGCCTCTTTCCAGGCTTCCCGCTGACAGGCCCGCACTTTACATGCCCGGCCAGGAAACGCGACAATCAATAATACGCCGGTGGTTCACCTCCTTCTTCTTTTCCTGCAGACCCTCGACTTGACGGCGGCCGACCGCCTGTACGAAGCAGGACGATTCGACGAAGCCATTCAGCACTATCGCTCGCTGCTCAATGCAAGCCCCGCCGATCCGATGCTGCTCGTCAGAGCCGGCGCTTGCGAATACCAGCGCGGCCAGTTCGCGGAATCCGAGAAGTACTTCCGCAAAGCCCTGGGCGTCGCGCCCGAGCTTCCGCCCGCGCTGGTGGGTTTAGGCACATCCTTGATCACACTGGGACGTGCCAGCGAGGCGATTCCCATCCTGGAGAAAGCTGTGAAGCTGACTCCCGGTGATCGCATGGCACAGCGGGCCCTCGGGCATGCCTATCAGGAGGAGGAGAAGTTCGTCGAAGGCGAGCGGGTACTGGCCAAGCTCGTTGAACAGGATCCACAGGACGCCGAGGCATGGTATTACCTGGGCCTGTTGTTCTTCAACCGGAACTACGCAGAACCCGCGCTCCATGCGTTTGACAAGCTGCTGGCGATGCAGCCGAACAATCAGCGCGCCCGTATCTATCGCGCCGGCTCGCTGACGCTTCTCGGCAAGCTCGATAAAGCGCGCCAGGGTTTTGCCGAACTCGAGAAAGAACCGTCGCTCGCCGATGACGCCGAGCTGTTGCTCGGCTACACGCAAGCGCTCTTCCATTCGGGCGACTATGAAGGCGCCTTGGCCAAGGCATCCAAGGGCGTTGCGGCTCATCCCGAATCGGCGAAGCTCAGCTATTGGAAGGCCCGGCTGCTGCTGGAGACGGGCAGCGTGGACGAGGCTCGAGCGGAAGCGGAGCGCGCCGTCCGCCTGGCGCCCAACCTTGCCAACCAGAGGCATCTCCTGGTGCGGATCTACCAAAGGCAGGGCCGCGCCGCGCAAGCGGCCGAACAGGCTGCCTGGCTCCGCGCGCACAGCGACAAAAAGGCCCTGGGAACCGGACGTTGACCGTTCCCGCCCTCATTCTTTTCTTGGCAGCGGCCGCCGCGGCTCAGATTCAATTCCAGGAGATGACCGGGCAATCGGGCGTCGAGTTCAAGCTGCGCAACGGCGCCAGTGGACGCTTTCGCCAGGTCGAGTTGATGACAGGCGGAGTCGCCGCGCTCGATTTCGACAGCGACGGCTGCCTGGATCTCTACTTCACCAACGGCGCCGCGCTCCCCTCGCTCCGAAAGACCGGACCCGAGTACTTCAACCGGCTATACAAAGGCGACTGTCACTGGAAATTCGTCGATGTCACGCGCACTTCCGGAACCGGCGGCGAGGGCTACTCGATGGGAGTCGCCGCGGGCGACTACGACAACGACGGTCACACGGATCTCTACATCGCCGGAGTGAACCGCAACATACTCTACCGCAATCTCGGCAACGGTAAGTTCGAGGACGTGACGCTGAAGGCCGGGGTGAGCGGCGTTGATCCGAAGCTTGGCAAAATCTGGGGCATGTCGCCGGGTTGGCTTGACTATGACAATGACGGCCACCTCGATCTGTTTGTCGCCAATTACGTCCTTTGGGATCCGCGCACCGAGCCCCGCTGCGGCCTGCCCGATCATCCGCTCTACTGCCATCCTGATAATTACCGTGGCCTGCCCAATCAGTTGTTCCGCAACAACGGTGACGGCACCTTTCGCGACGTCTCCGCGGTGTCCGGCATCGCGGCGCACAACGGCAAGGGAATGGGCGCCGCGTTCGCCGACTTCGACCGCGATGGCTTCACTGATATCTATGTCGCCAATGATTCCATGCGGAGTTTCCTTTTCCGTAACACGGGCAAAGGTATATTCGAAGAAACGGGAATAGAATCGTCCGTGGCTTTTCGCGACGACGGCACCGCGATCGCCGGGATGGGCGTCGATTTTCGCGACTTGGACAACGATGGCTGGCCCGACCTGACGGTCACCGGCATGATCAACGATACGTTCCTGCTGTACCGCAACGCAGGCCGCGGCCGCATGTTCGAGGACATCGCGGCGCGCTCCGGCTTGGGCGTGGCCACCCGGCAGTTGACGGGCTGGGCGGCCGGCATTTACGACTTCGACAATGACGGCTGGAAGGACCTGTTCTTCTCCAACGCCCACTTCCCGCAGCTTGATCGGTATCTCGGCGGGAGCGCCCCGCTCGCGAACACGGTTTTCCGCAACATCAACGGTAGGAAATTTGTGGAGGTTTCCGCCGGGCCCGATTTCGCGAAGCCCGGTTTTCACCGCGGGGCTGCATTCGCGGATTTCGACGGAGACGGACGGATCGACGTCGCCGTGACCGCCCTCAATCAGGCAGTGCGTCTATTTCGAAACACCACACCCAATGCCGGACATTGGATCACTTTCCGCCTGCATGGCAAAACGAGCAATCGCGACGGCCTCGGCGCAGAGATCGCCGTGCATCTGGCCGGCGGGAGGACCCTTTGGAACCACGCTTCCACGGCCGTGGGCTATGCTTCGGCGAGCGACCGCGCCGTGCACTTCGGCCTGGGAGAAAAAGCTCGCGTGGAAAAGGTGGAGATCCGCTGGCCGAGCGGCAGGAAGCAAGAGCTCAGCGATGTCAGTCTGGACCGGGTCGTGGATGTGACGGAGCCTCGCTGATTCGTTTCTCCACCTGGCTCGCCAGCTCATCGAGCCCATGGGCGCGCAACCGGTCGCGCATGCGGATCAAGCCTTCCACGCGAAGCCGTTGCCGCGTCGCGGGGCTGCCATCGTCGAGGGCGGCTATCTCTCCGGCCTGCCGTTCACTTTCCGCGCGCTCGGCTGCCAGGCCGGTCCGGTCCGCCTCGGCGGCCGCAGCCTTTTCAAACGTGTAGGCCGCGGCGATATCGCCCAGGTCCCGTGTCAGCAGCGCCATACGCTGATAGGTTCGGATGCGCAGGCGCGCAATCTCTTCCCCGGACGTCACATCCTGCACCAGGCTGAGCGCCAGCCGAAAATGGTTCAGCGCCTGCGCGTAGTTACCGATCGCCGCCTGAGCCGCGCCCAAATGACTGGCTGATTCGGCCTGCTGCCGCGCATCCTTCTGTTCCGCCGCGAAGGCGAGCGTCTCCTGAAACAATGCCGCTGCCCGCAGATTCTCGCCCGTGAGCAGATAGGCCTGGCCGAGATTGTTCCGGATATTGGCGGCGAGCTCCCGATCATCAAGCTCGCGGGCAATTCTCAGTGCCTGATCGAGCACGTCGATCGCCGGACTGGGCTTGCGCTCGAGGAGGTACAGGCCGCCCAGATTATTCAGCCGGGTTTTGAGACCCTGCCGGTCATCCACCCGCCTGGCCACTTCGACAGCTTTTTCCAACAGCCCGATGGCCTTGGTTCGCTCTCCGCGACCCCTGTAGGCGAGCGCAAGGTTTCCGTAAAATGTCCCGAGAAAAAGATCGTCTTGCGTTTGTTCGGCGACCGTCAGCCCTTCCGTCCATTGCCGGATGGCGGTGTCAAAGTCACCCGCTGCATATGCGTCGAGGCCTTTCTTGAGGTACGAGTCGGGCTCGGGCGCAGCCTGCTGGCTATACGCGAGAGTGCCGCCCAGCAGGACGAGCAGTATCATTCGTGTGGGGTCCCGCTTTATATTTGACAACCGCTCCCTCACGATCGCGGCTCGGAATGAACACTTCCGAGCCGCGATCGTGAGGAAGAGACATGCGGGACGGCACGCTAGAAGTAGAACTTGAAACCTAGCTGGACCTGGCGTGCGCTGCCTGCCGTGCTGTTGATGCGGCCGAACGACGTGCTTCCGAAAGAGAGATTGCCGGGCGCCGCAAAGAACGGAGTGTTGGTCGTGTTGAAGGTCTCAAAGCGAAACTCACCGCGCGTGGATTCGCTGACCTCGAAATACTTGTGCATCGACATGTCGATGTTACGCAGGCCAGGAGCGCGGTAGCGGCCGATCAGGCGCGGCGAAGTGCCAAGTACGTCGCTGGCCGGCCGCGAGAAAGCCGCGGTGTTGAAGTACTGGTCCAGCTTATCCTGCACCGCACCTGGCTTACTGGGGTCGCCGATCAGGTTCGGACGCTGTGTTGCGTCCCAGAGAACGCCCGCGTCCTGGGTGACATGCATCGGAACACCCGACTGCAACGTCGCAATTCCGCTCACTTCCCAGCCGCCCACGATCGCGTTGGCCAGTCGGTTCATGCTGCCGCCAAGCTTCTTGCCGCGGCCTATCGGCAACTCGTAGGAGAAGCTGACCACCAGCCGCTGCGGGATATCGTGGGCCGAAACCGACTTTTCGTTCCGCAGATTGTTAATATCCTGGAGATTGGTATTGCCGCCCAGCCAGTTCAGGTTGCCGGCGCCGTGAGAAACGTCGTCCAGCATCTTGGAGATCGTGTAGTGAGCCAGCGCGACCAGGCCGTGCGAAAAGCGCTTCTCGTAACGGAACTGGACCGAGTGAAAGTAGGAGTTCCCACGCCCCGGCTCAGAGTCGCCGCGGCTTGCGCCGGTATATTGCGGGAATGGACGAAGCAGGCTCTGCGCAGTTACCGTGCGCGCACTCTTTGACGACTTCGGATCGGTGATCACTCCGAAAAATGGATTGGGCACCTGCGCATTGAGGACCGTCCGCCCTTGAGACCAGTAGATCGGAGAGAGCGGGCTCATCGTGGTTAGCGGCATCAGCAGATGCGTTCCGCGGCTCCCCGTATAGTTCACCTCCAGCACGGAAGCTGCGGGCAGCTCCCTCTGTATCGAGAAATTCCAACTGTGATACTCGGGATTGAAGTTTTCGCGGACGATGGTGCCGGCGCCCAGTCCGATAAAAGTACTCGGCCCAAGCGAGTTGCCGGGTGGCAGATTCAGACCATTCGGAAACGGGTTGCTCAAGGTTGCAAACTGGGTTGCGTTCGAGTCGCGGCTCCATTCAACGCTCGATGTGGACATATATCCGGAACCGAGGTGGCCCTTAATGGTTGCCCGTGACAGCGAGTAGAACAGGCCGTATCCGGAGCGGATCGAGGTTTTGTCATTCAAAGCGTAGGCAAAGCCGATGCGCGGCTGAAAGTTATTGCCATCCGTGTTGAAGGGGCTGCGAGTCTCGTCATTGGTGAATTCGTAAAACCCGCGCAGGTCAAAGCCTGGCACCTTACCGTTCAGCGGAGACGCGCCGTCGAGGTTCCAGTAGCTCAGCCGGTTCAATGCCTCCCAGCGCGGGATATCGACGTCGTAACGGAGGCCCAGGTTGACTGTCAGCCTGCGCGTGATCTTCCAGTCGTCCTGAACGAATGCGCCGTAATATGCCGAGTAGGAGTTCGACCACGGGTCGTGTTGGAAGTTGGATCCGGAACCCCACCCGAGCAGCATCGAGGCCAGCGCGTTACCCTGGGTCGCGCTGCCCGCAAACCGGTCTTCCCGAGTGATTTGCCGGTTGAATTCGTACTGCGACTGCGGGTATCCCGGCTGTAAGTAGTCCAACTGGAACCTGCGGTGCTCGCCGCCAAACTTCAGATTGTGGCCGCCCATGAGACGGGTTACGCTGCCCGAGATCTGGTTCACGCTCTCCTCGCGGCCGATGACCAGCCATCCCTCGGCGCCGATCGGACTGTATCCTTCCGGAGCAAAGCGCGGAAACACCGGCACGCCGGCATTCTCTTTGATGATGCCCGGCAGGCCGAGCGCGGTCGCGTCGAAGTCTTCAAAATGCTTTCGGTCGCCAAACTGGTAGAGGAACCCGTAGCGGATCTGAAAGATTGTGTTCGCGCTGTGTGTTCGCGTGAAGTCGCCGACCACATTGTGCGTGTCGCTGGTTCCAGGACCCGTGTTGAAGCGGTTGGCTGCGTTGCCGAACAGGTTGGCCGGATTGTTCTTGCCCCAGTTAAAGCTGTGGCGAAGGGAGAAGCGGTTCTTCTCGTTGATATTCCAGTCGGCCTTATTATCCATCTGGTTACCCCTGCTCTGATTGACACCCTGAGCGAACCAGTTGTCCTGATTTGTGAAAGCGGCGCCCTGCTGGTTGGGCAGAGGGAAGAACTCCAAAGCCTTCATCGCCACCGGATTGTGCATCGACCGCGGCACCATGTTCCCCGGGAATGGCCGGCGCTTGATGTCGCCGGCTGCATTCGTGAATGTATCGAACGGGTTGTAAATGGTGATCAACTGGCCGCTGGCCGTCCGGTAATTAGAGAAGTCGCCGCCGCGTTCCTGCTGGGTCGGGAAAGTGGAGAATGAGCTCGTCGCGCTATCTTCCTGTGTGCGCTCGTAGGTCGAGAAGAAGAAGAGCCGGTCTTTCAGGATCGGGCCGCCGACGACCCCGCCGAACACATGCCGCGAGAAGGAAGGCAGGCCGCGGCCGGCGCGATTATTGAAGAAGCTGTTCGCGTTGAGGTTGTTGTTGCGGTAAAACTCGTACACCGCTCCGTGAAAGGCGTTTGTGCCGCTCTTGGTTACCATGTTGATAACCGCTCCGCCCGTGTTGCCGAACTCCGCGCTGAAGAAGTTCGTCTGCACTTTGAACTCCTGCAAAGCATCCACCGAGGGCGTGTACTTGAGCTGCGTGATGCCGGAGTTCTGTTCCACGTTGGTGACACTTGTGCCGTCCAGCAGCACGTCGGCCGTCGAGTTGCGAGCGCCATTGGCGACGAAGTTGGTGTTATTCTGGCCCAGCCGCCCGCCGGAACCCGTAATGCCGGGTGTCAGGTACAGCAGTGCCATCGGCGTGCGCCCGAGCAGCGGCATTTGCATGATGTACCGGTTCTCGATCACCTGGCCGAGACTGGCGATCGTCGTGTTGAGAAGGGGCGCTGAACCTTCCACCTCGACCGTCGTGCTCACTTCTCCAAGTTCGAGCCGCACATCGATGGTCGCCGCCTGTTGCACCTGAAGCGCGAATGCGCCCAGGCTGTAGCGTCGGAAACCGGGCGCCTCTGCTAAGAGGGTGTATGAGCCCGGCTGTAAAGCGGTGACCGCGTATCGCCCCTGCGCATCGGTCTCGGTCGAGGTTGAGGTATTGCGCTCGACATTAGTAACCGTGACTTTGACCTTAGGCACGGCGGCGCCCGAGGCATCCGTGGCCACGCCGCGGATCGAGGCGGTAAATGACTGCCCGGTCACAAACACGTGTGCCCAAGCCAACATAAAGAAAGCGGCTAACACCTTCGTCTTCATCGTAGACCCCCCATATTGGCGCCCCCTAGACCTAATTACGATACTCGGGCAAGCGGTCGGTGTCAAGGCTGCTGCCGGCGTCGCCGGCGTCGCAGGCGTCGGTGCCAGAGACCGCGCTACTGCTGTTGTTCCCCAGAACCAGGCGAACGGGCAGGATCCTCGCAGTCTGGCCCTCTGGCGCCCGAAAGCGCGAGCCCACGATTTCGACTTGTATACTCGTTGGCATCTTGTATACTGGTTGGGCATCCGCCGCCAGGATCAACTGAATCATCAAATTCCAGAAGTGAATCCGGATCAGGAGGGATTACCATGCTGGGCGATCAGATTGGGGAAGCGCGTGGAAAACGAACCGGGCGCAGGGTTCTGCAGCAAGACGCCGGGGTCAAGTTGGAAGTATCGTTTGAGGCCAGTGGAAAGCTTCTCGGATTGGATGTGTCCGAGATCGGCACCTACTGGGCGGTTACCAGAAGCGATGGAACGCTTTACGGGGAAGGACAGGGAGTCGTGATCGGCAGCGATGGCGACATGGCCACTTGGCGCGGGCAGGGCGTCGGCCAATTCAGAGGAGGCGGCGCGGTCGGCTACAGGGGAGCGGTCTACTATTACTCGGAGTCCCCGAAGTTGGCGCGGCTGAACAAGGTGGCTGCGGTGTTTGAATTCGAGGTGGATGCAAGCGGAAACACCCAGTCAAAACTCTGGGAGTGGAAATAGCGGTCGTGGACGTAGCCATTCAACGTTCAATTCGCAGTCCGCTCTTGCGCGGCGACTGCGGCGCGAGTTTCTGCCTCGGAGCAACCGCGGCCTGCCCGGTGGTTAGCCGCTGACTACTCCTTCACGGTGAGGCCGGGTTCAGGAAATCCGTGCCATGACGGATGATCTCCATGGGAAAGCTGCGCGTGTGCCGGAGCCGGACTGGGGTGACCGCGCCGCGCTGAAGAATCTGCTCGCGGCATGTCCCCGCCTGCCGAAAGAACTGGCCGGCCGGTGGCGTTTAGCCCTCGCTTAGACCCGCATTTCTCAACACGGTCGTCGCGAGGCGCAGCGGAAGGGCTGCGGATACAAGGTGCGCGCAGGTCACCGCCTGGAGGCGTATTCAATTCGTCGAGGCCCTGCGGCCCAGTGTGACGCAGTAGCTGCGACCCCTTCACAAGCCGCGGTTGAGCGCGGGTGAGAAATGCGGGTTGCCACCTGCATCCCGCGACGCGCCGGCACAGAGACACACCGCCTGTGATCGAATAGAAGCCGTGCGCCTGTTCGCAATCCTGGCTCTGTGCCTCTGTGCCGACGCCGCCACGCTCGTGATCCGGGACGTCACCGTCATCGACGGCACTGGCGCTCCGCCGCGCGGTGGTGTGAATGTCGTGATCACCGGCAACCGGATCACGGCTGTGGGCCGGCGCGTATCGATTCCGAAACGGGTCCGCGTTGTCAATGGCACGGGTAAATTCCTCATCCCCGGACTCTGGGATATGCACGTCCACCTGCGGGAGAAGGACGTGCCGCTCTATCTCGCAAACGGAATCACCGGCGTCCGTGATATGGGCAGCGACTTCGAGCGAACTGTTGCCTGCCGCAAAGCGGTACAATCCGGGCGGCTGCCCGGGCCTCTGATCGTCACCTCAGGACCGGCCGCCGGCGGTCCCGGCGACCGTTCCGGCGAATTCCCCATTGTGCGGGTCTCCACGCCGCGAGAGGCCTATCAAGCCGCCGACCAGCTCGACCGCCGCGGCAGCGATTTCCTCAACGTTCTTCCGGGTTTGCCGCGCGACGCCTACTTCGCCTTCGCCCAGCGCGCCCGCGAACTTCGCACCGCCTTCGCCGGCCCTGTCCCCGACTCGGTCTCCGTTGAGGAATCCATTGACGCGCGCCAGCGCAGCATCGAGCACCTCTCGGGAATTCTCCGGGCGGACGAAAGCTATGACGAAGCCCAGGCCGGGGATCTGTTCCGCAGAATGGCCCGCTTCAGCGTCTGGCAGGTTCCCACCCTGAGTGCCCTCGCCCGCCCGGACCTGGAATGCCTCCCGGAAAAGCAGCGGCCGCCGTTCGAGACGAGCATGCGCGCGGTCCGCGACATGCAGAAAGCCGGCGTCGGGCTCCTCACCGGAACCGATGCCGGTTGCGAGGGAATCCCGCCGGGCGCTGCGCTTCACGGCGAACTCGAGCTTCTGGTGACAGCCGGACTCACTCCGCTCGAAGCGATTCAGACCGCAACCCTCAATCCGGCGCGCTACTTCGGCAGGGAGACCGATTTCGGCACGGTCGCTCGCGGCAAGCTCGCGAATCTGGTCCTGCTTCAGGCCGATCCCATGCGCGACATCCGCAACAGCCGGCGCACGGATGCCGTGATCTTCAATGGAAAGTTTCTCGACCGCAAAACTCTCGATGCCCTGCTCGTTCGAGGCGGCGGCCGCGAGGCGAGCGCGACTGTGCCTTCCGCCGGTCGCGTCGAAGCGCCGGCGAAAAAGCACGAATAGAGTTCTCACCGCTGCTCCGCGGACGCTGCGTCTGCATCCCTGACTCGGAGCCCGGAACCCGCGGACAAGCGCACCTATCCGCTATCCTCAACTGATATGCATCTGACCCGCCGTGACTTCCTCGCCGCAACCGCCGCCGCGACCACGGCACGTGCCGCTTGGGCGGCCGGCTCGGTCCGGCACCTTCTGGCCACCGCCGGCCATAACCGGCTGCTGCTCAAGGCCGGGTTCATCACGCCTCTGGCAAAGCCGCCGCGGCTGCGGTGCGGCGCCCGCGTGCTCGAAGGCACGCGCTCCGACACTGCCGGCCTGTTCTGGCAATTCGATGTCCCGGGCCTCAACCCGCGCTCGAGTTACCAGCTTCACCTCGCGGACGCCGGTGGCCGCCCGCTCTGCGATCCCTGGCCCCTCAGCACTCTCCCTCACCCCGGCGCGCGCGAATCGAGGCTGCGACTGCTCGTCTACACCTGCGCCGGAGGCCACGAGGGACTTCGCATCCCGGGCACCAACGATCCA
>JACOTZ010000035.1 GCA_016178155.1 Acidobacteriota bacterium
CCGATCCGGCAGTGGTGTCCACAGGCCGCCCGGCGCGCCCCGGCGATATCATCGAGCTGTACCTCACCGGCCTCGGGCCGACCGAGCCGGTTTTCCAGGCCGGCGAGATTGTCAGTCAGGCCGCGCGACTGCGCGAAGCGACTACAGTCACCGTCGGTGGCACTACGCTCGCGGCGGCTGATGTCCTGTACGCCGGCTCCGCGCCCAACGCGATCAGCGGGCTGTACCAGCTCAACATTCGGATGCCGCAGACCGCTCCCGATGGCGATGTGCCGGTCACGGTGCGCGTCGGCGGGTTCGAATCGCAGGCGAACGCCACCATACCCGTCCGCCGGTAAGCCGGCCCGCTCCGGAAATTCACGATACGGGGCCGACCCGCGCGGCCGGTCCCACCCGGCGTCCGCTTCGCCGTAACTCCCGAGCCTCGACAGTCTCTGGAGGCTCTCGGAAAAATCCTATCTGGTCTGCCGCCGGTAACTCGCATACAGTGTGGGATAGCTGAGCTTATCCCACATTGCATGCGCGTCACTCCTGGCTTGCTGGTGATCCTCGTCGCCACTCCGCGCCTGGCGGGCCAGATCAGGAGCGCGGGGCCGGAGTATGCCGCCGGCGGCGTCGTCAACTCGGCCAGCGGCCTGCCCGGCCCTCTCGCTCCGAATACGCTCGCCACCGTTTACGGCATCCGCCTCGCATCCGGCGCCGCCGCCACCGCCAGTGTGCAGAAGCTCCCGACCGCACTGCCCAATACGCGTGCTCGGGTGTTCCTCGATCACATCGCCGCGGGACTCTATTACGCTTCGCCCAACCAGATCAATTTCGTCGTCCCGCCTCGCCTGCGAGCCGGCCCCGTCGAGCTCAGGATTGAAACCGAAGGAGTGCTGGGACCGGCAGTCCGGCTGGAACTGGCCGAAGCCGCGCCCGCGCTGTTCTCGGCCGAGGATTACGCGCTCGCAACCCACGCCGATGGATCGCTCATCAACACGGATGCGCCGGCACAGCCGGGTGAAATCGTGGTGCTCTACGCCACCGGCCTCGGCGGCTTGAACCTGCGTCTCGACGACCTGGTGGCGCCCGACTCGGCGGTGCGCCTCGCTCGCCTGGAAGAGTTCCGCGTGTTGCTCAATGGCGAGACGATCGATAGCTCCCTCGTTTTTTACGCGGGAGTCGCGCCCGGTTATCCAGGCCTATATCAGGTGAATGTATTCCTGCCGGACGACCCTCCCGAAAACCCGGAGATTCGAATCGGATATCCGAACCAGCTCAGCCCGGAGGGCATCCGGCTCTATCTCAAGCTCCCCGAATGACCGCTCCTGCTTCCACCTCCCATACGCACTGACATCCCTCCCCCACCACACGGGCTCCCAAGACGCCACGTCCGAACCACCGGCCCTTCACTGGTACCTACCCCCGCAGGTGCGGGTGCAACCCCGAGCCGTACGCCTCTCGTCTAAACTGAAGTCAGGCGCTAGCGCGGGGTACGCTGCGATGGCAAACGCTTCGGCCGCACGAATTTGGGAAATGCCGCTGATCGCCCGCCCCGCCCGCCGGCGGTTGCGTATTCGATGAAGGAGTACCTCATGTATTTTCGTGCCGCTGTGATGCCGCTGCTCGCCCTCGCGGCATTCGGACAGGAGAGTCTGCCTGCTCGGGAGCCGGTGAGCGAGCCTAAGCCTGGCGAGTACATTGTCGAGCCCGGTACCCGCATCCTCCTGGGTCTCATCAACAGCATCAGCACGAAAACCGCCGCGCCGGGTGACCGCATCTACCTCGAAACCATGTTCCCTATCCTGGTCAGCGGCCGCGTTGTGATTCCGCCCGGCAGTTGGGTCGCCGGCACGGTGAGCGATGTCAAGCGTCCTGGTCGAATCAAGGGTCGCGGCGAAATCTTTCTGCGCTTCGACTCTCTCACGCTGCCCAACGGCACAACCCGCGACTTCCGCGCGCGCGTCGGCGCACTCGACGGCCGCGCCACCGAGGAATTGGATAAATCCGAGGGCAAGGTCAAGAGTGAAGGAAACAAGGGTGGAGATGCCCGCACCGTGGGTGAGGCGACCGCCGCCGGCGCCTCCGTCGGCGCCATCACCGGAAGCGTAGCCGGCCGCCCTGGCATGGGCGTCGGCATTGGCGCCGCTGCGGGAGCCGCCGCGGGTCTCGCGGGAGTGCTGCTTTCTCGCGGTCCCGAAGCTGTCCTCGCCAAGGGCACGACCCTCGAGATGGTGCTCGACCGGTCCCTCACTTTCGCGGACAATGAACTGGACACTGCCGCCTCGAACCGCCGGCCATCCGCGAGCGATGGCAGCGGCCCACTCCCTAGCCGCAAGCACGAGTCCCTCCCGCTGCCCGGCCGCCGCATTCCCTACTGAGCACCAACCCTCGACATCGTCCGGGGTCCCCGCGGCGCCTCCACCGCGATAGGAGCGGTCCGCTTCCTGGCCGCGAGCACCCGACCGGCCGCCGCATTCCTACTCTGCAACGGCGCGCGCACCAATCCCTCGAGAGGTCCTCAACTGCGCCACACGCCGGCCATTCGCGACCTTGATCGTATTAACGGCGAGCACTTAGCCTCCCCTTGCGGTTAGCCGCTGGTTCCACCCTTCCGCTTCCTTGACATAATGTCAGCGTAGGCGTCAGACTGGGGGTTCTATGCACGGATCCCGGCCCGGTGTCCGAAGAGATCTGGAAAGGAAAAACCATTTTGAAATCTGCGGCGGGACATGTGCTGATCCCCTGGGCAGTTCTTGTCTTGTTTTCCTCTGCCGGCCTTGCTCAGAGCGGCACGGGCCGCGGCGTGGGCGGTCCGTCTATTCTCAGCCGTGGCGGCGAGCGGCCCGGTGAGCGCGGTGGCGAGCCCATTCAGCTCAGCGTCTACGGGGCGATCAGCGCTTCCTACGATAGTTCCCTGATCGCCCGCCCCCTGGTTACCTCCTCCACCGCGATCCCCAAAGTCGGACTCTACGGGGGCGAGGCCGAGTGGGGCGCGCTGGGATCGCACCGCTGGCGCCGCAGCCAAATCGGCCTTGATTACCGCGGCACCTACGGCCGTTATAGCCGCCGTGGCTTCCTCGACGGCTCCCAACAGATCCTCTCGCTCGCTTATGGAACCCAGTTGAGCCGGCGCTGGGGCATCACCTTGCAGGAGACCGCCGGCACCTCCAACCGCGCTTTCGGCGGCCTCTACAACCCCGGCCTGGTGAGCAGCGATCTCTTGGGCGTTCCCACCAACGAGCTGTTCGATTACCGGTTTTACTTCACCCAGACCACTGCCTACGCAACCTACCGCCGCAGCTCGCGCGTGATGTTCGATTTCGGCGGCGATTACTTCAATGTGAAGCGCCGGAGTGCACTCATCAGCGTCGAGGGCTACCGCGCTGTCGGGCAAGTCACCCGTGTGCTGAGCCGGCGATCCGAGGTCGGAGCCGGCTATGTCTTCATGCATTTCGGTTATCCCCGCGCCTTCGGCGCCTCCGACATGCATGGCGTCACCATCGTGTATTCGCACCAGTTTGGCCGCCGGTGGTCGCTGAATGTTCGCCTGGGCGGCTATCGAGTCGAAACCCTGGCTACCCGGAGAGTGCAGTTGAGCCCCGAGGTGGCCGCCATCCTCGGCACCCGGTTCGGCGGCGTCGAAGCCTCTTATCGCGTCAACTATATGCCCCAGGGAGATCTCACTCTGACCTATCGCCTCCGCCGCTCTTTGACGGCGACTTTGTCGTACTCCCGCGGCGTCAGCCCCGGCAACGGCGTCTATCTCACTTCGGCTCACGAAACTGCCGGCGGCGGGCTCAGCTACTCGGGCCGGAGCCGGCTGTCCCTGGGTGGAACCGCCGGCTATTCCAGGTACAACAGCCTGTTCCAGACAACCGAAGGCACGTATAAGAACTACTTCGCGTCACTGCAGGGAGGGATTCGTATCACCGGAGCTCTCCATTTCACCTCGAGCATCGGCTATCGCTTTTTCGACGTCACCGCCGTGCAGAACCGAGGCGGATATTTCGCCAGGATCGGCTTGGCCTTTTATCCGGGCAGTGTTCCACTGCCCATCTGGTGATCGGAAACCCGGTGCCCGCCCGCATCCTCCTGCTCGACGATGAGCAAGCTTTGCTTGATCTCATGCAGACCTACCTCAGCCGCCTCGGCCATCAGGTGGAGGCCTTCGCTACCGTGGCGCGCGGTTGGGTGGCATTCGAAGACCAGCCGCAAAGCTTCGAGCTGCTCATCGCCGATCTCAGCATGCCCGGATTGGGCGGCAATGACCTGTTCCTGCGGATGCTCGCTCTAAACCCGAATCTGCGGATTCTGGTATGCAGTGGCCTGCCCTTTCAGGTGGAGACCTTGCCCGCGGAAGTGCGTGCCCAGGTCCGGTTCCTGCAAAAGCCGTTTCTGCCGAATATGCTCGCCCTGGCAGTCGACGAATTGCTGCCGCCGGCGCGATGACCACCGCTCAGTCCCGCGGAACGCCGCCACTTTCCGCTTGTCCCTCGCCTGGTGCGCGATTAAACGGCCGGCAAAATTCCGCTCCTTGACAGTCGCGGCTCCGAAACGTGTTCCGTACCGAGCCGCGAGCGTGAGAAGGTGTGAAAATATCGGGGCGGGTATAAAAAACATATCGATGCGGAAATGTTTTGGCTGATAATGGGACCTATGGAGCCCAGTGTGCAGCCGCCCCTGCTGGAGATCCCGGAACAGCCGGTGGCGCCGAAAGCGC
>JACOTZ010000236.1 GCA_016178155.1 Acidobacteriota bacterium
GCCGGCGCGGTTCCACACATGGTCCTGGTGGTGCGCGCCGGCCGCACGCCGCATGAAGTGCTGGAACGTGTACAGAAGGAGGTGGCGTCGGAGAACGTCACTATCGTGGGGGCGATCCTGAACCAGTATCGAAAGTTTATTCCCGGATGGATCTACAGATGGCTGATCAAGTGAGCGCTTGCCCGCCCGAGTTCCGCGTCTCCGTCGTCGTGCCGACCTACAACCGCCGCCAGATGCTGCGGGACACAATCGAGTCCCTGTTCCGGCAGACGCTGGCCTCCAGTGAGTTCGAAATCCTGATCGTCGATGACGGCTCGACCGATGACACCGCGGAGATGATTGCTGGCCTCCGCGAGCGGTCGCCCGTCCCGCTGCTCTATCACCGCATGCCCGAGAACCGCGGTGTGGCGCAGGCCCGGAACACCGCCGTGCGGCTCGCGCGCGGCCGGATCATCGCCTTTACCGACAGCGACTGCATCGTCCATCCGGCGTGGCTGGAACGAGGCCTCGCCGCTTTTCGGCCAGGTGTCGCCTTCGTGTCCGGGCCTGTGCTCGATAAGCCCGGCCAGCATGTGAGCTTCTTCTCGCGCACCAACTACTCCGGCCACGGCCACAACCCAACATACCCGGCGTGCAATATTATGTATCGCCGAGACGTTTACCTGCAGATGGGCGGAAACGACGAGACCCTATCCTTCGGCAAACTAGGCACCATGTCCGTCGAGTGCGCCGATACGGACCTTGCCTGGCGCGTCAAAGACAAAGGATACGAGACCGTTTTCCTGCCCGACCTGCTCGTCTACCACGAGGTGGAGCGGCTCCAGTTCCGGCGCTGGCTGTTGTACCCGTTCCGCCTGTTCGCCGTGCCGGCGCTGGTGAAGCGGCACCCGCACTTACGGCCTATGCTCCTGACGCACCGGGTGTTCTTCCTCAAAGAGAGCCCCGCCAACTACCTCGCGCTCGCTGGCGGTGTGGCGGCACTGGGCTTCCACCCGGCATTCGCGCTGCTCGCCGCGCCGTACCTCTATCGGCTGTCCCGCGCGCTGCATTGGGAGTTGTCGCTAGTGCGCATTCCCAAGGCGCTCGCGCAGCTTGTCCTTGTCAGCTTGCAGCAGTGCGTCGCCACGGCGGGCCTGGTCTACGGCAGCGTGCGGTTCCGATCGCTAGTCCTATGAGAGACCACGGCCGGCACGGAAATGGTTCCCAGTGCGGCGATGCCGCGCCGTGCGCGTTGCTCGTCGACTCCGTATCCAAGCAGTACGTGCGCCGCAGCCTGTGGTCGCGCCGCCCCAGCCCCGGCGCGTTCGCGCTCAGCGACGTGTCTTTCTCGGTTCGGCGCGGCGAGGTGCTGGGTGTGCTCGGCCCGAACGGCGCCGGCAAGACGACGCTGCTGAAGATCATCTCCACCATGCTCTACCCCGACTCCGGTAGGCTGGAGCTGTTCGGCCACGACCTGCTGGGCCGCCCCGAGGAGGCGCGCCGAATGATAGGGCTGGTCACCTCCGACGAACGCAGCTTCTACTGGCGGCTCAACGGCCGGCAGAACTTGGCCTTCTTCGCCGCGCTCTACGGCGTGCCCAAGAAGGTCGCGAACGCCCGCATTACCGCGCTCCTCGAAACGCTCGGGCTCGCCGAGGCTGCCGACCGGGGCTTTCACGGCTACTCTTCCGGCATGAAGCAGAAGATCGCCATCGCGCGCGGGCTGCTCGCCGATCCCCGACTCATCCTCTATGACGAGCCCACCCGCGCACTTGATCCGCTCAGTGCGCACAACATCCGGCAGTGGATCATCCGCAAGCGTGCCCAGGCGCCCGAGCAGACGCACCTAGTCGCCACCAACCTGCTGAACGAAGCTGAGGAGCTCTGCGACCGCGTGCTCATCATCAATCACGGCGCTGTGATCGCTCTGGGCACCATCCAGGAGATCCGGGAGCAGTGGAACCGCCGCAACCTGGTGGCGCATCGCATCACCTGCCGCGGCCTGGTGCCCGAGGGCACGCTCGCGCCCGTGCCCGAGGCCGGCCTGTTCGAAGTCGCGCGCATAGGCTCCGATGGAGATACGGTCACTTTCCGAGTGCACACGGAAGCGAGCGGCGAGGCGCTCTCTGACGTGCTCCGGGCCGTGCTCGCGTGCGGCGCCAAGGTGGTGCGCTGCGAATCGGAAGAGGTGAGCTTCGACGAGGTCTTCTGCTCCATGGTGCTCCAAACCCCCAAGGAACAGGAGGCGACAGCGGTGCGATGAGACTGGCTTGGAGTTTCTTTAAACGCGATGCAGCTATCGCCTTGAGCTACCGCATCTCTTTCACCGTGCAGTTCCTGACCGCGCTCCTCATACTCGGCCTCTTTTACTACCTTGGCAGGACCGTCAATACCGAGGACATGCCCGCACTGAAACCCTACGGCGGAAGTCTGATGGCGTTCCTGCTGGTCGGCTTCGGCATGCTCGACTGGATGCATGTCAGCCTGCACTCGTTCGCGACCCAGATCCGCGAGGCGCAGATGACGGGAACTCTGGAGGCAACCCTAATGTCGCCCGTGAGGCTGCCGGTTATTTTGATCTACTCCTCTCTTTGGAATTACTTCTTCAGCACGCTCAAGCTGGTGCTGTATCTTGTGCTGGGCGCCGTCCTTTATGGCGTAAGCCTGGGCAATGCCAACCTGCTCTCTGCAGTTGTCGTTTTTCTGCTGACCGCTGTCAACTTCGCGGGACTGGGTATCTGGTGGGCCAGTACCATTCTTCTGGTGAAGCGGGGCGAATCCATTATGAGCATCCTGACGCTCATGGTGGTGCTTGCGAGCGGGGCTGCGTTTCCCACCAGTGTGCTTCCGGCTTGGGTCCAGCAGGCAGCGCAATTGATTCCGCTGACCCATGCGCTCGACGGCATGCGGTTCGCGATCTTGCAGGGTTATAGCATCCGGGAGCTGTCTTGGGTGATTGTTTGGCTCGCCGTGTTTGGTACGATTCTGCTCACCAGCGCACTTATGGCGTTCCACGCAGCGGTGAAGCTCGCGAAGAGAACCGGGTCGCTGACGGAGTATTGACCAGAATGTTTCCAAGCCGCACTCGCGACCTCGATGCCCGGCCGGTGCGACCGGCCGAGAAGGGATTACGCCTTGCGGTTTTCCTCACCGTGGTGCTCGCTCTTGGCGCCCTGTTTGCATCCGCGCTCCCCCGTTTCGAGCTCCTGTCGAACCGCCGGGCCGCGACGTTCGGCTTGGTGCTCCTGCTGGCGTTCACAGGCTTTGTCACCAAGCTGCTGAAGCAAGTGCTGCTCGCTGGTTGGGTCATTTCCATGACGATGTTCCGCCCGTACTCCACATTTGACGGTCTGTTCGGGCTGGAGGGCCTATACTGGGTCCCGGCCCATCTCGCGTTAATTGCACTGTACGGGATCTGGATCTATGAGCTGGCGATCTTGGGGCGTCCGCTCGTTCGCTATGGTCGCGCCTTCTGGCCCTGGTTTTTACCGTTTCTGGCCGCGGCTGCGATCTCTGCGCTGCAGGCGGAAAGGATGAACTGGGCGGCAGCGGAACTGCTGCGCATTGGCTGGGTAATACCTATCTACATTTACTGCCGGTACAATCTCGGCTGGAGAGAGTGGCGGGTATGCTTGGCCGCACTGGCGATCGCATTGCTCGCGCAGGTCGCCATCGGCGTCGTGCAGGTGACGACGCACAGGTTTCTACCAGCCGAATGGGAAGGCTCAGCCCGGGCGGAGGGAATGATGTTGCACCCGAACATCCTCGCGGATTATCTGCTGCTGCTGTTCCCGGCCGCTTTAGCCCTCGCCCTGGCTGGCCGAGACATGCGGCTCAGGCTGGTGGCGGCCGGGGTAGCCGCCGCGGGTGCGCTTGGGATCGCGATCACGCTTTCAAGAATTCCGTGGGTGTTGATGGTTCTGCAGTTTCTGCTGGTCGGTGTGACCCTGACAGTGCTGAGCATGCTCTCGATAAAGCGCCTGATCGGATTGTGTTCGGTTGGGGCGCTCGCTGCCCTCATTGCCGCGGCCCCGTTCCTGGACAAGTTGGCGCAACGCGTTACCGGAGATCTGCAGGAATCCATCCAGTTTCGCGGAGAGCTCAATCGAGCGGCCGGACTGGTTTTCGAAGAAGCGCCTTTTGGGGGTGTGGGTCTCAATAATCTGTCGCTTCATATTTTCGATGTCGCCCGCAAGTACGGGTACACCGACCTGATCCTGAATGAAAGGGACTGGGGAACCGAAGGCGGCACGGTCATACGTCGCATCTCAGTGCACAATCTGTACCTGTTCCTGCTGGCTGAGACCGGCCTCTTCGGCGCTGTCGGCCTGGCCCTGTACTTCCTCGCCGCGATCGGACGCGGCTTGCGTGCGGGCGCCGCGAGTACGGGTGAGTTGCGCGCCCTTAGTCTCGGGTTCATCGTCGGCATGATGGGTGTCCTGGCGCACAACGTCGCCGAGGTCGCACTCTGGATGGACCCGCTTCTCCATTCCTTTGCGCTGGTCGTTGCTATGTTGAGCGCCGTGCCCGTCCTGGCGCAGACCGGGGGCGGCGAGATTGTCCCCCTCCAGAAATGGAGCGCACCATGGGATTGAAATTCTTTAACGGAGGAAAGCATTTCGGGATGTCTGGTCTTCCGTTTGTTTCCGTAGTGATCCCCACGTTCAACCGGAAGGATTGGGTTACCCAACTGATCGAATCGCTGAAAGTGCAGACATATCCGAAAGATAAGTTTGAGATCATCGCTGTCGACAACGGTTCCACAGACGGCCTGTGGCCCATTTTGCAGGACTATGCCGCTGAGGGCGTGATCCGATGCTTCCGCAATGACCTGCCCGATAAAGTGCCCGCGGCCGCACGCAATGTCGGCCTCAGCCACGCCAGGGGTCAGGTTGTGGCCTTCACCGATTCCGACTGCCGAGCGACGCCGGAGTGGCTGAGCCAAGGCATTGCGGCTTTCCGGGACGGCGTCGGCATCGTTCAGGGCGCCACCCTCGCCGACCCCGACGATGCGCGGCCGACGCTGTTTAAGACCACAGTCGTCGTCTCCGAGAAATCGTATGCAAACACCTGCAATATTTTCTATTTAACGGACGCACTGCGGCTGGTCGGAGGCTTCAGCCAGGATTTCATTGACTTCGGGTACCCGATGTTCGGCGAGGATATTGATCTTGCCTGCCGCGTCAGATACGCCGGTTACAAACTCGTGTTCGCCGGGCGATCGGTCATTTACCATCACATCCGGCCACAGACGCTGTCGGACTGGCTTTCGGAGCCCCGCATGGCTTTCACGTTCCCCTACATCGTGAAGAAACATCCCGTGATCCGCCGGGAGCTGTTGTTCTTGCGATTCTTTCTGACGCCGGTCACTGCACTGTTCGATTTAATGCTTGCCGGGATTGTGCTTGCCGTGTTTGCCAGCCCCTGGTTTCTTCTGCTGGGTATCCCGTTCCTGGCGGCGAAAACCGGCGACGGGGGGCGGCACTTGAATTTCGGGATGCGCCTGGTTCGGCTTGCGGGTGCGACACTGCGGGCGTTTATTATTTTCGGTGTGCTGCTTTGCGGCACTGTGCGGTTTCGCAGCCTGCTTGTATGAGAACTGTGCTCCATCCGGGAAAGGAAATAGCTCCCGGTGGTTGCCTGCCGGCGGTAAAGGAGCAATCGGATTGCGCCGGGACGGAAGCCGCCCTCCCGGTAGTGTCGGTCGTGGTCCCGAGTTACAGGAGGCCCAAGGGAGTGGAGGCGGCTGTTCGGTCCGTCCTGGCAAATGATTATCCGCCTGACCGTTTGGAGATCATCGTGGTCGAGAGCGGCGGAGATGAAACCACCCGGCGTCTGATGCGCGACTTTGAGCGCGAGCACCCGGGGCGAGTTTGGTTTTTCGAGAAGAAGCCGGAAGGGCCGGGTGCGTCTCGCAACTTCGGTGCCGCGCGCGCGCGCGGTGCCCTGATCGCATTCCTCGACAGCGACTGCGAGGCGGCGCCGGGCTGGCTGCGGCACGTGATCCAGCCGTTTCTCGACCGGCCGGAGGTCGGTATCGTTCAGGGCAAAACCATGCCGCCGCCCGGGGAACAGCTCGGCATCCGCAGCCGCTACGTGACCGTCGACGGCTCCGACTGGATTTTCCACACCTGCAACATTTTGTACCGCCGTGAAGCCTTCGACGCCGTCGGAGGCTTCTCGAGCGGATTCTATTACGACTTCGAAGCCGCGGCCGCATCCCGGAACAAACGTCCCGGCGTGGTCTGGATCATGAGCACCAGTGGTGAGGATGCCGATCTCGGATGGCGCGTTCTGGAGCGTGGCTGGGAAACCGCGTTCTCACGGGCGGGGATTGTCTACCACGAGGTGCGGCGGCTCGGGGCATGGCGCTGGTTTATCGACGAGGCCTGCTATTCGTTCGGCCTGCCTCGGCTCGTCCGGGCACATCCAAAGATTCGCGAGCACCTGTATTGGGGCTATTTCTCCGAAAAAGCGCATGCATTCCTGCTTTTGATGCTGGCGGCGGCGCCGCTCCTGCTGGTGCACTGGTCGGCCGTTCTGTTGTGCGTGCCGTATGTCTGTTGCCGTGCCTCCGAAAGCAGCAGGTTCTGGAAAGGCGTGTTGAGGCCCTTCCGCGCGCTGGTGTATCTGCCCCGGGATCTCATGACCGTGATCATTCTGCTGTTTAGTAGCATCAAATCCCGTACACTGGCTATATGATTGCCAAAATCTGGTTAGGAAACCGTATGTTTGTCTGGCATTCGCCGGAAATGTGGGGACAATTCCATGGCAGCAAAGGCAGCGGCGCGCGCAATGATTCCGTTTAACCGGCCGTGTCTTGCCGGCCGCGAGATCGAGTACATGCAGCAGGCGGCCGGCGAGCGGCACCTTTGCGGCGACGGACGCTTCACCGCGCAATGTCAGGAACTGCTCAAGGGGGCGCTGGGAGCGCGGCATGTCCTCTTGACCACCTCGTGCACGCATGCTCTGGAGATGTCGGCGTTGCTGCTTAAGCTTCGGCCCGGCGACGAGGTGATCATACCGTCGTTCACATTCGTGTCGACGGTGAACGCCTTTGTGCTTCGAGGCGTGCGCCCGGTTTTTGCCGATATCCGGCCGGACACCCTCAACCTGGATGAAGCAGGGCTCGAAAAGCTGGTCACCCCGAAGACCCGCGCCATCGTGCCGGTCCATTACGCCGGAGTCGGCTGCGAGATGGCTCCTATTCTCCAAATTGCACAGCGGCACGGTCTCGCGGTCGTAGAGGACAACGCGCACGGCCTGTTCGGCCGCTACCGCGAGAAGTATCTGGGCACGTTTGGGGCATTCGGAACGCTCAGTTTTCACGAGACGAAGAACTTCACGTGCGGCGAGGGCGGCGCCTTGCTGATCAACGACGACACCTACCTGGAAGCGGCGGAGATTGTGCGCGAAAAAGGCACCAATCGCCGGGCGTTTCTCAAGGGTGCGGTCGACAAGTACACTTGGGTGGAGGTTGGATCCAGCTATCTTCCCTCCGACCTGCTGGCGGCGTTTCTGTATGCGCAACTCGAGGCGAAGGACTCGATTCAAGAGGCGCGGCGGCGTATCTGGTCGTTCTACCGCTCGCATCTGGACCAATGGGCGCGCGAGGGCGGAGTTCAGCTTCCGGCGGTGCCTGCGCATTGCGACCAGCCGTACCACATGTTCTACATGCTGCTGCCCACCGCCGAGGCGCGCGAGCGTGCCATCCCCTTCCTCCGGTCCCAAGGCGTCGGGAGCGCCTTTCATTACCTGCCGCTCCACTTGTCGGGTTGCGGTCTCCGGCTGGGTGGCAGGCCGGGCGACTGCCCGGTCACCGAAGATGTCAGCGCCCGACTCCTCCGCCTGCCGTTCTATAATGAGCTAACCGAACAGGAGTTGCTTCAAGTGGTCGCCGCCGTGCAGCGGTTTCCCCTCTGATTGGTTCCTTCGTAGGCTCACGGTACTGGTACGGCGTATCGGCTTTTACCTAGGCCGGTTTTCGTCTCGGATGCCGATGCTCTTCTTGTAAGATGCATGGAATAATGCGTGTGAAACATTGCTTGGCGGCGTTGGCTGCCGCCACGGCTGCCATTCTGGTATGTTCAGCGAGCGTTGCCGTTGCCCCGGAGTTTGACGCCCCAGTCGCTATCGGCAGCAGCGTCAATAGCACGGGATGGGAGGACAGCGCACAGGTCACACCCGACGGGCAGCGGCTTTACTTCAGCTATCACCGAATTGATCCCATTCTCTGGCGGACGAGCGGAGTCGTTCGGCTTGGACCAACGAGGCTCGGTTGGCCTTCAGTCTCCCCGTTCAATGAGCATGGAGCAGAACTGTATGTCGCCGCATATGCTGCCGGAGTTTGGAATCAGCCGCAGCATCTCGGAACCGTCATCAATCTCCCGGCCGATTGCGAGGGCGACGTCTGGATATCGGAAGACGAACAGAGGATCCTCTTTACAAACGGAGACGGCAGTCCGCAACGGCCCAGTGGGATTTACTATTCCTCGAAGGTCACAGGAGCATGGACAGCCCCGGTCCTCGCAAGTGCCATGGGATTCCCGTTCCAGCCTGGCGATGAGAATCCGCATCTGACACGCGACGAGCAGACGCTCTTTTTTGAATCGTCCCGGACCAGTGGCTATGGCCGTCCGGATATCTGGATGTCAAAGAAGGTGAACGGCACTTGGCAGGCGCCCGTGAATCTCGGATCCCGCATCAACACTTCGGGTATCGAAGGTTCCCCTTTCAGCCTGGACGGCCAGACGCTTTACTTTGACGACAAGGGCAGCGGCGGCGGGATTTACCGGTCGGTGAAGCAGGTGGACGGAACGTGGAGCCCGCGACAGATCGTCATTGCGGGATATGCAGGCGATCCTTCGCTTACACTTGGCGGGGATCTGTACTTCGTCGAGGGGTCAGCCCTGTTTGATGGCCTGGGCCAACTGATCGGGTACGACTCAACTGTCATGGTAGCCAGGAAACGGCTGCCCTGACGCGCATCTCTCTTTCTCACCCACCTTCGACCGCTGCTTGCGGAACCGCCGCAGCGCCCGCCTCGCGCCCGGCCCCCCGGTGTGACGTTTCGGCCATGCGCTGAAGTTTCGGCAGGGTGAGCGTTGCTGGGCGTGCATACGATGACGTTCCTGTAACTGTTGCAACTACACCCAATCTTCGGCGGTCAGCACACGGCTCGTTCGTACACGATGTCCGGCCTCGGCAGCCGCTGAACAGCGCAACGGCGCGAATGTTAATTAACGTTCATCTAGATTCGAGAGCCGCCGCTGATGCAGAGCGAACAGTTGGGGCTCAAGAACCGCACACTCAGGCGCTCGTAACCTCGTAACCGCTCTCCCGCGGGCGGCGTCCAGTGTTTCGAGTATTCTGGTTGGAGGAGAATTGCCCATGGGCTATTGGATGCGGCTATCGGCGTGTGTTGGCGGCGTGGTTGCCGCTCTTGTTTTGACCGGGTGTGATCTTGCTTCGCTTGCGGCCAGTGCCGCGGGGACACCAAACATGCCAGAGTCGGTAACGGTTGAATCGGGCTGGCAAACGCCGGAAGCGCTGCCTGATCCGGTGAACACCGCCGGTTGGGAAGACAGCCCTCAAGTGACTCCCGACGGGAACGCAATCTATTTCACCTATTTTCGGATCGATCCCATTCTGCACGGTACTAAGAATAAGGTCCGGCTGGGCCCGAGGCGGGCCAACTGGCCCGCGGACGAGCCCTTCGACAGCTATGGAGCTGAGTTGTACGTTGCCAGAAAGGTCAACGGCCGGTGGCAGTCTCCGCAGCATCTTCCGCCGGAAATCAACTTTCCGGAAGACGCCGAGGGCGACGTCTGGATCTCCGCGGATGAGCAGCGAATCCTGTTCACCAATGGAGACGGCAGCGCCCGGCGCAAACGAGGCATCTACTTCGCCTCCAAGGAAGATGGCCGCTGGCGGGCCGCCGTCCTCGCGAGCAGCATTGGCTTCCCGTTCGAGCCGGGCGACGAGAACCCCCACCTCACGCTCGATGAAGACATTCTCTTCTTCGAATCCAAACGGCATGGAGGACGCGGCAAGGAAGACATCTGGATGTCTCGCAAGGTGAACGGCGCGTGGGAAGAACCTGTGAACCTGGGTCCGAACGTCAACACTCGAGGCACTGAGGGCTCGCCATTCAGTCTCGACGGCAAGGTCCTGTACTGGGACGACAAGGGCGCGGCCGGCATTTATCGGTCCGTCCTGCAGGATGACGGCACCTGGGGTCCGCGTGAGCGCGTCGTATCCGGCCACGTAGGGGACCCCTCGATGACGCGCGATGGGGATTTATATTTCTGTAAGGCCTCGGTGGTTCGTGGCGATGATGGCAAGGAGGTCGGTTTCGACTCCAGTATTATGGTGTCGAAACAGCGGCGCTAAGCCGGAACCCACCCATTGCCCGAAAGTTCAGCGAGGCAGGCCGCTGACCACGGATCCACTGCTTGCGACGCGCAGTCACTAACAGGCGGCCTTTCGTCCATCACCGTCGCAGCTCAGCTCCGTTTGGCTCAGGCGCGTGCGGTCACTCGAGTGCGACAGGATCTTCCTCGGTGGCTCACAACGTCTCTACTGGCGGCTGAGGCTCTACCTTGAAAGTTCTGATCACAGCCCCGTTCTGTTGGCCATTTGTGCGCCGGGGAAACGAACGGTTCATCCACGACTGCAGCCATTACCTGGTGCACTGCGGCCATGAAGTGACGGTTCTGAGCACGAAGCCCGGCCCGGAGGACGTTGTTTCAGATGGCCCTGTGAAGGTCATCCGAAAACGTCAAATCTCCAATGCATTGTTTCGCCGGCTCGGGCTGTCACTCGAAAGATCGTTTGGACTGTCCGTCGCCCGTTTCTTGTCAAAGAACCAGTTCGATGTCGTCTTTTGTTTCCACTTCTGGGATGCATGGGGCGTTCGCATTGTGAATCTTTTCAGCCGGCAGCCTTATGTTCTGTACTTTCCTGGCATTCCCTGGGGGAAGTACTTCCGGCGGCGCCCTTTGGACAATCTGGTCTTGCGCTCCGCGTTCAAGCATGCTGCGGCCGTGGTGGTGGCGAGCCGCTTTGCTCTGCATCACCTGAAAACGGACTTTCGCCGGCAGGGCCTCCGCATTCCTGTACCGTGCGATGTGAAGAAGTTTCCGCTTTCCATCGGTCGGGATTTAGAGCGGCCCCGCATTCTTTGTGCGGGGTCCTTTTCCGAACCACGCAAAGGAGCGCGTGTGCTTGCGGCAGCGTTTGAGATCGTGAAGCGCACCGTACCGGCAGCTCGCCTGCAGTACTCGGGCCAAATGCCGGAAGACATGCGGCAATCGCTGCTGGGCGTGCTGCCGACAGCGCTGCATGGAGACGTGGAGTTTCTGGGTGTCGGGAGCCCTGAAGATCTGCCCCGCCTCTATGGCGAAGCCGCCTTGACGGTGCTCCCCTCCGTTTGGGAAACATATGGAATGGTACTGACGGAATCGCTTGCCTGTGGTACGCCCGTGGTTGGCAGCCGGCATGGCGGCATCACGGACATTGTTGAAGAAGGCATTGGTTTCCTGTTCGATCCGGGAGATACCGTTAGCGAAGCGACCAATGCAAGTGGCCTCGGCGACGCGATCCTGAAAACGCTCGGCCTGTATCGCGATCCCGAGCTTGCCGTGCGCTGCCGCCAGCGGGCGGAGAGGCTAAGCTGGCACGTGCTCGGTCCGCAACTCGAACAGGTCGTGGCCCGAGCCGCTGGGATTCAACCAGCGGCTGCACGCGGCTAGGTGTTAGCGCTACTCGCATTTTTGCGTGGTCTCTGCTGCTTGAGGCAGACGGCGACGTTCGCGCCTTATTTCTGCGGCCCCTCTGCTGCGCTTCGCGAGCAGGATTGCGCGAAACGGGAGCTCGCGGTTCCGAGATCCGAACGGCGCCGCCCCGCGAAAACACCGGCGGCCGAATACACAAGCAACGTGGGGACAAGCGGTACCGAGTAGCGGGCCTGCGCTTCGATCGGCAGATGTGACGCGTAGAATACCGCGATCAGCGCCACTGCAGAAAAGTCACCACCATCGTCTTCAGCGCTGTCTGGCTGTGCGTCCAGAACAGAACTGTGTTCAGGGCTAGCTTCTTCAGCAGAAAGGCCGGTTGGGCTCGATATCGATCCAGACTGTCGCGGACGAGCATGGAATCAAATGCCATTTCATGCTGCGCCCGGCCTCTTTTTTCGCTTTATTCCGAGTGCGCCGCCACGAGCGCCTCGAAGCGTTTGCGATGGATCTCGAACAGCGGCCCGAAGGCCAGCGGCGATTCGATTCAGAGAAATACATGATCCTTGTGTCGCCCTCCGAGATGGGCCCCCCCACTCCGATATGCACCGGGATGATCTTGCCCGTGATGTGATAGTTGTGGGTCGACCAGGGTAAAATCCAGAGAGCCGCCGCCAGACCCGCACACACTGCCGCTCGCGGGCCGGGACAAGCGGGTGGCGACCAGCAGGATCACAATAAACGGCACGAACACAGACTTCGCCATGGCCGCGACTCCGAGCGTGCACCCGAGCAGCACGGCGCGGCCCGGGGTCGGGCGTAAAGTGAAGTACGTGATTGCCGCGATCAGCGCCGTGCATAGGAACGTCAGCACCGTCTCAATCCAGATACGG
>JACOTZ010000036.1 GCA_016178155.1 Acidobacteriota bacterium
CCGGCAACAGGTCGAGCCGCGGTTCGGGCACCTTCGGCGCGTAACCCGAAAGGACATACTGCGGCGCGGGAGCGCTCATCTTGCAGCAGTCCGGCGCTCTCAGCTCAACGGGCGTGCAGTGTGATTTGGCGCAGCACCCCCTCGCCAGCCCAGTCACATGCAATTGGCCCATGCAGTCGAGAGGTAGTGCAAGGAATAGACTTAGCTGCACCAGCACCGCGACTGTTCGTGCGAGGGCCACCATCTCCAATATAAGCCATCTGCAATCTTAGTTCCAGATGTTAGCGCGTGCTCAACGCAGTCGAACGCTACCTCTCCGCGGAATCCGTGACCGGGCGCTCAGGAGAAATGCAGGCAGGATAACAACCTCCACATACGGGTGTGCCGTGATTGAGCATTCCGCTCGATTAACTGCGGCTGCGAGCCGCGGCGAATTTGGCCCGCCCAGGAGACGCGACCGGAGACGGCGCGGCGCGGTGATCTTCATGGCTACCGCACTCGGCTTGCTGTGGCTGGTTCGGCGAATCGAGAACCCTGGCGATTGCGCCGCAACGTCGGCACAACGTACCGGCAGCGCCGGCGCAAAACATCGGGCTGTGCTGCGACAACGGAGCCGTAGCCCGTTAACAGCGGCCTACCCATTCCCTTGCCACCTGCTTTACAATCATCCATTGTCAGGAATGCTGTATGAAGACCAACTCTATAGTACGCATTAGCCTTATGGCGGCCGTCTCCGCCGCCGCGCTCAGCGCGCAGTCCGACGGTCCGTTCACTTTCAACGGTACCCGCTACACCAGCCAGCAGGCGTTCATTGAGAGTGGCGCCCGATGTGCCACGAAACAGCCCGATGCGATCGCAGCGGAGGAGATTGATCGAAAAATCGCCGCTGCCGTGAAGAAGCGCGCCAGCCCTGTCGGCTCGGTCCAGGTCCCGGTTTATTTTCATGTGATCAACCGCGGGCCGGGCATCGAGAACGGCGATGTGCCGCTCTCCATGATCAGGGACCAGATGCGAGTCCTGAACGCGGGTTTCGCGAACTCCGGGTTCGAGTTCAATCTTGCCGAGGTCGACAGGACCACCAATAGTGTATGGTTCAACATGGCACCGGGAACCCAAGCCGAACTGGAAGCCAAGACTGCGCTCCGCAAGGGCGGCAACGACGCACTGAATATCTACACTTCCCTCGCCGGTGGCTATTTGGGGTATTCATACTTCCCCAGTATTCTGGAGACCTCCTCCAGCGTGCTCGACGGCGTTGTCGTGCTGTATTCGTCATTGCCGGGAGGGAGTGCGGAGCCGTACAACCTGGGTGATACCGTCACTCACGAGACCGGTCACTGGCTCGCGCTGTACCACACCTTCAGCGGAAGCTGCGGCGCTTTCGGCGACCTCATCGCCGACACACCGGCGGAGAGATCGCCCGCCTCACGTTGCCCCGTTGGACGGGATACATGTGTTGGAGCCAAGGCGACGGGCCTTGACCCCATCGAGAATTTCATGGACTACTCGGATGACGCCTGCATGTTCCGGTTCACTACCGAGCAGGGCACGCGCATGCAGAAGGCCTGGGTCACTTATCGCGCGTAGGCGGGCCGGGAAGCCATAGAGGCGGTGCTGCAGTTTGTCCGGCCCTGCGGCCCTACGGTCCGCGACGCGTCTCGTGCACTTTCCCGGTCGGCATCGAACCTCGCGCGTCTGTCAGTTCACCTTTGCGCTTCCAAGCAGCCGCACCAGGGCTACCCCGTGCGGCTCGACGGTCGCGGCGTGCCGGGCCGTCGCCGCGCCGGCGGCCTTCTGCCGCCACACATCGCGCACCCGGCGGCTGCCCTCGATTCCGAGCTCGGTCCAGCTCACCGCCATCTGGCGCGGCTCTTCGCTCAGATTGAACAAACCCACCGCCACCGATCCGTCTTCCAGCGCCTTCGCGAGCACGAACTCTTCCTCCGTCCGCCGCACGATCCGGCCCTGCCTGCCGAGCGCATCCTGGTCGATTTCGATGACCTCCGCGTTGCACAGCACGTTCAGCGTGAACTCGTCGAGCGAGTTCATGTCGCCGGAGAAGAACAGCGGCGCCGCCATCAGCGACCACAGCGACATGTAGCTATACTGCTCGGCTGCGGTAAGAGCTGTTGCCCGCGGCGGCTCGTGGATCTTCCGGGCATTCCCGACCCGGCCGATCAGAATGTAGTCGGGATCGTTCCAGTGGCCCGGACCGGCGTAATCAGAATGCTCCGCATTGCGGAAAGCGATGCTGTAGAAGCCCGGCAGCCGCGTGTCTTTCGCGAGCCCGAGATCACCGGTCGTGCGCCAGCAATGGCCTCCGGCGGATGCGCCCCACTTCCATACCTCGCTCATGCCGTACTGGCACAGGTTGAAGACGATGTCCCGATCCAATCGCTTCAGGATCCCGCCCATCAGCGTGTACGGACGCATGCGGTCTTCCACTGTCGTGCCGCCGGCCAGCTTCCCGTAGGAGCACCAGTCGTACTTCAGAAAGTCAAAGCCCCACTCGGCGAACCGGCGCGCATCGATTTCCTCGTGCCCGTGCGAGCCCGCGAACTTCGCGCACGTCAACGGCCCAGGCGAGGTGTAGATGCCCGCCTTCAGCCCCTGGCCGTGGATGTAATCGGTGAGCGCCTTCATGTCCGGGAAACGCCGGTTCGGACGGATCGCACCCGAGGCGTCCCGTGCTTCACCTCCGAGAAGCAGATCTTCCGACCCCGGTTTCACCATCCAGCAGTCATCGATGTTCACGTATTGGTACCCGAAATCTGCCATCCCCGATGCGATCATGGTGTCCGCTGCCTCGCGCACTCTCCCGTCCGTAATCCGGTCATAATGCGTGTACCAGTCGTTCCAGCCCATCGGCGGCGTGAGCGCCAGCGTGCCTCCCACAACAATGCGAAAGCGGCGCTCAGTTCGGCCGTGCGCATTGCTTGCGCGCAAAACGACCCGGTACTCGCCCGGTTTTTCGGGAGCACGCCCGCGGATGATCCCCCTTTCCGCATCCAGCCGCAGCGATGGCGGCAGCCCATGCGCCGAGAATCGCAACGGCCTCCGGCCCGTGCAGGGAACGCGATAGAGGAAGGGTCTCCCCGGCCGCGCGCCGTACACCGGCGGACCGTTGATCCTCGGTCCGGGCCCCGGCTTCGGTGTCAGGATGGATCCGTCAGAGCTCGCGGCGGGCGCCGGCAAGCCGAACAGAGCGGCAAACGCCATCAGGCATATGTGCCTCATGCGCTCAGCCTTCCAGCATATTCCAGTCCCAACCTCCGTGGCGCGGAAGCTGCGCCGCCGGCAGACCCCGCTGCGTGCGGCGGTTCCCCACATTCCGGGGTCTCGCGCCGGCGACGCCGGCGGCAGTCGCGCGGTCCCTGCGTTGAGCCGCGCCGGCAACAGTCGTACAGTAGATAGTCATGACACCAGCGGTTGAGACGAAGCAGCCTTTCTTCATAGGCGGCGATTGGGTTGAAACCGGACGCACCTATAGTATTTGCCTGCCCTACGACGGCTCCCAGGTCGCCGAAGTTCAGCAGGCCGACGCCGCCGCCGTCGATCGCGCCATTGAGGCCGCGCGCCGCGCCGCGCCCGCCATGGCTGCCATGAGCAACGCGGACCGCTCCGAGCTCCTGTTCCGGCTCCACGCCTTCGTCGCCCGTGACGGCGTCGAATTCGCCAATCTCATTGCCCTCGAAACCGGTAAGCCGATCAAGGAGGCCCGCTTCGAGGTCGAGCGCGCCCTGCAGACCCTGCTCGAATCCGCGCTGGCCGCGCGCGAGCTGCATGGCGAGGTCATTCCCATGAACGCCGCCCCCGGCGCGCAGGATCGCATGGCGATCACGGTGCGCGAGCCCGTCGGCGTGATCGCCGCCATTACGCCGTTCAACGTTCCCTTCAATCTCGCGATGCACAAAGTGGGACCCGCACTGGGTTCGGGCAACACCGTCGTGCACAAACCCGCCGCACAGACGCCGCTCAGCGCGCTCCGCTTTGCTCGCGCCGCTCACGAAGCCGGTCTCCCGGCGGGCGCCTACAACGTGGTCACGGGACCGGGCTCCGAGATCGGCGCGCGCCTGGTCGAGGACCCGCGAGTCGCCATGATCACCTTTACCGGCAGCGTGCCCACCGGCAAATGGATTCGCGCGTCGGCAGGCCTGAAGAAAGTCACGCTCGAGCTCGGCGGCAACTCGGCGCTCATCCTCGAGCCGGACGCCGACCTCGATCTCGCTGTGGCACGCGCGGTGACGGGCGCGTTCATGCACAGCGGCCAGCTCTGCATCTCGGTGCAGCGGATCTTCGTCCATGAGTCCATCGCGGCGCAGTTTACAGGCCGCTTTGTGGAGGCGGCGCGCAGGCTCCGCATCGGCCATCCGCTCGAGGAGACAACGGACATCTCATCGCTCATCAGCGACCAGGCCGCGGGCCGCGTGAAGGAATGGATCGACCAGGCGGTGCGGGACGGCGGCCGGCTGCTCACCGGCGGCGGCCGCAAAGGCAACACCATCGAGCCCGCCATCATCGCCGATCTGCCGCCCGGCACCCCCCTGTCCTGCCAGGAGGCCTTCGGGCCGGTCGTCGCCGTCGATCTCTATCGCGACCTCGACCAAGCCATCGACCGGGCCAACGGCACGCCATTCGGATTGCAGTCCGGAATCTTCACCCGGGATATGCAGCGCGCCTTCGAGGCGGCCCGCCGGCTGCGCGTCGGCGGCGTCCTGATCAACGACGTCCCCACCTTCCGCGCCGACCACATGCCCTACGGCGGTGTGAAGGAGAGCGGCATCGGGCGCGAGGGCCCGCGCTATGCGATGGAGGAGATGACCGATAGCAAGCTCATCTGCTGGCGCGTATGATCGCGCCGCCACTTGAGAAAGGGATTCGGCATATGACAGCCGGGCCTTTGGCCTCTTTCCAAAAACTCGCAGCCCTTCTGCCGTGTGTCGTCTTTCTTCTGTCTTCTGTTTTCTTGCTTCTCTCCTCTCCCTTCTACCTCCTCTCCCAGGAAGTGACCGCGACCATCGACGGCGCAGTCCTGGACCCTGAGGGCTCGGCCGTGCCGGGCGCGGAAGTCACCGCCACCCACCTCGAGACCGGAGTCGTCCGCAAGGGCCGCGCCGGCGGCGAAGGCACGTTCTCCTTCCCCGCCCTGCCCATCGGCGGCTACGAGATCGCGGCGTCGCATCCAGGCTTTAAGAAAGCCATGAAACGCGGCATCGAGCTGCACATCGGCGATCACCTTCGCGTCGAGATCCCTTTGCAGGTCGGCGACGTCGCCCAGGAAGTCACCGTCACCGCCGATGCCCTGCAGGTGCAGACCGAAACCTCCGAGCAGGGCGGCCTGATCTCGGGCGAGCAGGTTCGCGAGCTGCAGCTCAACGGGCGCTCGTTCATGCAGCTCGTCGAGCTGCTGCCGGGCGTCGCTTCCGACATGCCCGACCGCGTCGATCCGAACACGAACCCGGCGCTCTCCATCAACGGCGGCCGTAGCTCATCCAACACGTTCAACATCGACGGATCGAATAATTCGGACGTGATCGTGGGGAGCGGCTCGCTCAATACGTTTACCTCGGTGGATACGATCCAGGAATTCAAGGTCGTGACCTCCACGTTTGCCGCCGAATACGGCAAGGGCGGCTTCGCGCAGGTGAACGTGGTCACGCGCGGGGGCACCAAGCGGTTCCGCGGCTCGCTTTTCTACTTCCACCGCAACGACGCCCTGGACGCGCGTGACTACTTCAGCCACCAGGTGCTGCCGCTCAAGCTGAATAACTTCGGCTACACCTTGCATGGCCCGGTCCTTTTCCCCGGATACAACCAGCGGCGCGGCAAAACTTTCTTCTTCTGGGCGCAGGAGTTCAACTACATCTCCACCCGCGGCGCGGCCGTCAATACGACCGTGCCGAACCCTGAATTCAAACGCGGCGATTTCAGCGCGCTCGGCCCCGGTCCCGACGGAGCGTTCGGCACCGAAGACGACCGCGTCGTCGACCCCGCCACGGGTCTGGGCTTCCCCGGCGGCATCATCCCCGCGTCGCGCCTGAACCCCGACGCTTTGAAGCTGCTCGCTCTCTACCCCGATCCCAACTTTCGCGGACCCGGGACCATCAACTTCACATCCGCCTCCGCGAGCCGCCAGAACTGGCGCGAGGAGATGATCCGCATCGACCACCACTTCTCGCCCGGCTGGAAGATGTACGGCCGCTACGTCCAGGACAGCGCCGAAATCCGCAATCCGTACGGCGGCTCTTCGACCACCTCCATCGGTACGCGCTTCCCCGGAATTTCCGCCACTCGCGCCGCCCGGCCGGGCAAGAACCTCACTGTCAACATGACCAGCGTGCTCAGCACGACGCTGCTCAACGAGTTCAGCTTCGCCTACGCCGGCCGGGAAATTACCCAGAACCCGAGCCAGACGGTCGCCACCCGCGAGGGGCTCGGCATCGATATCCCCGAGCTGTTTCCGGAAAACGACGGCGACGTCATCCCGACCATCACCCTGGGCTCGAACTATGCCGCGCTCAACGTCTCGCGCGTCTGGCTGAAGCAGCTCTTCAACCTGGAGTGGACCAACAACCTGACGAAAGTCGCCGGCCGCCATACCTTCAAGGCCGGCGTGCTCTACACCTACGGCGGCAATCGCGAGAACCCGACGGGTCCGAACACGAATGGCAACTTCACCTTCAACACGCAGCTCGCCAAGCATCCGGTCGCGAACCTGCTGCTCGGACTGCCCTTCTCCTACTCCGAGGCCGAGCACTTCGTCGTCTCCCACGCGCGCTTCTCCGGCCTCGAGTGGTTCGTGCAGGACGACTTCCGCGTGCGGCCGCGCTTCGTCCTCAACTACGGCCTGCGCGTCACGAACTACTACAACCCCTGGGATGTAAATAATGTCCTCACAAATTTCGTCCCGGGACTCTGGGATCCCGCGCAGGCGCCGCAGATCAATCCCCGCAACGGCCAGCGCATCCCGGGAACGGGCGATCCCCTCAATGGCCTGATCATCGCCGGCGCGAATTCACCCTGGAGCAGGCGGGTGACCAACAACAACTCGAACCTCCTGGGGCCGCGCTTCGGCTTCGCCTGGGATATCTTCGGCAAGGGCAAAACGGCGCTGCGCGGCGGCTACGGCATCAATTACACCCGCCCGCTGATCGGAACCTTCATCAATAGCGCTTTCAGTAACCCGCCATTCTCGCGCTCGGTCACCATTCAGTTGCCTTCCTTCGCCGATCCCGGCGGCGGTACCGTCGCGCCGCAGCCGACCCCGAGCCTCACCATCCTAAACAATCCGATCCTGTCGCCGAACATGCAGCAGTGGAGCCTCGGGATCCAGCAGGAGCTGCCCGGCAAAATCCTCATCAACGCCGCCTATGTCGGCTCCCGCGGCAATCACCTGTTCCGGCCGACGAATCTCAACAATCCCGCGCCCGGCTCCGCCACCCCGGGAATCAACATCAACACCTTCCGGCCCTATCAGGGGTGGGGCGGCATTACGGCGCGCGAAAGCTCGGCCTTTAGCTTTTACAATTCGATGCAGATCAGCGTCAATCGGCGCGTATCGAAAACGTTCACCTTCGGCATCGCTTACACCCTCGCGCGAGGCTTCGATAACGCTTCGAGCGATCGCGGCGGCTCCGATATTCCCCCTGACACGAGGAACGCCCGCGCCGAGTGGGGCCTCTCGGACTCCGACCGCACACACATCTGGACCTCAAATTACATCTGGGTGCTGCCGCAGCCGGTCGCACGGCGCACTTTCTTCGCGCCCCTGCTGAATGGGTGGCAGTTGTCCGGCATCACGCGGCTCTGGAGCGGCACTCCGTTTGACGTCACCATGTCTTC
>JACOTZ010000161.1 GCA_016178155.1 Acidobacteriota bacterium
TGTATTGGTTCAGCGAGAACAGGAAGTTTGCCTTCGGGGCGTTTGCGTGTTTCAAGGACTACGAACCTCTCTGATTACGTTCCGGTGTTGGCGGGTTGGCCGTCCAGGGTGGCCTGTCGTGCCTGTTGCCGTCTGGTTTTCCTCCTTTCGCGGGCTTCTTCCAGCTTGCGGTCCCGGGCGGCGAAAATCACTTTCTCCTTGCCCTCGAGCTTGTCCTTGGGCGTGATGTAGCCGAGGGCGCTGTGCAAGCGGACGGTGTTGTAGTGCTCGACGAATTTGCCGACGATGCGGCGGGCGTCCTCCAGGGTCAGCGGCGTACCCGGGCGGATGCAGTCCTCCTTGAGGATGCGGTGCCAGCGCTCGATCTTGCCGTTGCTCTGCGGGTAGTAGGGCGAGGTCCTCACGTGGGTCATGCCGCACAGCCGGATGAACTCCTTGAAGTCCCGGGCGATGAACTGCGGCCCGTTGTCGGAGATGATGCGCGGCGTGACGCCGGGGAACTTCTCCCGGGCCCGCTGCACGATCTGCTCGACATCGGCCTCGGTCATGGTCTCGCGGACCTCCCAGTGGACCGTGAACCGGCTGCAGCCATCGAGCAGGCTGCACAGGTAGTAGAACGTCCCGGCTATGTTGAGGTACGAGACATCGACGTGCCAGTGTTCGTGCGGCCGCAGCGGTTGGACGAATCCCGTCCCCTTGGCGGAGGGCGTGGGGGCGTGGCGGTCCAGCAGGCCGGCGCCCTTGAGGACGCGGTAGACGCTGGACGGGCTACAGGCGACGACATCGGCGTCGAGCATCATGAAGGTCAGGCGGCGGTAGCCCTCCAGCGGGTACAGGGCATGGAAGTCGATGATGGCCTGCTTCTCCTGGTCCTCCAGCCAGTGGTCCCGCGGGACCCAGGCGTTGTGCTCGTTGGCCTTGCCGTAGCGGTGCCTCCAGTTGTGCCACTTGGACGCGGCCAGGCCCATCCACAGCAGGAAGCAAGCGACGGCGATGCCGGTCCGCTCGGACCAGCGGTTGACGAAGTCAACGATCTGGTCGCGGCGGTCGTGGGGAACCCAGCATCCCTTCAGGGCTCCCCAAGCGCTTTTTTTAGCTGGATGTGCTCCTCCATCAGCTCGGACAGCACCTCGTGCTTGCGCTGGAGCTTCTCCTGCAGGGCGGCGATGGTGCGGTCCTTGGCGTCGGTGTCGGCCTTGCGGCGCTTGTCGTTGCTGGTGAAGGCCGCGGTGCCGTTGTCGAAGAACTGCTTCTGCCAGGTGTAGAAGAGGTTGACGGCGATGCCGAGTTTTTCACAGACGTCGGAGACAGGGACTTTCTCGACGAAGTGGAGCCGGAGGGCGGCGACCTTCTGCTCCGGGGGGTAGTGGCGACGTTGGCGGGTCATGGGTGTTCCTCCGCGAGAGTATTGCCGCGAACTCCCGCGAAGGCAAACTCCTGTTCCGACTGGGGCAATACACCAGGACTTCTTCGACGTCGAGCGCACCGGCGCCAACTCCACGGTCAGTGTCAACGGCGACGACGACAACGACACGATCCGCGTCGCGGGGTTGGGGCTCGGCAATAACCTCACCGTGGACGGCGGCGCCCCGGTAACCCTGCCCGGCGACACGCTCCTGTTCGACCCCGGGCTGAACGGCAACGGCGACAGCAACGCCACCGACCCGACTGTGCCGGCGCCGAACTCCGGGACTATCCGCGTCCACGGGGCGCCATACCAGGTCACCTACACGAGCATCGAGTCGCCGCGGATCGTCTACCCGCCCATCGCCAGCGCCGGCGGGCCGTACACGATCCAGGAGGGCGGCTCGGTCACGCTGAACGCCGGCGGCACGCAGATCCCCTTCGGCACGCCGCTCGACCAGGCCACCGTCGAATGGGACCTGACCGGCGACGGCACCTTCGGCGCCGCCACGGGCGCGGCGCCGGTGGTCACCTGGGCGGACCTGCGGTCGCTCGGCATCGCCTCCACCGGCAGCCACTCGATAGGCGTGCGCGTTACGGATGGCCAGCCAATGACCGGCGAGGCGGACACGACCCTCACCGTCCAGAACGTGGCGCCGACGATCATCAGCGCGAGTGCCGCGCCCACCCCCGAGGGGAGCCCGGCCCCCGTGACGGTGACCGCCAGCGACCCGGGCGGTGACAACGACCCCCTGACCTACCAATTCGACTTCGACCATGACGGGGTCTACGAGGTCAGCAACCAGACCGGCATCGCCCAACACGTCTTCATCGACGAAGGCACCTACGCGGTCCCGGTGCGCGTCGTGGACAGCGACGGCGCCGCGGTCACCGGCACCGTTTCCGTCGTCGTCTCTGCGGTGCCGCCGACGCTGACCTTGAGCGGGGCATCCTCGGCGGACGAGGGCTCGGTCTACACGCTGGGCCTGTCGGCCGTCGAGCCGGGCACGGACGTGGTCACCGGCTGGACGATCCACTGGGGCGACGGCACTACCGACGTCCTCGCCAGCAGCGCCACGTCGGCCACGCATGTTTACGCCGACGGGCTTGCCACGTACACGATCTCCGCCACGGCCTCCGACGAGGACGGCATTCATCCCGCCGGCAACACCCTGGCTGTCGTGGTGAATAACGTGGCGCCGACCCTCGGCCGCCTCATGGGCGTGGCCACCCCGCACGCCCAAGGGCGCGCCCTGCCCGAGGCGCGGCTGTGAGGCGCTTGGGGCCGGGGCTGCGCTGGCTCGGCGGCGAACCGCGTGGTCGCGGTGGCGGTCAGCGGCGCGGCCACCGTCAACGAGGGCGCGCCGTACACCTTGACGCTCTCCGCCACCGGCCCCGGCGCGGGCGCCGTGACCGGCTGGACCATCCGCTGGGGCGACGGCAGCTCCGACACGCTGCCCGGCGGGGCGACGTCGGCGACCCATACCTACGCCACCAACGAGGTCTTCACCCTCTCCGCTTCGGCGACCCTGGACGACGGCTCCGTGGCCCCGGCCGGCTCACTCGACGTGCAGGTGGTGAACCTTCCGCCGACGATTCGCGCCGTGACCAACAGCCCGGTGGCCCAGGGCACCTCGGCCACGGTGAGCGTGATCGCCGACGACCCCGGTGTGAACGACACCCTGACCTACGACTTCGATTTCAACAACGACGGCCAGTACGAGGTCAGCAGCAGCAGCGGCACGGTCCAACACCTCTTCTCCGATGTCGGCACCTTCCCGGTGAACGTGCGGGTTCGCGATGCGGACAGCGCGGCCGCGATGGCGAGCACGCTGGTAACGGTCAACAATCTGCCGCCGACGATCCAGGCGGTGAATCTGTTGACCCAGATGCCAGAGGAAGCCAGCCCCGTGGCCATGCAGGTGATCGCCACCGACCCGGGCGGGGCCGACGACCCGCTGACCTATGACTTCGACTTCGACCACGACGGGACGTACGAGGTCAGCGGCGACGCCAACGTGGCCGAACATGTGTTCGCCGACAACGGCAACTACACGGTCGGCGTCCGCGTCCGCGACGGCCACGGCGGCGCGGCCGTCGGCAGCATCCAGGTGGCTGTGGCCAACGTGGCGCCGTTCGTCACCCCGCCGTCCTTCGACGGGCGGGCCGACGAGGGGAGCCCGGTGACCGTCACGGTCCGGGCTTCCGACCCCGCCGGGGTCAACGACCCCCTGACCTACCAGTTCGACTTCGACAACGACGGCGTCTACGAGGTCACCAGCCTCACCGGCGTGGCGACGCACACCTTCCCCGATGACGGGACCTACGTCGTCGGCGTCCGCGTGCTGGACGACGACGGCGGCGTGACCGTCACGCGGACGACGATCCTCGTCCACAACGTCGAGCCGACCATCGACCTGGCTGGGGCGGACACGGTGGCCGCGGGGAGCGTCTACACGCTGACCCTGGGGGCAGTCCACGACCCCGGCCAGGACACGGTCGTCCAGTACATCGTCCAGTGGGGCGACGGCACGCAGGACGTCTACACCCAGCCGGGCAACGTCACGCACGTCTACAGCAACGTCTTCGGCCCGAAGACCATCCGCGTGGCGCTCGTGGATGAGGACGGCACGCACCCGCTGGCCGGCCAGCGCACGGTCCTGGTGACCGGCGCCGGCATCCTCGGCGACACGCTCTGGGTGATCGGCACCAACGGCGATGACCACGTCGTCATCAACGAGCAGGGCAACGGTCTGATCAAGGTGCATGCCAGCTTCTTCGTCGGCACGGAGTTCGTGACCATCCCGACGGCCCAGGTGCGGCGGATCGCGGTCTACCTGAACGGCGGCAACGACGACGCCACCGTGGCGGGGGACGTCACGATCCCGGTGATCCTGGACGGCGGCGACGGCAACGACCGCCTCAAGGCGGGCGGCGGGCCGGCGGTCCTGATCGGCGGGGCCGGCGACGACACGCTGACCGGCAGCGGCGGCCGGAACATCCTCATCGGTGGCCTGGGCGCCGACACGATCACCGACGGCCAAGGCGAGGACATCCTGATCGGCGGGCGGACGGTCTATGACTCGGACCCGGCGGCGCTGGCGGCCCTGGACGCGATCCTGGCGGAGTGGAACTCGAGCCGCGACTATGCGACCCGGATTGCCAACCTCCGCGGCACCGGCAGCGGCGCCGGCTTCGACGCCCGGCTCAACGGCAACTTCTTCCTGCGGGCGGATGGCCCGAACCCGACGGTCTTCGACGACGGCGCCCAGGACGTCATGACCGGCGGCGGAGGGCTGGACTGGTTCTTCGCCAACCTGGACAGCGGCGTGTTGGACCACATCCTGGACCTGGGCGCAGGGGAGGTGGTCGATCACCTCAAGCCGTAGACGTCCTGAATCGGGCCACGCGAAAGGGAACGTAGGACGGGTTGGAAATCCGTCCTAGCTTCCCAATCTGAGTCTGCGTTTGGTGGCCTGCCCGGGGCGCAGGGAAAGACCGGTTTACGAGGGACACGTCAGGATCACGACCCGGCGCGTTTCAGGCGTGATACTTGGAAGAAACGAGAAGGGCAGGAAAATTCACCGGCACAAACCCGTTCGGAAACGTTCCCTCGGGAGGGCCAATGCAAATGCCTGTCGTTGCCCTGCTGGCGGAAAAGCCTTGAGGCAACGCCAAAGGGCCAGGGCTTACGGCAAGCCGTAAGCCCTGGCCCTTCAAGGTGCCGGAGACAGGACTTGAACCTGCACTCCCGTTTCCAGGAACCAGGCCCTCAACCTGGCGCGTCTGCCAATTCCGCCACTCCGGCAAGAAAATGCTCCTTTACCATACGAGCCCGCCCCCCCAGGGATCAAGCCCCTCTTTCCAGAGTTTTTCCCGCCCCGGCCCGCCGCGTCCGGGGATCGGGGCAACGTCCTCTTGCTTGTTTTTCGAGACGTCGGGAAAATGAACGTCATCGACTCCGCGCCCCCAGCAAGCGCCGACCGTCCCGGGCTCCCCGGTGTGTACCGAGACTTGACGCCATGACCACTCCGAAACGTCCTTCAATCCGCCTGCTCGTCGTCGACGACGACGAGGACTTGCGCGACCTGCTGCAGAAACACTTCGGGCAGCAGGGCCTGAGCGTAACCGCGGCCGCCAGCGGGCCGGAGGCGCTGGCCCGACCGGGAGCGCCGCGCTGGGACGTTGGCCTGATCGACCTGCACATGCCCGGCATGTCGGGGCTGGAGTTGCTTCAGGAACTCAAGGCCCGCCAGCCCGACCTGGAGGTGCTGATGCTCACCGCGCACGGCACCGTCGAGACGGCCACCCAGGCGATGAAGATCGGCGCCTACGATTACCTGACCAAGCCGTTCCGCCTGCCCGACCTCGACGTCCACGTCCAGAAGGCGTTCGAGAAGGTCCAGCTGGCGCGCCGTGAACGCCAGTGGGTCCAGCAGGTCCAGTTCGAGTCGCCGCGCTATCGCCTGGTCGGCTCGTCGCCGGCCATGCGCCGCGTCGTCTCTCTGATCGAGAAGGTTGCCCCGACCGACTCCACGGTGCTGGTCCGCGGCGCCAGTGGCACTGGCAAGGAACTCGTCGCCCGGGCGCTGCACTTCAACAGCCAGCGGCACGACCGGCCGCTGGTCACCATCAACTGCGCCACCCTGCAGGAGACACTGCTGGAGAGCGAGTTGTTCGGCCACGAGAAAGGCGCCTTCACGGGGGCGCTGCAGGCCAAGCCCGGCCTGATCGAGGTCGCTGAGGGCGGCACGCTCTTCATCGACGAGATAGCGGAGATGTCGCCGTCGTTGCAGGCGAAGCTGTTGCGCGTGCTCGAGGATGGACACTTCCGCCGCGTCGGCGGCACGCAGGAGTTGCTTGGCGACGTCCGCGTCGTTGCCGCCACCAACAAGCTGCTCGTCGACCAGATGAAGGCCGGCCGCTTTCGCGAGGACCTGTTCTACCGTCTCAACGTCTTCAGCATCGAGCTGCCGCCCCTGTGCGAGCGCCGCGGCGACATCCGCGAGCTGACCGAGTATCTGCTCGCCACGCGGCGCCTCGGCTCAGCGGAGTGCCGCGTCGCCCCCGAGGCGATGGAGGCGCTGCTCCGCTACGACTGGCCGGGCAACGTCCGCGAGCTGGCCAATGTGCTCGAGCGGGCCCAGATCCTCGCCGAGGAGCATCTCATCACCCTCGATGACTTGCCGGACAGCATCGCCGCCGGCCGCCCCGCCGATACGGAAGAGGCCGGCGGCGACCCGCGGCACCTACGCGAGGTGGAACGCCGGCACGTCCTGCAGGTGCTCACCGAAGAGAAAGGCAACAAGGTCCAGGCCGCCAAGGCGCTCGGCATCAGCCGCCGGGCGCTGTACCGTCTCCTCGAGAAGTATCACCTTGAAAGCGCCGAGTAGAAGGGCGCGTCCCGGTCAATCGAAAATCACCGTCTTGCCACCGTACACGAGGATGCGGTGCTCCAGGTGCCAGCGGACCGCGCGCGATAGCACCACCTTCTCCAGGTCGCGTCCCTTCTGCACGAGGTCGTCGAGCTGATCGCGGTGTGAGATCCGCACCACGTCCTGCTCGATGATCGGTCCCTCGTCGAGGTTCTCGGTCACGTAGTGGCTGGTCGCGCCGATCAGCTTGACGCCGCGCTCGAAGGCGCGGTGGTACGGCCGGGCCCCGCTGAAGGCCGGCAGGAACGAGTGATGTACGTTGATGATGCGCTGCGGGTAGCGGACGACGAACTCCGGCGAGAGGATTTGCATGTAGCGGGCGAGCACGACCAGGTCGACGCTGTGCTCGCGCAGCAGCGCCAGCTGCCGGCCCTCCACCTCCGACTTGGTGGCGGCGTCGACCGGCATCAGGTGGAACGGGATGCGGTGGAACCCCGCCAGTCGTCCCGCGTCGCGGTGGTTACTGACGATCACCGGAATGTCGCAGGCCAGCTCGCCGCTGTCGTGACGGTAGAGCAGGTCGGCGAGGCAGTGCGTGTAGCGCGAGACGAAGATCGCCATGCGCGGCCGGTCCGAGGACAGCTCCAGTCGCCAGCGCAGCTGGAGGCGCTCGGCCAGCGGGGCGAAGTGCTGTCCGAATTGGGCGACGTCGAGGTCGAAGTCGGCGAGGTCCCATTCGACGCGCATCAAGAACAGCTTCTGTTCGGCGTCCTGGTGCTGGTCGGCGTGCAGGATGTTGGCGTTGTGCCGGTACAGGAAGTCGGCGATGGCCGCGACCAGACCTTTGCGGTCCGGGCAGTCAATCAGCAGGATGGCGGTGTTGTGCATCCCACGGCCTCCCTCCCAGAAACCCGGCCTCACCAGCGGAGCGGCTTCTGCCACGCCTCCTTCAGCTCGGCCAGTGATGCCCAGACGATCCATTCGCCCTTGCTCCCGGCAATGCGTAGCCGCGCCTCTGGACAGGTCCGGCCGATCGGCCGCCACGGCACGTCTGTGCCCAGACACTCGCGCAGGGCTGCTTCGTTGTCCGGTGCCACCTCGATGACGAAACGCGTGGCCGACTCGGCGAACAAGTACACTTCGTCCGATTCCGGTCCGGCAGAGGTGACGGGGCTCGTGATGTCGGCGCCGATGCCGCCCGCGAACGCCATCTCGGCGACGGCGACGGCCAGCCCGCCCTCGCTCAGATCGTGGCAGGAGCGCACCAGTCCCTGCCGGATTGCCTCGTGCAGATGGCGGAAAACGTGCGGCGCCAGGGCGAGGTCGACGCGCGGCGGCACGCCATCGTCGCGCCCGCACATGAGGTTGAAGTGCGAGCCGCCCATCTCGTCGCGCGTCGTGCCGACCAGGTACAGGACGTTCCCCGGTTCCTTCAGGTCCATGCTGACACAGCGGCGGACGTCGGGCACGCGGCCCAGGGCGCTAATGAGTAGCGTCGGCGGGATGACGATGTGCCGATCGCCGGCGTGGAACTCGTTCTTGAGCGAGTCCTTGCCGCTGATGAACGGCATGTTGTACGCCAGGGCGACGTCGCGGCAGGCCTCGGCGGCGCGGACCAGCGAGCCCAGGACCTCCGGCCGATCGGTGTTGCCCCAGCAGAAGTTGTCGAGCAGGGCGACATGAGCCGGGTCGGCGCCAACCGCCACGACGTTGCGTACCGCCTCGTCGACCGCCACCGCGGCCATCGCGTAGGGGTCGAGGTCGCC
>JACOTZ010000162.1 GCA_016178155.1 Acidobacteriota bacterium
CGGAGTCAACTATGGCTTCCAGCCGGAGACGCTCCGCGACTACCCGCCGGATTTCTTGATTGACCGCGCCGAGCAGGTCGTGGAGATCGTGCTCGGCGGCGCGTAAGCGGTCAGCCGCGGCCGCCTGGCTCGGAAAACTCGTTCCTCCGGCGGCGCTCATCGCGGGAGCCCGAGTTCTGGGCAGTCCAACCGCCGGCCCGGCGCGGTTGCGCAACTAAGAAACTCGGGCTGCTCGCGCTGGTTCGGTTTCTGGAGAAGGCGGGAAGCGCCGCGCCGCCGACATCGCCCGAGCGGAACGCGCGAGCCTCGGCCGCCGCGCCGGTGCAATATACTGCCCATATGCGCTATATCGCCTTGCTTCTGTTGTGCACTCCTGTTCTGTTCGCGCAGGCCGCGAAAGGAGACCGCGCCTTCGTCGAGGCGGCCAGAAAGGCCCCGCCGGACGCGTGGACCGCCCTGTTCAATGGCAAAGACCTGACCGGCTGGGTCCCCGTCAGAACGGCGCCATCCACGGGCAGGGCGTCACGAAGAAGTACGGCTACCTGCGCACCGGGAAGAAATACGTCGATTTCGAGATGTCGGTCAGATTCAAATGCCTCGAGCGCGGCAACAGCGGCGTGTTCTTCCATACCGATTTCAAGCCCGGCACCGCCGACGTCTCGCAAGGCCTGCAATTCGAGGTCTCTTGCGAACTGCGCTGGGACCAGCCGACCGGGGGCATTTACGGCGACGGTCGTAACTGGATCGTGTGGCCGCCGTTTGAGCTGCAGAGGGTGGTGCGCCTCACCGATTGGAACGACTACATTGTGAAGGTCGACGGCCGCCGCTATACCGCATGGCTTAACGGCGTCAAGCTGGTAGATTTCACCGATCCCAACCCGCGGTCCTTCGACGGCTACATTGCGCTGCAACTGCACTCGGGCGGTGAAGGCAATATGCTGTTCAAGGACCTCTACCTCAGGGATCTGAGCAAACGATAACCGGCTGGCGGGATCGGGCTGCCCGCCCGGCTCTCCGGCTGCGTTCTTTTTACAATTGCCGCTGCGCCTGTATTACACGGATCACCACGATTTCCCGCTGCCGCCGGGGCACAAGTTCCCGAAACGCAAGTACCGGCTGCTGCGGGAAACGCTGGCGCGTGACGCCCGGTTCGACCTGGCGCCCGCGCCGCCCGCGGATCCCGCGGTCATCGCGCTGGCCCACAGCCGGGATTATGTCGAAGCCTTCCTCTCAGGAACTCTCCCGTCCGGGATGATGAGGCGCATCGGCTTCCCCTGGTCCGCCGGGCTTCTGGCCCGCACGCTGGCATCGGTTGGCTCCACTCTGAGCGCGGCGCGCGACTCGCTCGAGCGCGGCGCCGGCGGCGGGCTCGCCGGCGGGACGCACCATGCTTTCCACGACGGAGGCTCCGGCTACTGCGTGTTCAACGATATCGCGATCGCCGTTCACTGGCTGCGCTCGGCCGCACTGGTCCATCGCGTCGCGGTCGTAGATCTTGATGTCCACCAGGGGGACGGCACCGCCAAGATCTTCGAGAACGATCCCGAGGTGCTCACGTTTTCGATGCACGCCGCGAGCAACTTTCCCTTTCGCAAGCAGGCCAGCCGGATCGATGTCGAGCTGCCGGACGGCACCGGCGACGCCGAATATCTCGACATCCTGGAGCGCACTCTTCCACGCGTTTGGGAATTCGCGCCGGAAATCGTGTTTTACCAGGCGGGCGTCGATGCGCTCGCCACTGACACGATCGGCCGGCTGTTGCTGACGCCCGACGGCCTGCGCCGTCGCGACCAACTGGTGCTGCGCGCCGCGAAACAGAGCGGAGTTCCCTGCGTGATCACGCTGGGCGGAGGTTACTCCGAGCCGATTGAGATCACCGTGGAGGCGCACGCCGCCACCTTTCGTTGTGCGGCGGATCTGTTCGCTCGCGGCTGAGGTTTGTGAGCGGCCTACGGCAAGACCAGCGCGTTAAAGAACAGCTTGAATGCCTGGTAGCTCTGCGCCCGGTATTGCGGACGCATGCCGAACAGAATGACACGTCCGGATCCCGACGGCACGTCCGCGATGGCCGCACGGTTCGCGAGGTGCTTCTCGCCGAGCAGCCAGCCGGAAGCCAGCATCTTCTCGGGAGGATACACGGCAACCGCACGGGCCGCGCCCGAGACCTCGAAGGCCGGACTGCCCTCCGACCAGACGGCGATGTTCGCCGGCAACCCGTACGCCAGCGGGTGCTGCGCACCCAGCTTCACTTTGAGCAGCGAACCGGGAGAGTAGAACTCGCGGTCGGACAGCCCCTTCACGGCATTCTTCACTGGCAGGTTCAGATGGTCGAGCGCGTACTCGACCGCGTGGTTCAGAAAGATCAGGCGTCCGCCGGCGGCGAGGTAGCGGCGCAGCGCCTCGGCGCCCTGTTCGCCCAGCCCGCCGGTAAACTCGTCCGGCATCGAGCCCGGCCGGTGCCCCGAATGGATGGCTGCGGCGCGCTGGTCGGGAAAGATGATCACGTCGAAATTCTTAAGCCGCGCATCGTCGAAATCGCGGCTGAACAGGCTCGTGTAGGCGAAGCCGAACTGCTCGAGCAGCCAGCGTGTCCATCCCTCGTCCATGCTGGGGATGTAGCTCTTGTATAGACCGATACGCGGCTGCTTCAGTAGATTCCGGTTCGCGCCGAGAGCTGTGAAGAAATCACCGGTCACGCTGTCGCGCCACACCGTGCTGCCGTTCTTCCACTGCTTGTTGATCTCGCGCCAGGAGCCGATGTCACGGGCGGAAAGTCCGGACGCGACACGCTGCGCAGGTGTGAACGCGACGGTCTTCACCGGAGCGAGCTCCGCCGCAAACGGCTTCTCGATCGTGTCCACCTCGACACCCATGAGCAGCGGCAGGGTCTGGGCGGTCACATCGTAGGGCCGCTTCGGGGGGCCACCCGGATACAGCCGCAGGTCGGGATAGTCCTGGCGCTCGAGCAGCGTCTTCGCCCACGCGCTGTACGGCTGCTGCATGCGGATGACGTAGCTGCCCGCGGGGTATTCCCGCTCGCCAGCCTGGAAGGGCTTTGCGGCGCGCTCGATCTCGATCATGCCGAACTGCAGCGTATCCGCCAGCTTCTTCGACGAACCGGGGTCGTACTGCACCGCCGGAATCACGAACGCGTACGGAACTTTCCGCGCCACCGCTCTCTGGTGCACGCGCCAAAAGCTGCGCAGCAAGTCCGCGCGCCTCACCGCCGCCTGATAGAGGCACGATTCCCAGGCGATGAGCTGGTAATCGACGATGTCTCCGACGCGCCAGGTCCCGCCCGTCCACGGCTCCAGGTGATTCCAGCTTCGCTCGCGCGGGTTGTAGCCGAGCGAGGTGCGCGCGATGTCATCCGGCCGGATTGTAATCGGTGTCGCCAGCCTGGCGCTCGCCGATTCGCTCAGGATCCGTAGTCCGCCGTGATAGGCCTGATAGTGCCGCGCCGGCGTCCAGAAGTCATACGAGGCGTTGATCGAAATCCCCTTCCTGCCCGCGGCGGTCAGGTCCGCGGCCATGCCCGTCCCCACCGCGTTGCAAAGCTGTGCGAGGATGGCATCGATATTGGGGTCGATGGGGTCTAGCCAGGGCGGCACAAACATGCGCGAAGCGGTGGCGCTCTGCTGGTGTACGTCGTAAACAATCTGCGGATGCCACACGTTGTGCAGCTTCGAAATCACGTGCCGCGTCTCCGGCTGCGAGAAAATGTACCAGTCGCGGTTGTTGTCGTGACCGACGTACTTGTGGTAGAGCTCCGGCGGCGAAGTGCCCTCGTATGAAGTGCCGAGCGTCTTGCGGTACCACCGCGTCACGATGTCGACTCCGTCGGGATTCAGCGACGGTACCAGGATGAAGATGGTATTCGCGAGGATTTCCCGGAATTTCGGCCGGTCCTCGGTCAGCAACCGATGGGCGAACTCGACCGCCGTTGACGTGGACGCCACTTCGGTCGAGTGAATCGAGCAGGTGATCATCACCACCGTCTTGCCTTCGGCGATGAACTTTTCGGCCTCAACCTCGCTCGTACGGCGCGGGTCGGCAAGCCGCTGCTGGACGTCCCGGTAGCGCTCCAGGTTCCGCAGGTTATCGGACGATGAAAGGAAGGCCGCGATCATAGGGCGGCCCTCCACGCTCGTGCCGATCTCCTGGACGAGAATGCGGTCGCTCGATCGCTGCAGCGCCTGAAAATAGGAAACGACCTTGGCCCAGTCGAGCAGCTTGCGATCGGCGCCCATCGGGTGCCCGAAGTGGCTCTCGGGTGTGGGGACCGCGCCCTGCAGCGCGGCACACAGCAGCAGGACGGCCGCCAGCCGCAGGCGCCCCGCGGGCGAGGCGCGAAAGCTCACGGCCGCGCGAGCTCCTTCCACAGGGACCGGTAGTAGCGCAGGAACCGCTCGGGCTCTTTACTCTCCGGCGCCTCGCAAAGCATGTAGCGGTCATAGCCGGACTTGCGCAGCAGCGTGAACAGCTCGCGCCAGGGATAGCGCTCATCCGCGATCTCGTGCATATGGACGCATTTGATATGGGGGCGCAAGAGGTCGAAGCTCGGCTTCACGCTCCCGTTCACAACGTCGGTCGGGTTTGAATTCCAGGTCACACCGACGTAGTCGTTCTTGGTCGCCTTCATGATCGCCGCCGCAACCGGCGGAGTCTGCGTCCCGCGGCCGTGCACCTCCATCCAGATCTCGACTCCCCTGCCCTGCCCGTATTGGCCGAGCTCGCGCAAGGCCTCGGCGATGCGCGCGACCGTGGTGTCGACCGGCACGCCCGCGGGCAGCCCGTTGGGCCGGACCTTCACGCCCCAGGCGCCGGTATCGTGGGCCAGCTCGATAAAGCGCTTGGCCTCCTCGACGTTCTTGCGCCGCACCGCCTCGTCCGGCGAGTGGAACTCGCAGGTGCTTCCATAGCTCAGCAGGCGGACTTTGCTGCGCGCGAACCGCTCCTTGACCCGCTGCCGGTCCGCAGCGGCGAGCGATGGTTCGACACCGTGCCGGTGCGTGGTGCGCAGCTCGACCGCTTCGAACGTACCGATCTCCTCGAGTTTCGTGATGATCGTCTCGACGTCCCAGTCTTTGAGAACGTTGTAAGTGACCGCACCCAGGAGCATTGTGCCTCGCTAATAGTCCCAGCGCCAGAGCACGGCGCCTACTGTGTAACCCGCGCCCACGGCAGCGAACAGCACCAGGTCGCCCTTTTTCAGCCGCCCGGACTCAATCGCTTCGTGCGTTGCCAGCGGAATCGTCGCTGCTGTCGTATTGCCATACCGGCCGATGTTGATAACCACCCGGTCGCCAATTCCGAGCCGGTCGCAGGCGGCGGTGATGATGCGCCGGTTCGCCTGGTGTGGAACCAGCAGCGCCAGGTCGGCCGGCTTGAAATGGTTGCGCTCGAGCAGCCCGGCGCATACCTCATACATTTTGCGCACGGCGTATCTGAAAACCTGCTGCCCGTCCTGTTTGACGTAGTGCAGCCGCTGCTGCACGGTCTCGAGGGATGCCGGCAGCCGGCTGCCGCCCGCGGGCATCTTTAGAAACTCGCCGCCCGAGCCGTCGATTTCGTTGCTGAAGTCGATGAAACCCGAGCCGTTGTTGCCGCCCGCTTCCACCAGGAAAGCGCCGGCGGCGTCTCCGAAGAGCACGCATGTGGCGCGGTCCGTGTAATCAATGATGCGCGACATCGTGTCGGCGCCGATGACGAGCACTTTCCGGTGCGTCCCCGCCTCCACGAGGTGCGCCGCCGTCGTCAGCCCGTAGACAAAGCCCGAGCACGCGGCGGCCAGGTCGAATCCCCAGGTCCGCGTGGCTCCCAGCCGGTTCTGCACCAGGCAGGCGGTCGAGGGAAACAACATGTCAGGGGTGACCGTGCACACCAGGATCGCGTCCAGATCCTCAGGACGCGTGCCGTTGCGCGCCAGCGCGGCCTTCGCCGCCTCGACTGCCATGTCCGAGGTCGCCATCTCCGGCGGCGCGATATGACGCTGGCAGATCCCGGTGCGCGTCATAATCCACTCGTGGCTGGTCTCGACCATTTTCGACAGGTCGTCGTTGGTCAGTACGCCTGGCGGCGTATAACAGCCGACCGCCGTGATGATCGCTTTCGGCAAGCATCCTCCCGGACTACGGTAGCAGATCGTGCGTGGTTTATCGATCTGCGGGTCTCTCCGTATGGTACTTCGCCGCCCTGCCAGGGACGAACCTCGGGCCCAGGCGGGCCCCGTCACCTACAGGGGGCGAACGCGTGCGCCGCGACTCGGGCGGGAGGAAGCCGCAATGTTTGGGCGTCGATGCGGAGCGCGGCCGTGGCACGGCCAGCAGCCGCTACAATCGTCTGTGATGCCGCTCGAGAGCGCCTTGCTGTTTGAGACCCCTGAGCAGATCTACACACGCGTGTTCCGCGACATCAGGCCCCGCACGCCGGTTCCCGCCATCCGCATCGAATTCTGCCGGTTCGCGAACGCGAACAGCTTCATCCGGTTGGATAACGGACAAATCTCGGTGCGCGTGACCGACCTGCTCGAGGGCGCGCCGGCGCCCATCCACGAAGCGCTCGCCCACATTCTGCTTTGTAAACTCTACCGCCGGCCCGTGCCGGCGCGCTTCAGTCATCAGTACAGGCTTTATCTGAACCGCCGCGACGTGCGCCGCACCCTGCAACTTCTGCGGCGGCACCGCGGCCGAAAATTCCTTAGCAGCCCCGTGGGCCGTGTCTACCATCTGGAAGAGATTTTCGAGGAGCTCAACCTCCGGTACTTCCACGGGTTGATGGCGCGGCCGGTGATGGGTTGGAGCTGCAGACCGTCGCGTACGACGCTCGGTCACTATGATCCGGCGCACAATGCCATTGTCATCAGCAGCATGCTCGACCGGCCGCAAGTGCCCAGGCTGGCCGTGGAGTACGTTGTATTTCACGAGATGCTGCACTTGCGCTTTCCGGTCGAACACCGGGGAGCGAGGCGCTGCGTTCATACCAGTGAATTTCGAGACGCGGAAAAGCAATTCGCCGACTTGGCGCGAGCCAAGGAGCTACTGCGACACCTGTAGTAGAGGGTGCGGGAGAAAATTAAGCGACGCTCGGCGCCGGCGCCAACTGCTGAACCTGCACCCGGAGATCTTCGAGAACCCCGAGCAGCCGCCGGGGATCGACCGTGCCTAACCCGAGCGAGTGCAGGACGAGGCTGACCTCGATGACAGAAACCGCTCGGACAAAACAGATCCGCTGCCGCAGCAGTGCGGTCATCAGGTCCGGGCGGTCTTGCTGCGCATCGAGCAGCATAAACTTGCCCATGAGCTGCAGGCGGCCGAAGTCGCGGATCAAATTGCGCAGGTAGGCGCGAAAAATGGCCCGTCTTTCCGCGCGCAGCTTCCTCGCCATTCTCCCGTCAAAGCCGGCCTGGCTGGCCAGGAAACGATAATCGGCCTCATCGAGCAGCCGCAGCATGGGCCGGTATTTCGCCACCGAGAATTCGCGAAGCCATTCGGGGTCGCACTCCAGTACACCTGCTGGCGACGTCAGCTTGCGAACCAGAACCACCACGACCAGGGCCGTCAGCAGAAGCAAAACCGCAACAGCAACGAGCAGAGCCACACGGACACCTCGATGTCAACTTTAGAATACGCGAGGCAGCAGCCCCACGCAAGCTGTTTTGTGCACTTTTCGTGCTAGGATGATTCCGACGTCCGCGATTTCCCCGTGGCCTTGAGCAGAGTCACATTAATCGAATCCAGGTGCGCCAAAACACGCTGCTCGTCCTCGGGACTGAAGCGCCGGCGGGACCGGATCACGACCTTTTCGCCCGCAGGCGTGAGCAAAATCGCCCACAGGAGGAGGCAAATGACACTGAGTATGTGCATCGTGGCGTTCGAATACGCCAGCACGGTCCTGCCAAAGAAGTTCACCGAAAGGAAGACGAGGGTCCGGGTCAGGAAAAAAAAGGCGAAGGTACAGGCGTGGACCACGACATTCCGGCTCAACGCAATCGGAAACCACAGCAGGAACAGGGTTACGAGCACCAGGAAGAATAAGAGGCTGGACATCGCCAGCCGGTCCATGACGAAGAAATCATCGACGATCTGGTGGTCCAGCGCGCCGCGCTCCAGGCCGAGGAGCAGGGTCAGCGCGGAGAACGCGACCGAGAGCCCCACCGCGGCCATCACCGCCCAGCGGCCAACCGTAGCGATGCCGGCGTGATGGCGCAGAACCAGACCGAACAGCTCGAGCACCACTAGACCGTATAGCAGCCAGCCTCCGATCTCCGTCCCGACATAGAACCAGAAATAGAGATTGGTCCCATACGGGACGAGAAATCCGACGACACTGGTTCGGAGAAGTTCAAAGAGTAGATAGGCAACGAATGCAGGATAGGAATGAACCAGACCGGACCAACAGAAACGAACAATGACAGCCGCGTACAAGACAAGCGACGCGAGCCTCGCAAAGTGCCTTACAGCTTCGAGTTCCGCCATCTCCAGGTTGGTGCGGTCACGACCGCACCAATTCTATCATCGGTGGACTGCACCAGACCCTGGAGAGAAAACTTGAACGCGCAGGCGGGCGTTCAGGTTGCCGGGAACACGCGGGCGAGGTTCAGTTCGACAAAACCGGGCAGGGGCCGCAGGGCGGCAGGTCGAGATCCGGGCGGGCGCCGGAGGCTGCCAGCAGCGTCACCGCAACGGCAAACAGCAAGAAAACTTTTCTCATCGTCACTCCTTCTCAGGTCTTTAGGATTTTTGGCGCGAAGCCGTGCTCAGAATAGCCCTAAGGCGGGCACGGGGCAGAAAAAACGAAGAAGTTTTCTGAAATCGGAACAGATGGTCTTTATTTCGCTCAAGGATGCCCACGCCCGGCCGATAAGATAGGCTTCGGTCGGGTGATCGCGAGCTGTCCTGATGGGGCAGGATCAGACTCGTCCGATGAACAAGCCGCGATCCAAAGCCGTCCTCGAACGCGGCGCCGTTGCCGATCTGTGGCGGCATACCCTCTCCCACATCCCGGCAATGTTCGGCCGGCTTGTCTATCTCTCGTCGCTACGCAACATCCATACCGGCAAGTACGAGCATCACGGCTTGAGCCTCGTCTTCGGCGACCTCGAGGCGGATCGCGCTTTGCGCCGCAGCCACGCCGAAGCCTTTAACGAATGGCTGGACTATTCGCTCGAACAGCAGAAGGCCGATCTCGCGCTGTACCTGTCCTCGCTTGCCGGCGATCGGCGGTCGATCGTGGACAACTGGGCGCGTCTGCAGCCGTACCGCAACTTCGTCCCGGCCTCCGCGCGCGAGGTGGAACGCCGCCTCTACCTGTCCGATTTCGAGACGCTGCTGCACATTCTAAAGACCGAATTCGGCCTCTCGCGGCGGGACGAAGACTGACACCCCGCTCATCCTCGGGCAGGCCGCTGTCCCCGAATCGGAACGGGCGCGCTGCCGCCGCGCATGTGGCTCTCTCGGGTTTACTTAAAAGGACGTAGAAGACAGCGGAGCGCGGCCCTGCAACTCCGCCGGCACAGGCCTCGGCACGTCCAGCCAGATGGGTGGCAGTCCTGGGCGGGAAGAGCTGTCAGGCGCCAGAATTGTGCCTGGGCGGGGTTAGCCGCGGCCACGCGTGCGCCGTCTCCTTGCGAGATCCACGCGCATGGCCACGCCCGCAACCTGCCCGATGACGTCCACTTCCTGGGGGTAGGCAAACACCTCCGGGGGGCATCGCGACGCCGGATGCGGTTGCACCACCAGTTGTCCTTCACCCTTATCGTTCACGTCCGTGACGGTGCACCAACCGAGCGCATAGCCCTGCCGGTGCTCGACGAGGTAGATCGGCCGCTCCTGCTCGTGTGCCCAGCCGGCATCGATGATCTTGCGCCTGTTATCGTCGATCAGCACCAGCGAACCGGGGTGAATAATCGGGTACATCATCCAATCCTCAGTCCCCACGAACGCATACCGGTAGTCGCGCATCTCCACCCCATTGAGCAGCATCAGCGGCAGCCTGCCCCAGCGTTGGATCATGCGGCTGAGGAAGGTGGTCCGGCGCAGGTCGATACCCGGATCAAGCGTCAGCGGAATCTGCAGCGATCCGATACCGTGCGTGTGGAAATCCACCAGGTGCGTGCGGGGCACCTCGATCATGAGCGAGTCCGACGGAATCATCGACAGGTCGATGCCGTACCACTCGAGAACGTCCATAATGTCCAGCCGGTAGATCGCGCACAGAGAGTAGAGCCGGTACAGCGTGGGCAGTGTTCCCTTGTTTTCGATGTCGGCAAGCCGGCTGACAACAATCCCGTACTCGTCGTTCTGCCGACGGGCCGCGATTTTGAGACTGGCCTCTTCGACGTCACGGTACCGGAGGTTCAGCTCCTCGCGGCGCTTCTTGAGTTTCTGGCCGGCGTCCTCCATCTCGCTTCAACGAGACTCGGCTGCCCGCGCCGGCCGGGCCGGCTCTTCCGTTCCGCTCTTCTCTACCCTGGTGCGCCAAGGCAGCCGCGGACGGCGCCTATTACCGCCCGAGCCGCCGGAAGCGGGGCCCGCCGCGCGCGCAGTGGGACCGCCTCCCGGCCCCGGCGCCTGGACGGGTGCGGGGCGGGTGCCCGCGGCCGGACGAGTAAACCGTTCGCCGTATAATCGGTACGGCCCGAGGATTGTAAGCATGTGCGTTCATTCGACCCCACGCGCCGCGCCGCCGGCTTGCACGTCCCCCGATCTCTGGGAGTTCCATGCTGCGGCAGCGGCTCGTCCGGTCTTGCATGGATTATAGCCGCCGGTTTAGAGGCACGGCAACGCCCGGGCTGGATTTTTGTTCTGATTTCGGAACAGAATTTTCTGGAGGAGGACGATTTTGAAAATTGTCGTCGGCGTCACCGGTGCGAGCGGATCGATTTACGGCTGGCGCCTGCTTGAAAAGCTCCGTGCCCGGCCCGGGGTCGAACTCCACCTCGTCCTTACGCGCGCCGGCGAGCGCACCGGCTTTCTCGAGCTCAACAAAAAAGCCGCCGACTGGAAGGCGCTGGCCCACTACACCTACCCGGTCGAAGACATCGGCTGCCGGTTGGCGAGCGGCAGCTACCTGATCGACGCCATGGTGGTCGCCCCTTGCTCCATCAATTCCATGTCGGCGATCGCCTGGGGGATCAGCTCCAACCTCCTGGTCCGGGCCGCGGACGTCGCATTAAAGGAGCGTCGCAAACTGATCCTGATGGTCCGCGAGTCTCCCCTGCACCTCGGACATCTGCGGTCGCTGGCTGCGCTGGCGGAGATGGGCGCCATCATCGCTCCGCCGGTCCCTGCCTTCTATAACCAGCCCCAGACGATCGCCGACATCGTCGACCACAGCGTCAATCGTGTCCTCGATCTGCTCGGCCTGCCTTCCGAGGAGGAACGCCGCTGGGACCCGCGCGGCGATTGAAAGGCTGCGCCGTCAGCTACAATCGGCACACATGCCCGCCACACGCAAGAAATCGGGGCACCACGCACAACCCGCTCACCATTCGAGGTCTGTTTCCGTAGCTTTCCAGGGCGAGCTGGGCGCTTTCAGCCACGTGGCCGTCGGCCAACTTCTCGGACGCCAGGCCGCGGTCGTCCCGCTGCCCCGCTTCGACGACGTCTTTCGGGCGCTCAGCAAGAGCCGTGTCGATGCCGCTGTGATTCCCATCGAGAATACGTTACATGGCTCAGTGCATGAGAACTACGACCACTTGCTCGACTTCGAGCCGCAAATCGTTGGCGAAACTCACGTGCGGGTCTCGCACAGCCTCATCGCCTGCGCCGGCGTGCGTTCTAAGGATATCCGGCGGGTTTTCTCGCACCCGGTCGCCCTGAACCAGTGCCTGGACTTTTTCACGCGGAATCCGCACCTCGAGCGCGTGCCGTTCTACGATACGGCCGGCAGCGTCAAAATGATCATCGAGCAGGGACTGCGGGACGCCGCCGGAATCGCCTCCTCGGCCGCGGCCGAGATTTACGGCGCGCACGTACTGAAGCGCGCCATCGAGGACGACCCCCGAAACTTTACACGCTTCTTCCTGCTGGCGCGCCCTGGCGACGGCCTTGGGCCCGTGGGCGAGGCGCGCGGCTGGAAGACCTCGATTGCCTTCACCACGCGTAACGTCCCCGGCGCGCTTTTCCGCGCGCTCTCCGCATTTGCCCTGCGGGATCTCAGCCTCACCAAGATCGAATCGCGTCCGCTGCGGGGCAAGCCCTGGGAATACCTGTTCTACCTGGATTTTCTGGGCAAGGCAGACGATCCGGTCTGCCGGCGCGCCCTCGCACACCTCGCCGAGTTTACCGATTTACTGCGCGTTCTCGGTTCTTACCCGAAAGCGCGCAGTTAGACCGGCCACCAGGGCGCCTTGGAGCGCCCGCTGCCATCGGGGCGCCGCGCGACGGGCTCCAGAGCTGCGCGAATCCGTACGGGGCACGGCGTTCTCGCGCACCGCGGTCCCGGTTCCCTGGCCGCTATCGCCTGCCTGCGACGCCCCGGACAGGCGGAACACGGCCGCACGCGACCCGCGGCATTCCAACGCCGCCAGAGTGCTCCTGGCAACTGCAGCCCGGATGCTAGAATAAAGGACTTTGCTACAGGCGAAACCAGAGTTGGCAACTCCCGCCAAGTCTCGGGCAACCACGCAGACGGCAGTCCCGCCAACGGGCGCTACCGCTGTCACGCAACGAGCAGGCGACTGGCTCTTGCAGTCCGGCATCCAGGAGCCGGGCGGCGGCGTCGGGCGCTACTACCGTTGCGACCTGCGCCGGAATGCGCGCGTCTCCACCGAGATCACCGGCTATGCCGTGAGCGCGTTCGTGTACCTGTTCACACGCACGGGCCGGGACGCGTATCTCGATGCGGCCCTCCGGGCGGCGCGCTTTCTCACTGCTGCTGCGTGGAAGCAGGACCTATCGATCTACCCGTTCGAGCACGGCGACGGCGCGCCTGCACTCGCCTACTTCTTCGATACGGGCATCATCGTCCGCGGCTTGCTGGCGTTGTGGAACACGACCGCCGATCCCGCGCTGCTCGACCGCGCCTGCGAGGCGGCCGAGTCGATGTCTCGCGACTTCGCCGACGGGAGCACGCTGCACCCGATCCTCGAACTCCCCTCGAAGCGGCCGCTGCCGCACGAACCGCAATGGTCGCGCCGCCCCGGCTGCTATCAGCTCAAATCGGCGATGGCGTGGCATGATCTGGCTGAGCTGACAGGCGAGCCGGACTACTACGCATGGTTCGAAGCCACGCTCGAAACGGCCCTCGCCGGCGAACAATCATTCCTGCCCGGTGAGACACCGGAAAAAACCATGGACCGCCTGCATGCCTACGCTTACTTCCTCGAGGCCCTCCTCAAGGTCGCTGAGCGCGGCGCGGTGCGCGCCGCGCTGGCCGGCGGCATCCAGCGGGCCACACGCTACCTGCGTGAGATCGCGCCGTGCTTCGAGCGCTCCGACGTGTACGCGCAATTGCTGCGCGTCCGGCTGATCGCCGAACGGGAGGCCGGAGTTCCGCTGGATGAGGCCGCCGCCGCGCACGAGGCAGAGGAACTGCTCACGTTTCAGTTCGACAGCGCCGATTCCCGCAGCAGCGGCGCTTTCAGTTTCGGACGCAGAGGCGACGGCCTGCTTCCGTTCGCCAACCCCGTGTCCACGGCCTTCTGCGTGCAGGCGCACGAAATGTGGCAGGACCGCGGCCGGGCGGCTCCGCTCATCGAGCTCGCCGCCCTCATCTGATTTGAGCGAAGCAGTCAAGCTGGCGTTCGCCTCCTGCTCGGAAGACCTCATCCCGTCGCTGCTCGATGAGGTCGATGCATTCTTTCCCGGGGTCCCGCTGTACGTCGTGAGCGAGTTCCCGCCCGAACGCGGGCGATGGATCCCCTACCATCCCGCTCGCACGTTCGGGCAGAACCTGGCGCTGGTGCGCGATGCATTGCGAGGCAGACACATCCGTCTTGCGGGCGTGCTGCTGCAACCGAGGATGCCGTACTGGCGCATGCGGCTGATCCCGTTCGTGCTGGCGCCGCTCCGAACCCTGATCTACAACGAGAACCTGCATCATTTCATGCTGCGTCCTCGATCGCTGCGCGTCATGCTGCGGCATGGCGTCTGGCGGCTGCACAACCTGGTCAAGTGGGAGCTGAGCCCCGGGGGCGCCACCTACACGTTGCTGTGGCGGCTCGCGCATCCCAGGGCGTTCCGGCGTCCGCTGCTGGCGCTGGCGGCGCGAGCGGCGGGCATGGCGGCAGCGATGTTGAAGGCCCTGCGCACAAGGCAGCCAGTCGTGATGCCGGAACGCGACCTGGCGGCGGGCATCACCATCGTGGTCCCGTCGCGCAATGGCCGCGAGCTCCTGACGCGGCTGCTACCAGGGCTGGTCGCGGAACTCGCCGGCGTCGACTCCGAGGTCATGGTTGTAGACAACGGTTCGGACGACGGCACGGCGGCATGGCTCGTTGCAGCCTATCCCCGCGTCGCGCTCCTCTCCAGCGCGGAGCCGCTTTCATTCGCGCGGGCCGTGAACCTCGGCATCAACAATGCCCGCTACTCGCGCGTATGCCTGCTCAACAACGACATGACACTCGATCCGGGTTTCTTTGTTGCGCTCCTCGAGGCGTTCGAGCGCGTGCCCGGCCTGTTCTGCGCAACCGCACAGATCCTGTTCCCCGAGGGTGAACGGCGGCAGGAAACGGGCAAGGCGGTTATGACAGCGCTGGACCGGCGCCCAGTCAAGGACTTCCCCATCCGGTGCGAGCTGCCGGTCGAAGGCGAGAACCTGAGCTACGTCCTTTACGGCAGCGGCGGCTGCTCCATGTACGACACGCGAAAGGCGTTGGCGCTCGGCGGGTTCGACGAGATCTACGCGCCGGCTTACGTGGAAGACCTCGACTTCGGGTTTCGCGGCTGGCAGCAGGGCTGGCCGAGTGTGTTCGTCGCGCCGGCGAA
>JACOTZ010000163.1 GCA_016178155.1 Acidobacteriota bacterium
GAAATTTTTCATCATCAGGCCAGGCCAGGAGAAGGCGGAAGTTCTGGATGAAGACGAAATGCCGCTTGCGCCGGACGGCAGCCCGGAGAAGTTCATCGGCTCGCCTGCCATTTCGGACGGCCGCGTCTTCCTGGTGACCTCCGAGGCGACCTACTGCATCGGCAAGAAACACGCGGGCGCGGCCGCGCCCAGGCTGCCGCCGCCGGCTCATTCGAATGGCGCAGTGGCGCACGTGCAGGTTGTACCGACCGAGCTGATTCTGAAGCCGGGGGAGAGCGTGCAATTCCGGGCGGGCCTGTTCGACGATAAGGGGCAATTCATCCGGGAGGGCGGCGCGGCCTGGTCGCTCGAGCAACTGAAGGGCACGATTGGGGAGAAAGGCCGCTACACCGCGCCGAACGAGGCGCTGGCGGGGCAGGTGAAGGCGACGGTGGGGGGCGTGAGCGGAGCTGCGCGATTGCGGGTGATCCCGCCGCTGCCGTGGAGCGAGGACTTCGATTCGCGGGCGCCGAAATCGGTGCCGGCGCACTGGATCAACGCGCTGGGCAAATGGGAGGTGCGGGAGATGGACGGGGGCAAGGTGCTGGTGAAACTGGCGAACAACCCGTTCACCAAGCGCGCGCGCACGTACTTCGGGCCGCCGGACATGGCGAACTATACGGTGGAAGTGGACGCGCGCGCGATTGAGAAGCGCCGCCAGATGGGCGACGCGGGCGTGGTGGCGCAGCGTTACGCGCTGATCCTGTTCGGCAATCACCAGAGGATGGAGCTGCAATCGTGGCAGCCGGAGACCAAGCGCACGGTGATGAAGGACTTTCAGTTCAAGCCGGAAACCTGGTATCACCTCAAGCTGCGCGTCGGGAAGGAGGCGGACGGGAAGGTCCACGCGCGCGGCAAAGCCTGGGCGGCCAGTGAGAAGGAGCCGCCGGCGTGGATGATCGAGCGAGTCGATCCTGCTCCGAACCTGCAAGGCAGCCCGGGGCTCTACGCGGATGCGACTTTTGAGGTATTTTTCGACAATCTGAAAGTGACGGCGAACTGATGAGGATTGAGAAGGGCGGTTTCATTCTCGCGGCCGGAGCGGCGGCCGTGTGCGCGATGCTGACGGCGTCGGAACCCGGAACGGGCGACTGGCCGATGTGGGGCGGCACGCCGGATCGCAACATGACCCGCGACATGCCGGGCATGCCGGTGAGCTGGGACGCGGCCACCAAGAAGAACATCAAGTGGGTGGCGGCGGTAGGCTCGCAGGCCTACGGCAATACCGTTGTGGCAGGCGGGCGGGTGTTCGTGGGCACCAACAACGAAGGGCTGCGGGATCCGAAGCAGGCGGGCGACCGCGGGGTGCTGATGGCGTTCCGCGAGTCGGACGGCGAATTTCTCTGGCAGCACACGTCGCCGAAGCTGGCATCGGGACGGGTGAACGACTGGCCCTATCAGGGGGTAGCCTCGTCGCCGCTGGTCGAAGGCGAGCGGCTCTACTACATCACAAACCGGGCCGAGCTGACCTGCCTCGACACGGAGGGTTTCAGCGATGGCGAGAACGACGGACCGTTTCAGAACGAGCAGTTCAAGGGCCCGAAGGATGCCGACGTTATCTGGAAGTTCGACATGATGGAGGAGGTTGGCGCCTTCCCTCACAACCTGGCGAATTCCTCACCGGTGTCCTACGGCGATCTGATCTACGTCAGCACATCGAACGGGCACGATGAAAGCCACGTGAACATTCCGTCGCCACGGGCTCCGGCCATCATCGCGGTGAACAAGAAGACCGGGAAGCTGGTCTGGGAGGACAACTCGGTAGGCGAGCGGATCCTGCACGGCCAATGGTCGTCGCCGGCTGTCGGAAAGGTCGGCGGGGTCGTGCAAGTGGTGATCGGGCAAGGCGACGGGTGGGTGCGCGGCTTCGAGGCGCTGACCGGCAAGAAGCTATGGGAGTTCGACCTGAACCCGAAGGATTCGGTCTGGCCGAAGACCCGCAACGAGGTCATCAGCACGCCGATCATCGTGGACAACGTCGTGTACATCGCCAACGGGCAGGATCCGGAGCACGGTGAAGGCGTCGGCCATCTCTACGCGATCGACGCGACCAAGCGCGGGGACATCACCCAGAGCGGGCGCCTGTGGCATTACGACAAGATCCGGCGCTCGATCTCGACCGGCGCGCTCAAGGACGGGATTCTCTACTACGCAGATTTCAGTGGTTTTCTGCACGCGCTCGATGCCAAGACCGGGAAGCCTTACTGGGTGCACGACATGCTGGCGGCGGTCTGGGGCTCGCCCTACGTGGTGGACGGGAAGGTGTATCTGGGGGACGAGGACGGCGATGTGGTCGTCCTCCAGCACGGCAAAGAGAAGAAGGTGCTGGGCGAGATGAACATGGGCAGCTCGGTGTATTGCACGCCCGTGGCGGCGAACGGCACGCTCTACATCGTGAACCGGCATCAAATCTTCGCCATTGCGGGGACGGGATCCGGGGCGAAGAAGTAGGTGGCGGGTGGCGCAAGAGCGCAGCCGGCCCCAAGGTTCCGGGACTGCAAGTGCCGAATGACAGAGTGGTGTGACTTCCAAGCGCGGACGCGGCTGATCCATGGTCCGGGCTCACTCGAGCGGCTCGGCGATCTCGCGCGCGAGTACGGATTCAGACGGACGCTGGTGGTGTCCGATCCGGGGGTTGTGGCCGCAGGTCACTGGGACAAGGCGGTCGAGGCGCTGCGCGCCGTTGGGGTCGTCATCGGCGGTTTTCATGAGTTCGGGGAAAATCCGGACGCAGCGATGGCCGAGCGCGGCCGGC
>JACOTZ010000164.1 GCA_016178155.1 Acidobacteriota bacterium
CCGGATCAAGGCATTTTCGAGATTTGCAAGAATGACGCTACGCGGGGCGAGGCTGGCAAGTCGCGAGCGATCAGGTCGATGAACCAGAGCCGGAACTCTGGTTTACGAAATCACTGAGGGCCGGCGGCAGTTTCTTCGTGCCGATTTCTAACGTTCAACGAAACCGCTGCCAGCGCGGCGAACGTGCCGGTCGCGCGGGGCAGCCCGCTTCCACCCGCGCGGGGGCCAGCCGAGAGCCGCGCCACGGCCCTGGTGCCGAGGTCGCCGCCCGGCCAAGAGGGCTCGAACACACAAGTTACCGGATCCGACGAGGCTTCAAAACAGCTGGAAAAGAGGAAGAAATCGTATGCACCGAGGTCAAAGGCTGGCGCGCAGGATCTGAATCGAGGGAACGCTGCCGAACCGGTTGATGATGGCTCCACATTGTTCCCCAGGTTCCGCTGGTGATGGCCTGCACAGCCAGCGGAAAATTCTGTGTGCCATAAACTGTGATCATCTTCCAGGCTGCAGATTGCCGCCCTCGATCTGCCCCTCGCTATCGTCTTCGATCACCAGGCCCCTTCGGCCCGCATCCAGGATTCTGACGTTAGCCAGATGCATGCGGCGGCAGCGGCGCAGGAAGATTGCAGGTCTCGTGTCGCGGCCCCGGTTGATGTGAAGCCCCGTGATTGCGCTGTCGGAGCAGTCCATGAAAACAACGTCGTCGCGCGCCGCATCGGCCTTGTAGTCGGGATTCCGGTCCATGTTGTTCTGGCCAACGAGAATGTTCGAACTGCCTTCCACCAGCAGGTGATGCTCGTACCCTTTCCAGAACGTGTTCGCCGTCACCACGACTCCGCGGGCGTAGCGCAGGTGAATATTCACCGCCACGTCACTGAGTGCGTTGCCGGAGATGACGAACTGGCCGACCTTGTTCGGGTCCGCCGCGCCGCGGCCGAGGAAACGCACGTTCGCCGACCCGGGCGCTTCGTGCCCGTGCTGGATCGTGCAACCGGTGATCGCACCCTCCCGGATTGAGCCCTCCCGTGCATCGAAGAGAACGTTCGCCGCCGGAGGGCCTTTCAGGTCCTGGTTGGCTTCGATATCGCAGGTGCCGATCTGGATGTTGCGGACCTCACTCCGGCGGACCACAATACCGCCGCCACGGTTGTAGCTGATGTGACAGCCCACAATGTTGATCTGGTGAAGGTTTACGCGATCCAGCAGCAGGCCTGCGCCGCGGTTCTCGTACAGGTGGCAGTTGGAAATGATGACATTACGGTTCCGGCCTGCCAGCACGATACCATGCAGCGCGCGCCGAATTACAACGCGCGTGATGGTCGGCTGCATCGTGCCTTCCAACTGTATTCCGTTCGCCTCAGCGTGGCCGACGACGATCTCGACTGCGTCCACTATGGGAGCACGCTGCCGCATCCAGACATTGGGCTTCACCGTATTGGGGTCCGCCGTTCCGGTATGGGTCCCAATCACGCGGATCGCCGGGCCGGGGCCGTCCATCAGCAGCGTGCCCACGCCGTCGCCGCTGATTATAGCCGGCCCTACGTGATCCAGATTGAGAATGAGCGGCTTCGTAATCCGGGAAACGCCCCGGCGCAGGCGCAATCCGCCCTCCGTATCGATGGCCTTCTGCAAAGCTGGCGTATGGTCGGTCTTTCGATCGTCTTGGCCACCCTCGCCCGGGAAAGCGGCGGCCGCCGCCAGCAGCGCGCGCCGTGTCATCATCGCCGCATGCCTCCGAGCTATCCTACCTTGCCCAGTCGATCTCGCTGCCCGCCATCAGGTATGCCCCCGTGCCCCAGGTCTGCGATCCCCTTGGCCTTTCACGGTAGTGTCCTCCGCCCATCGGGCTGGTTCCTGCCGAGACACCGGTCACCTCAGCGTCTTTGACATACAGCTCATTCACCGCCGACCAGGCTTTCTTTGCCATCCCCGCATGCGCCTTGGGCAGAACCTTTAACCGCACCAGCTTCAGGAGGCCATAGGCCAACATGGAACTCGCAGAGCTTTCCTGGTAGCTCTCCGGATCGTCCATTACCGTGTGCCAGAGACCGTCGCGATCCTGGGTCGCCTTGATGCCGGTCGCCAGATTCCCGGCGATCTGCTGCAATGGCTTCCAGGAGACGTGCTTGCGGTCCAGGAATTCCATGGTGTCGGCGATCGACATCAGCACCCAGCCGTTGCCGCGGCCCCAGAAGTCCGGCGACCGGGTTTGCTTTTCCCAATCCCACATGTGATAGAAGAGGCCGGTCTGCGGATCCTGCAGATATTTGGCCTGTACGAGGATCTGGTTGGCCGCGTCCTCGATGTACTCGATCTTGCCCTGCAGCTTTCCGAAGCCCGCCAGCAGGGGACAAGCCATGTACAGCGTGTCCACCCAGAGCTGGCGGCTGTCCAGCCAGTGCCCGAGTCCTCCCTCTGGAGAGCGCTCCGCGCCTTTTACAATGAAGTCTCTTACCCCTTCGGCGAGTTTTAGGTGCTGCGGCTTCTGGCGGGCGAGATACAGGTACAGAATCGCGCTTCCCGGACTCCAGTGGCCGCAGTAGCCAGCGCGGCCGCGCTTCGCTGGCGGCAAGTTGAGCAGTTCCCGCACATCCTTCGCTTGATGGATCTCGGTCCAGCGCTCGACATAATCGGCGTAGCGCGCCTGCCCGGTGCGTTGGTGGATCTTCATCAACCCGATCATCTGGACGCCTTCACCCCAGTTGAACGGCCAGTTCCCGGGAGAGGTCTGAATCAATTTGTCGGCGACGGCGCGCCAACGCTCCATGTGCGGTCCTGCCGCGGAGAGCGCCGGGCATAAGAACAAAGGCAACGTGAGAAGTACAGCGATCCGTTTCATCTATAGCCCCCAACCCCGAGATAGTTTCGATACCGCAGAAAAGTTCTGCGTCCCGGTCCGCCCCAGACCGGCCGGCGGGCGCGCTCGTCGCCCCAGGCGCATTCGCGAAACTCGACGGTTCGCGGAGCGTAAGAATGACGCGCAAGACAGGGGAAACCTGCGCAGAAGCATTCTAACAGCGCCACGCCGGGCCAGCTTAGACCGATTTCCCAGCTCCGCGTGACGGCCGCCGCGGGGAATTTCTGAATGCCTGGAATCACCCTATGTTCCAGAATCCGAACACGTCGGTGACCAGCACCGCCTTTGGAACGGTCACCGCCGAACGCGGTTATCCACGGCGGATTCAGCTCGGTGCAAAGCTGGTGTTTTAGTCGCGGCGGAGCCGTGTTTGTGCGGGCGGTGATGCGAACATCGATGCCTCATTGCGCAGCACCGATCAAAGGTGCAAATCGCTCATAGGCAATTGTCGTTTTGGCCGTTTCTAATTGTCGCCCGAACAAGCCGCACCCCCAAGCCTAACTCTTGTTTCAGCGCCTGATAATTCCGTTCAATGATCCAGCGGTGTTTGGCCATCTTGACCAGAGCTTTGAGGTGAGTGCGGAGAGGTAGCGTCGACATCCAGTACTGCGTGGGTTCAGTCTCGCCTCGCGGCCATTCGATGAGCAACCACTCTTCGGCGTGGGGTTCCGCTTTCCAAGAATCGCGGTGCGCCGGGCGGACTCGAACGGCGGCAAAACGGGATCGCAACTTCCGCTCCGTACCTTCACGCCAAGTGATTTGCTGGAAGGCAGTGGAGGGAAGGTTCCTCGCCAACTGCTTCACCGAGACGGGTTGATGGTCCGCGCTCCGCTGCAGGAGCCGGGGAGGTCGTCCCATTTCCCCTCCTGGCTTGGCCGACAAAGGCTGTTTACCAGGTTCCCAAACCGTCATCGAGCTTTGCACGCCCACCACATATTGCAGTTCGAGTTCGGTGAGTCCGTCGCGAAACTCGGTGTTGATGCCGTAGGCGGCGTCAGCCACCACCACCCCGCGCGCCACCTTCGCCGCCACCGCTGCGCGGATCCGCTCCAATGCGATCTCCGGCTTGGTCTGAAAGCGAGCTTCGTTGGGCACTTCCGTCTTTTCGTGTCGCTCGGAATCCTCGGCCCATTCCTTAGACGCCGCGGAGAAATATCTTGGGCATTTAAACTCAACCGCTCCCTTGCGGTCGCGGCTCAGCGTGCGGTTCCGAGCCGCGACCGCAAGGGAGCGGTCTGCGCGAGAGCGAAACATTTGTTCAGACTATTGTTTCGCGCCCCTTTAGGAATACAGGCGGCATCTTAAGACACAACCTTATGCGATTTCTGTCGGGGCTCCAACCGCACGTTGTCGATCAATCGCGTAGTCCCCAGCCAGATCGCGGCCGCGAGCAGGCCCGGCCGATCGAGCAACGCCAACGGCTGCAGGCCGGCCGCATCGACGAGTTCGAGATACTCGACCCGGATGCGAGGCTCGCGTTCGACCAGCGCGGCGGCCGTGCGCTTGATCGCGGCGGCGTCGCGTTCGCCCGCGGCCACCGCGCCGGCCGCCGCCTCGAGCGCCGCAAACAGCAGCGGCGCGATCCGCCTCTCTTCCGCGCTCAGGAGCTGGTTGCGCGAGCTGATCGCCAGCCCGTCCGCCTCGCGCACCGTGGGTACGCGAATGATCTCCACCGGCACGTTGAGATCCCGGACCATGCGCTCAATCACGGCAAGCTGCTGCGCGTCTTTCTCCCCGAAGTAGGCGCGGTCGGGCTGGAAGATCTCGAACAGCTTCATCACCACCGTCGCAACGCCCCGGAAGTGGCCCGGCCTGCGCGCGCCGCACAGATGCTCCGTCAGCGTCGCCACCTCCACCGACGTCGCCGGCGGCACGGGATACATCTCCTCCACCGGCGGCGCGAACACGAGATCCACGCCGGCGGATTCGCACACAGCCACGTCGCCCTCGAGCGTCCGCGGATACCGCGCATAATCCTCCGGCTGGTTGAACTGAATCGGATTCACAAAGATGCTGGCCGTGACCGTCCGGTCCCGCGCGCGCGCCTCCTCGATCAGACGCAGGTGCCCGCGATGCAGCGCTCCCATCGTCGGGACAAGCCCCACCGATCCGCGGCGCGGGGCGAGCTTCTCCCGCACCGCCGCAATCGAATGGACAACCTCGATGCTCATGCCGCCGGCCCGCTGGAGCCGGCGGAAGCCTCCCCGGTCTCGGCGAGCGGGAAGCGCCCGCTCCTGACCTCCTCGATGTAGCAACGCACCGCCGCGAGCACCTGCTCGCCAAGCTGCGCGTACTCTTTCGCGAACGGCGGCCGATGCTCGCACGAGAGCCCGAGAAGATCGTGGCTGACCAGCACCTGCCCGTCGCAGTCCGGACCGGCGCCGATGCCGATGGTCGGGATCCGCAGCGCGGCAGTGGCGGCCCGCGCGACTTCCGCCGGAATCGATTCGAGCACGACCGCGAACGCTCCCGCCGCTTCCAGCGCGCGCGCATCCTCGAGCAGCCGCCCTGCGTCCTCCGCGCGCGTCGCCTGCCGCCGGTACCCGCCGAGCTGGTGCACGGACTGCGGCAGCAGCCCGAGATGACCCATGACCGGAATGCCCACCTCGACCAGCCGTTCCACCACCGGCAGCACCGGCCGGCCGCCTTCGAGCTTCACCGCCGCGGCCCCGCCTTCCTGCAGCAGGCGCGCGGCGTTGCGCAGCGCCTCGGCGACGCTGACCTGGTAGGTGAGGAACGGCAGGTCGGCCACCACCAGAGCGTGCCGCGTCCCGCGGACCACTGCCTGCGTGTGGTGAATCATCGCCTCGAGCGTCACCGGAATCGTCGTCGAATAGCCCAGAACCGCCATGCCGAGCGAGTCGCCCACCAGGAGAATGTCCACACCGGCGCAGTCGAGCAGTCGCGCGAAGGCGGCATCGTATGCCGTCAGCATCGCGATCTTCTCGCCACGCGACTTCTTCGCGATGATGTCGGTTACACGGACGACTCTGGGTCTGTCAGGCATGAATGTTCATCGCTGGCGCCGGCGCTCAATGCGTCATCCACCCGGGCGGCGGCTTCCGGCGAAAGCCCCGCGCGGCGCGCGAGATCGATCACGTGCCGCCCCGCCGCGCGGTACAACTCCGCGATCGCCGGCGGCGCTGCGGCGAGCACGCTTAAGTGAGACCGAACGGTTGCAAGATCGCCGCGCCGGATCGGGCCCGTGAGAGCCGCTTCGGGCGTCATCCGAAGCGCATTATCCACCGAGGCCCGCACCAGCGGAGCGAGCGCTGCCCGCGCCTGCGCAGCCTCAACGCCGGCCCTTTCCATGAGGATAACAGCGGCATCGATCAGCCCGATCAAGTAGTTGCTCGCGAGGACAGCGGCGGCGTGATACAGCGGTTTCGCCTCCAGGGGAATGCGCAACGGTTCGCCGCCCAGCGACCGGACCATCGCTTCGGCCCAACCCGCGGCCGCTTCTTCTCCGGCTACCGCAAAGAACGCGCGCGGCAAAGCTTCGATCCCTTGCTCGGGCGAGGCAATCGTCTGCAGCGGGTGGAGAGTCCCGCACGAGAGACCCGCTCTCGCGAGCGCGCCCAGCGGCTCAGCGCCGTGAACGCCCGAGCTGTGGACGGCGATCCCCGCGCGCACGCCCGCGGCCGCCAGCTCTTCAGCCACCGGCGCGATCGCATCATCGGAAACGCAGATCAGGAACCGCGTCGCGTAGTTCCCCAGTGCAGCGTAGGGTACGGCGGCCACGCCGTGTCCGACGAAAGCGGCCGCTTGCCGCGCATGCACCGGGCTGCGGCTCGCCACGGCCGCAACCGGCCATTTTCGTTCCACCAGCAGCCGGCCGAGCGCCTGGGCCAGGCGTCCCGCGCCGGCGATCGCGATGTCCTCGTGGCGATCACGCCCCTCGCGCTTCACGGGCCGAACAGGAACGGCTCGCCGTGAGCGAGCGGCTGGTAGCGGACGCCTTCGGCGCGCAAGGCAAGCGAGGCGCGGAACTGCGACGGGTCGGCGGCGTTGTCGGGGAACATGTCGTAGTGACACGGAATGGCAGCCTTGGGCTTGATCTTGCCCGCGATCTCGGCTGCCTCGAAGTGGGACATGTTATTGAAGCCGCCGTTGATGCAGGTGATCATCAGGTCGGGCGAGTGCTTCGTCACGCCCAGGAGCAGCTCGGAGTAATCGGTATCACCGGTGACGTAGACCTTGGGACCGCTGCCGAATTGAAAGACGTAGCCCATGTGGTTCAGGTCGCTCGTATCGGTGGGCAGCGCGAATGTGCCCCGGATCTTGAGGTCCCGGAACTCGATCTCGCAGTCCGGCCAGGCGGGCGTGATGCGGCCGGACTCGATGCCCTCGCGGCCGAACACGCGGCAGCTCGGATGCGGCCCCGCGAACTGCATCGTGTCCTTGTGGCGGAGAGCGCGAATGGTCTCGGGATCGGTGTGGTCCTGGTGGTTGTGGGTGCAGGTGAAGACATCCACTTCGAGCTCTTCGGGCGGAAGCAGGATGGGCACCCGGCGGCTGAGGTCGATGCCGGCGTGCAGGCCGTTGCAACTGTCCGTCAGATAAAGATCGACCGCGGCGAGCGTGCCCTCGGGCGACTTGAAAATGAAACCGTTCTGGCCGAGCCACCAGATCGCGATCGCGCCTTTCTCAACCCGGTAGTCTCGGATATCGCGCATTAAAGACATCGCCACCCTACATGATCGCCGTCGGCGGCGCCGGCTCGTCCGGGTGTCCCGCGTTCACGAGCGGAGTCCTCACCATCACCAGCAGCACCAGCGCCATCACCGCAAACCCCGCGAGAAACGACGGCGTCTCGAAAAAGGCCGGCAGCGGCCACTCGAAAAATCTGAACGTGGCGATCACCAGCCCCACGAGCGCTTCGCCGGCGATCAGCCCGGAGGCGACCAGCACCCCGACATTCTCGCTGCGCGCCATCTGCGCCTGGTTGAAGCCGCGCCGGCTGCGGAGCTCATCGGTCAGCCACTTGAAGGCGCCGCCGACGAAGATCGCGAAGGTCGTGGCGAGCGGCAGATACATGCCGACCGCGAACAGCATGGGACTGCGCACCTGGGCCAGGATCAGCGCGATGCCCAGCATGATGCCGACCCCCACCAGCGCCCACGGCATGTCGCCCCCGACGATCCCTTGCGTGATCGCGGCCATCAGCCCGGCCTGGGGCGCCGGGAGCTGGCGGTCGCCGAAGCCGATGCCGCCCGCGTTTATGTTGCCCTGATGGAGCACCAGCAGCGGGAAGTACATGACCAGGCTGGCCACCACTACGGCGATCAGCTCGACAATCTGGATCGTGCGCGGCGTGCCGCCGAGCAGGTATCCAACTTTGAAGTCCTGCAGCAGCTCGCCCGCGACCGCGGAGGAAACGCAGACGACGGTGGCGATGCCGAGGATCGCCAGGACCCCCGGCGGCCCGGAGACGCCGAGCGAGACCATCAGCAGCGCGGCCACGATGATCGTGGAAAGCGTGATTCCCGAGACCGGGTTATTGGTCGATCCGATGAAGCCGACCAGGCTCCCCGATACCGTGGCGAAGAAGAAGCCGGCGATCAGCATGACCACCGCCGCCACCACTCCGCCCGTCACCAGGCCCGAGAGCCAGATGTAGAGAACAATCATCAACGCGAAGCACACGGCGATGAGCCCCAGCACGACCTTGGAGCTCATGTAGCGCTCCGTGCGCGCGGCCGTGGGCGGAGGTCCGCCGCCTTGCCGGAACTCGGCGAAGGCGCGCCCCAGGCCGGAAGCAATGCTCTTGCGCATCCGGAACAGCGTGGACGCTGCGCCCACCAGCATGCCCCCGACCGCGATTGGGCGCACGATGAAACGCCAGATGTCGCTCGCCATGCCTTCCCATCCTGCTTCGCCCGCAGTCGCGGGAAGATACGCCTGCAGTTGCGGGCCCAGGAAGAACATGAGCAGCGGGACCATCAGCCCCCAGGCGAACAGGCCGCCGGCGAAGTTCAGCGCCGCCAGCCGCGGGCCGATGATGTAGCCGACGCCGAGGTAGGCCGGGCTGACGCTGGGCGCCGAGAAGATCGAGGTGCCGCCGGCCGCGACCGTCTGCGTGGCCGCCGGGCCGACCCGCACCGTGCTCCGGCCGAGTTCGCCGATGCGCACGATGAAGTCCTTATCCAGCGCGTACAGCCGGAATTGGCCGAGCAGGTAAACCAGCGCGCCGAATCCCATGTTCCAGAACAGGAAGCGCGCGGCCTGTGCGCCGCGCTGCCCGGCCTTGTGGATCTCGGAAGCGGCAGTCGACTCGGGGAAGGGCAGCTCGGGGTCCTCCACCATGGTGCGCCGCATGAGCGATGTGAAGAGCACGCCGAGGATGCTGCCCATGATCATGAGCACGGTCGACTTCCAGTAGGCATCGGGTCCGCTGAAGCTGGGCCAGGCCCGGGCAATGAGAAAGGCGGGCAGGGTGAAGATGGCGCCGGCCGCAACCGACTCGCCGATCGAACCGGCGGTGCGGGCGAGGTTCTCTTCAAGGATGCTGCCGCGCCAGATGCGCAACACGGCCATGCTGATGACGGCCGCCGGATAAGTGGCGGCCACGGTAACACCCGCCCGCAAGCCGAGGTACGCGTTCGCGGCGCCGAGGATGACGGTCATCACCAGCCCGAGCAAGACCGCTCGCAGCGTGAACTCCGTCATCTGCATGTGTTGGGGAACGAAAGGCTGGTAGCGCCGCGGCGGCGCCTCATCGAGCATGGACTTCTTCGATTCGTCGGCCATGGAGTATGTCCTACGCTGATTCAGAATAGCGGCAACACGGCCTTGGTGCAAAGCCGCCGCCGCGCGGCGCTTGCTCAAGGCGGCGATGCCTCCTACGCGTTCTTGATCCAGGCGTGACGGGGATCGTCGCTCCAGGCGCCGTAAGTGCGGCCTTGGCCCGCGAGCACCCACGTGTAGTTGAGCGTATAGCCGGGGCAGGCGGCCACGGGATGATAGCCGCGCGGGATCAGCACCGTATCGCCGTGCTCGACCGCGAAGGCGTAGTCGAACGGCTCGGGGTCGCCCGGTTCGGTGTAGACGCGCATGAAGCCGAAGCCTTGGGGGGGATCGAGCTGAAAGTAGTAGACCTCCTCCATCGGCACCTCGGGCTGGCCGCCGGCCTCGGGCTCGCGAAAGCGGTCGTGCTTGTGCGGCGGGCAGCTCGACCAGCCGCCCGGCCGGTTGACGGTCTCGCCGCAAATCAGGCGCGCGGCGTCCACATTGCCGGCGATGTGAGTGAAGACGGTGCGCGTCCAGTTGTCCTTACCGACTTGTTTGGCAACGATGCCGCCGGCCTGCACGATCTGCGCGGCCGCGCCCGGCTTGCCCAGGGCGCCGGCCACGGTCACACGCGCGGCGCCGTTGGCGGCCCGGATCCTCACGCGCGATCCCGCCGGGAGGTACACCATCGGGGACGGCTCGGCGATCGAGGGCCGGGCGGGCACCTCGGCCGACCAGCGGCCCGACGGCGTCTCCGCGTCGATGCGCACGGGGCCCGTGTAGAAGTCGAGCGACAGCTCTTCCTCACCGCTCTCGAACGTATGCTCGCGCAAGCCGCCGCCGAGCTCGACCACCGTAAACGACAGATATTTGAGCTCCTGGCCGCGCTTTGCCAGCGGATACACGCCCGGCGCATCTCCCGGCGACTTCAGGTGCAGACTCATGGAATCAAGCTATCATAGGGCATTGTTGCCCAAGCCACTGCCCCGGCTGTACGCGATCATTGACACCGGGGCCGTACGCCGCCGCGGCTGCACGCCTGAGACCGCCGCCGAGGCCTTTCTCGCCGCCGGCGCGGAGATGCTGCAGCTTCGGCACAAACAGTTCGACCGTGACACTTACGACGCCGCCCGGCGCATCGCCGCCTTGTGCCGCGAGGCCGGGGCGAACTTCATCGTGAATGATCGCGCCGATATTGCCCTGCTGCTCGACGCCGGACTCCACATCGGACAGGATGACCTCCCGGCCGACGACGTCCGCCGCCTCATCGGAAGCGTCGCCGCGCTCGGGTTCTCGACGCACAACGAGGCGCAGCTCCGGGCCTCCGCGGACCTGCCCATCGACTATGTCGGTTTCGGGCCGATCTTCCCGACCGCGAGCAAGCAGGACCCCGATCCGGTCACCGGCGTCGAACGTTTGCGGCGGCTGCGTCCGGTGTGCGCCCGGCCGCTCGTCGCCATCGGAGGCATCGCGCGCGCCAACGCCCGGCAAGTGCTCGAAGCGGGCGCTGACGCGGTGGCGGTCATCGGGGATCTGTATCCGGAACCTTGTACGAAACAAACCCTCAGGGATCGGGCGGAGGAATGGCTGAGCCTCGTGCGGTAGTCGACAAGGAAACCGGCCTGGTCAAGGGCCTGGGCCTGCTGGACGGGACCACGCTGGTCATGGGGTCCATGATCGGCTCGGGCATCTTCATCGTCTCCGCCGACATTGCCCGCCAGGTGCAGTCTCCCGGACTGCTGATCAGCACCTGGATCGTGACTGCGGTGCTGACGGTGATCGCGGCGCTCAGCTACGGCGAGCTGGCGGCCGCCATGCCGCGCGCGGGCGGACAGTACGTGTACCTGCGGGAAGCGTTCGGGCCGCTCTACGGCTTCCTCTACGGCTGGACGCTGTTCCTCGTGATCCAAACGGGCACGGTGGCCGCGGTTGCGGTTGCATTCGCGAAATTCACCGGCGTGTTTTTCCAGGCCGTCTCCGACCAGAACCAGGTGCTGCCGTTCATGAACACCCAGCAGGCGCTCGCTATCGCCGTGCTGGTGCTGCTCACGTGGGTGAACACGCGCGGCGTGAGAACGGGCGCGGTGGTGCAGAACGTCTTCACGTTGGCGAAGACCGGCGCGCTGCTCGGGCTGGTCGCGATCGGCTTCGCGATGAAGCCGGATCCCATGGCGGACGCGCGCAACTTCACCGACTTCTGGCAGAACGCCGGCTGGGACTGGAGCACCATCCGGATCACCGGCGTAGCCATGGTGGGCGCGCTGTTTTCCGCCGACGCCTGGAACAACGTCACCTTCACCGCCGGCGAGATGCGCAACCCGCGGCGCAACCTGCCGCTCGCGCTCGCGCTCGGCACCGGCGTTGTGTGCGCGCTCTACATCGCGACCAACTTCGTCTACCTGCGGCACCTGCCGCTCGAGTACATCCAGAACGCGCCGGCCGACCGGGTGGCGACGGCCGCCATGGCCACGATGTGGGGCAACATCGGCGTGCAGGCGATCGCGGCCGCCATCATGATCTCGACCTTCGGCTGTCTCAACGGCATGATTCTCGCGGGCGCCCGCGTCTACTACGCGATGGCGCTTGACCGGCTGTTCTTCCGGGCGGCCGCGAGAATCCACCCGCGGACGCACGCTCCGGTCGCGGCGCTGGTAGTGCAGTGCGGGTGGGCGTGCCTGCTGACGCTGACGGGCACCTACAGCGACTTGCTCGACTACGTCATCTTCGCCGTACTGCTGTTCTACATCCTGACCATCGCGGGCGTCTTCGTGCTGCGGCGCACGCGGCCGGAGATGGAGCGGCCCTACCGCGCCTTCGGCTATCCGGTGCTGCCGGCCATCTATATCGCACTGGCTGGACTGATCGCGGCGCTGCTGCTACTATACAAACCGAACTACACCTGGCCGGGGCTGATCATCGTACTGCTCGGGATCCCCGTGTACGCGCTCTGGCGCAAAAGAGAGGCTCACGCATGAACCTGTTCGCGACCAAACCGCTGAGTCGCATCATCAGGGAATCGGAAGGCGAGCACAGTCTGAAGCGCACTCTGGGTCCGGTTCAGCTCGTCTCGCTCGGCATCGGCGCCATCATCGGCGCCGGGCTGTTTTCGCTGACCGGGATTGCGGCAGCCAACAATGCCGGCCCGGCTGTGGTTCTCTCGTTCGTGCTGGCGGGCGTCGGCTGCGCGTTCGCCGGCCTCTGCTACAGCGAATTCGCGACCATGATCCCGATCGCCGGCAGCGCCTATACGTACTCGTACGCCACGATGGGCGAGCTGCTGGCCTGGATCATCGGCTGGGACCTGGTGCTGGAATATGCCGTGGGCGCCTCCACGGTAGCCGTAAGCTGGTCGGGGTACGTTGCATCGCTGCTGGCGGACTTCGACATCGTGCTGCCGCAGAAGCTGATTGAGTCGCCCATCCGCGATCTGAAGCTTTACCCCTTCGAGGTCGTTTGGGGGCCCGGCCTCGTGAATCTGCCGGCGCTGATCGTCGTGATTCTGATCTCGCTTTTGCTGGTGATCGGAATCCAGGAATCGGCGCGCGTCAATTCCGTCATCGTGGTGCTGAAAGTCTCGGTGGTGCTGCTGTTCATCGTTTTCGGGTGGGCTTACATTAATCCCGCCAACTACAAGCCGTTCATCCCGCCGAACACCGGCGAATTCGGGCACTTCGGCTGGAGCGGGGTGGTGCGGGCGGCGGGGGTGGTCTTCTTCGCCTTCATCGGTTTCGACGCGGTGTCCACGGCCGCGCAGGAGGCCAAGAATCCGCAGCGGCACATGCCGATCGGCATTATCGGCTCGCTGGCAGTCTGCACGATCCTGTACGTGCTGTTTGCGCGCGTGCTCACGGGCCTGGTTCCGTATGCCGATCTGAACAGCGCGGCTCCGGTGGCGGTGGCGATTGACCGCACGCCCTACACCTGGTTCAGGGAAGCGGTCAAGCTGGCGATCATCGCGGGGTACACGTCGGTGATTCTGGTGATGCTGCTGGGACAATCGCGCGTCTTCTACTCGATGTCGCGCGACGGCCTGCTGCCCAAGCTCTTCAGCGACATCCATCCCCGGTTTCGAACGCCCTGGCGCAGCAATCTCCTCTTCATGCTCTTCGTGGGTCTGTTCGCGGCCTTCGCCCCGATCCAGATTGTCGGGCACATGACGAGCATCGGGACGCTGTTTGCTTTTGTTCTGGTCTGTATCGGCATCATGGTCATGCGCCGCACGCACCCGGAACTGCCGCGGCCGTTTCGGACGCCGCTGGTGCCGGTCGTGCCCGTGCTGGGTATTCTGTCGAACCTGTTTCTGATGTTCGGACTCGGCCTGGAGAACTGGATGCGGCTGTTCGTGTGGCTGGCGATCGGGCTGGCGATCTACTTCGGCTACAGCCGTCATCGCAGCCACCTGAACATCCCCGAGCCCGCGCCCGTCAAGCAGTAGCTTCGGGCGAGCCGCCGCGCCGCGGGCGTGTGGGCTCAGGCGCCGGCTGCGGCAGATGTACGATGCGGTGATCATCGGAAGCGGTCCGAACGGCCTGGCGGCCGCGATCGAGCTGGCACGGGCGGGGCGCCGTATCTGTGTGCTCGAGGGCGCCGAAACGATCGGCGGCGGAACCCGCACGCGCGAGCTTACGCTGCCTGGTTTTCTTCACGACACCTGCTCCGCCATCCATCCCCTGGGGGTGGTTTCTCCGTTCTTTCAAACTCTCGATATCGCCGCGCTGGGGCTGGAGTGGGTGTTCCCGCCCGCGGAGCTCGCGCATCCGTTTGACGACGGGACCGCGGCCATCCTGTTCCGCTCGACGCGCTCGACGGGCGAGACGCTCGGCGCGGACGCTCGCGCGTGGCGGGACCTGCTCGGTCCTCTCGCCGGCGCCATGGACGCGCTCGCGGCGGCGTTTCTCCGGCCGGTATGGAAGGCCCGGCCTTCGCTGGTGCCGGTGCGGTTTGCCTGGCACGGTTTGCGATCCTGTGCGTCCCTGGCGCGGGGCCGCTTCGCGGGCCATCGCGCGCGGGCCTTGTTCGCCGGCTGCGCGGCGCATTCCATGGTTCCTTTGGAGCGGGCCGGCACGGCTGCATTTGCACTGGTGCTGGCGGCTGCCGGCCACGCCGGGGGCTGGCCGTGCGCGCGGGGCGGATCGGGAGCGATCGCGCGCGCCCTGGCCGAGCAGCTCAAGCGGCTTGGCGGCTCGATCGAAACCGGGAGGTTGGTACGATCCATGAACGACCTGCCGCCCTCGCGCGCCGTTCTGTTCGATACCTCTCCGCGCCAGCTCGCGGCGATTGCGGGCGACCAGCTTCCGCGGCGCTATGTGCGGCGGCTGTCGCGCTTCCGCCAGGGACCGGGCGTGTTCAAGATCGACTGGGCGCTCGAGGGGCCCATCCCGTGGAAGGCTCGGGAGTGCGGATCCGCCGCCACGGTTCACGTCGGGGGCACGTTCGAGGAGATCGCGGCAAGCGAGTCCGATCCCTGGCATGGACGCCACCCGGAGCGGCCTTTCACGATCGTGGCCCAGCAGAGCCTGTTCGACCGCACGCGTGCACCCGCAGGCAAGCACACGGGCTGGGCCTATTGCCACGTCCCGAACGGTTCGGACGCCGACATGACCGAGCGGATCGAAGCTCAGATCGAGCGCTTCGCACCCGGCTTCCGCGACCGCATTCTGGCGCGCCACACGATCCGCGCGGCCGAGTACGAACGCGAGAATCCGAACATTGCCGGCGGGGACATCGGCGGCGGCGCCAACGATATCCTGCAAGTCCTTGCGCGCCCGCTGCCCAGGTTCAACCCGTATTCGACACCGAACGAGCGGCTCTTTCTCTGTTCCAGCTCGACGCCGCCCGGGGCCGGGGTTCACGGCATGTGCGGCTACTGGGCGGCGCGAGCGGCGCTTCGGCGGCTGGACCGGTCCTGAACGGTATCGCGGGTTGCGCTACACTCGCTGAGGAGGCTATGAGGTGTTATGCGGATTCCGTTAGCTATCGCCGCCTGTGCCCTGGCGGCAATCGTCGCGTTTGCGGACGACGATGACGGCAGGGGCAAGTTCAAAGGCCGCCTGAGCGGCTTCCAGGAAGTGCCTGCGATCGTGACCACGGGCACGGGCGAAGTTGAGGTGGAGGTCATCGAATCGCCGAAATCGCTGCGAGTCACTCTCGCGTATTCGGGGCTGGAAGGCGCCGCGCAGGCAGCGCATCTTCACATCGGCCAGCGCGGCGTGAACGGCGCGGTGGCGGCGTTCCTGTGCGGTGGCGGCGGCAAGCCGGCCTGTCCGGCGGCGGCGACCGATTTGACGGTGACGATCGGGGTATCCGATGTCATGGCGATCCCGGCGCAGGGCCTGAACGCGGGCAACATTGACGGCCTCATCAAGGCGCTCGAGAACGGCGCTGTCTACGCGAACGTCCACACGACCAAGCACGCCGGCGGCGAAATCCGTGCCCAGTTGGGGCGTGGCCGAGGCGCCGGTCGAGGCCGCGGGCACGGTGAGGGCCAGGGGCAAGGCCAGGGTGAGGGACAGGGACACGGGCAAGGCCGAGGCAATCACTAGCCGATCCGGGCAGGCCGGCGCGGCCGCGGTGCGCAGGGTTTTTGTGTGCGTGCCGAATCTCTCAACGTGCCCGGATATCAAAATTTTGCTCGTCCGGCTGTTCGCCCGGGCGGCGGACGCAAGGGCCAGGTGACCGGACTGATCGACGCCGGCGCATGGACGTCAAAGACTGACGGGCCGGAGTTTTGGACGTGGCCGGGACCGTCTTTCGGAAACCCTCAGCCGATTTCGTCAGAGAGTACATCTGGAAGAGCGGCTGGCCGGAGCGGATGAACGGCACGCATCTGCTCATGGCGTTGTAGGCCACTCGCCTGCTTGGGCGTATGGATGGAGGCCGGTTCAGCAGCGCGGTCCGGGGATTGCAAAACGAACCCAATTTGCTCGTTAACGGCTGAAGAATCAGAGGCTTGGGAGCAACTAGATCCACAATCGCCGGGTTCCGGAGAGGGGTTCGCCGCAGCCTGGATAGTGCTGGAAGCTGCGGCGGGTTGGGAGGAAGCCGCAGTGGGAATCTCGATGACGTCGCCGGGTTCCAGGTGCGGAGGGACGGGTTCCGGGCTCGGGGGGAGCGGATTGCGGCGGATGCGCCCGAGTTGGC
>JACOTZ010000165.1 GCA_016178155.1 Acidobacteriota bacterium
ATGAAGCCAGTCGGAAAGCCGGATGCCGGAAATCGGCACGTCCGGTTTGATGAGCGGGGGCAGGAAACGGGGCGGCGCCTCGGCGCCAGTGCTCGCGCCTGTCCTCGACTCTACCCACCACTCCGTGAGAAGGTGTGAAATATTCGAAAAAACCATTTCCGGCCTCCAATGTTTGCACTCGGTTAGCCTGTGGAAAAGAGGCCCGAAATCAATTTTTTCACACCTTCTCAGCAAGCGGTTCGAAATCCTGTCGGTGACGAACTTCGGCTAGCTTTCTTCCACCCGCACGCTCTTCAGCTCATCGCCCTGCTGCACGGCATCCACGACTTCCTGGCCCTGTAGGACGCGGCCGAATACGGTGTGCTTGCCGTCGAGCCACGGGGTGGCTACGTGCGTGATGAAGAATTGGCTGCCGTTGGTGTTCGGCCCCGCATTGGCCATTGACAGCACGCCGCGTTCGTGTTTGCGTGGATTGTCCTTGAATTCATCGCTGAAGCGGTAGCCGGGACCGCCGCGGCCGGTGCCGGTCGGGTCGCCGCCCTGAATCATGAAATCGGCGATCACGCGATGAAACCGCGTTCCGTCATAGAAAGCTTCCCGCGCCAGGAACACGAAATTGTTCACCGTCACGGGTGCGTCCCTGGCGAACAGCTCGCAAACGATCGGGCCGCGCGAGGTCTCAAGGGTGGCGGTGTAGCTTTTGTTCGGATCAATCGCCACCGGCGGGGGAGCACTGTATTGTTTGGCGGGCATCACCCCAGCTTACGGCAACCGCATCTCCACCTCGAACTTGAGCCACTCGATGCGCCCGAGCTTCTGCTCGCCGGCGCCTTCGGTGACCTTGGCCTCCAGGACGGTCGGCTTGCCGGTGCCGAGCGGCGATTTTCCGAGCTTCGCCTCCGCTTCATCGAGCTGGCCGCGGTTCGTACTTATATGGCCAGCCGTCAATCGGGCCTCCAGTTAGATCCTTGCGCAGAGCCGTTATGATAAACGTCGCTATCCTCAGTCCTGCACGGGCCTAGCTCTGTCTGAGGCGCCATCGTTTACTTCAGTACCTCACCCAGACCGGTGAACTCCATCCGAGCTGGCCATCCTGCTGTTCGATTCGGATGTAGTAGTAGGACTCACCTGGCTCGGTGTCCGTAGCGGTGTAGGTGAAATTCATTTCCGGACCGGCGCCCGGGGCCGTGTAGATGATGCGGTTGTTCTTGATCAGGCTTACGCGAGCCAAAGCTCCGGTCCCCCGGATGTAAGCCTTCAACGGAACGGGTGGACGCGCCCCGAAGATCTCACCCATGAAATGGCCGCCCATGCGGAAGTCGACGATGAGGTTGTCGGTGGCGGCAAAGGAACGCCGTGCTTTCAAACCTTGAAAAATCGCATGGCGCTCGATGCGGTCGATAAAGACAGCCGCGTAGGATGTATGCGTCGAAACGTGGTCGGAACTCGACTGCACCCCGAGCTTGATGCCTTTGGCCCAAGCGCTCCAGACAGAGCCCGCCGCGAATCGCGCCGCTTGCCTAGCCGGAGCATGGCGGGGAGCACTTGGTTCCTCGTAGTTGTTTCGGTAGCCCTGGTAGAGCTCGACGATGGGCTCCAATTCCCGGTCGCTGTCGCGCCAGTCGGTTCCCGCACCGGTCGCCGAGGTGTGCGACGTCGCCAGACCGCCCAACCGCCTCAAGTATCGGTAGAGCTTTCCAGCGCCTTCTTCGCCTCGCTCTTCCGCGCCGGAGATTTCCAGAACCGGACGGCCGCGGTCCGGGAACACGACATTTCGATGTCCATTCGGCCAGGGCAAGCTGCGCTCGTAGGAGTAAAGCGGAGCGAACCTGCCGGGTATGGTGAACAGGTCCACTGCTTTCTGGATCATCCACCAGTGGTACGGAATCGACTCTCCGGCCTGATGGTCGCAAACTCCCAGGAAATCGAAGCCGGCGGCATCCATCGCATACCGATAGGCGTCGTTGAGCGAGCCGTCACGATTGCCGTCCCAAGAGAGGTCGGTGTGCCGGTGTATGTCACCACGCGCAATGCGAAGGTTTCGGCCGCCGACCGTGGCGCGATAGTCGCGAACTCGCGTCAGGTCCGATGCCTCATTCGGATGCGGGGGGGCAAGGTTCTCGGCGGGCGCAGTGTAGGCCACCAGTTCCGATGCGGTAGACTCGCGAGCCTGTGGGATCGCGGTCAGGAGCAGATTCTGCTGCCGTGGAAAACCCGCGGGCCATAGCCTTCCATCCGAGACCCAGGCAACTTCGATCTGCCCGCGGGCGGCAATCGCGGATACGGGCGCGTCGATGCGGCCGTACCCCTCGGGAAATTCGATCATGGGCAGCCACCTGCCGTGCTGATAACCGGTCGCGCCCAGCCGCCACATGCCGCGGTATATCTGGCCTTTGACGTGACGGGGCAGGTTCACACGGTACCGGAAGAACACCCACGGAACATCGTGCTCATCCAGGACCAGGCGAGGCTGCTGAAACACCTGGCGGAAGCCGCCGGGGATCGCGGCGAATATCGGCGCCGCCGGTTCCCGCAACTTACCATTGGATAAGACGGCCACACGGACCTGGCGTCGTACCAACAATCCACGGCCCTTCTCCCCGATCAGGTTCGCGTAGTCTTTGCCCCAGTTCCAATCGCCCTCATCCCAGGCGATCCACAAGCGACCCTGCCGGTCATATTGAGCCGAGGCACGCGATTCGAAGGCTCCGCTCTCCGCGATCGGGACAATCGGACCGAGGTTGCCGCGCTCATAGGTGCGGGACACGACATCGTAGTTGCCTTTTGCGTACGTATCCCAAACGATGGTGACGCGGCCGTCGCGTGCCGCCGCGAGCGCCGGCTCCCAATCATGCGCAGGATCCGAAGACACCTGAACTTCGTCCGACCATTTCTTGCCGTCATAGATTCGCAGAAAGATGTCGAAATTTCCGGAGCGCGCACTTTGGTAGGCAAGGTACAGATTGCCGGACCGGTCGCTGATGAGCGCATGGAAGATGTCGGAACCTTGCGCGGTAGTCAGCCGCTCGGGAGCAGACCAGCGTTTGCCGTCGAACGATCTTGCCCGGAGATCGAAGTTCGCCGACTCCTGTGCTGACCACACCACCCAGATCTTTCCCGCACCATCTTGAGCTATGGCCGTGCGGTAATAGTCTCCCCGGCCGGACGTAAGGGCTTCGGGTGGCGACCATTCGCCCCCAGCACTCCGCCGCAGGTATATCTGGTCTCCATCGCCGTCCCAGCTTTGGCTGGCCAGCCACAAGGTGCCGTCTTTCGTTTCGAGCAGAGCCGGGTAGTCTTCGACCCCGGGGCGCGGCGAGAGCGCCGCGGCGAGCGGAGCAGATCTCACCTCCACGCGGTTTCCTAAGAAGACGCGCGGGCCAGTCCACAGGGAAGAATCCACGGTGAACGAGAATCGGCCCTGTTTGGTTTCGACCTGAATGTCGCCGGACAGCGGAACATCGAATTCGGCGAGAACGCCCTTGCGCGTCACTTTGTCCCGATTCGAGGTCGGTCCCATGCTCCGCTCGTACGGCGTGTCCCAATAAGTCTCTTCACGCGCCGTACATTTCCAGCGGTTACCGTCAATCCCGTCTTGCGAATCGAACTGCCAGCCGCTCAGGCGTGCCGGAGCGGGTGAAATGGTTCCGCTCCAATCCACATCCTTTGCGCCGTCCACGCCGAAAGTAATGTGGATCACCGTCTTGGCGGTCTCGGCCGCTTGCACGAAACCAGGATTCCTCCGATGGATGGTGAACAACACCAATCCGAGGATCGCGAGAGTTGCCGGTATCGAGAAGGCGGTGTTCGATCGATATGTCATGGCTGCAGCACCCTCGCCAGCCAGGGGTAGGCCTTCACTCCATTCCAACGATGCGTTCCGTCGAAGAAGTCGACCTGCAGACTAGCAAGAGCGCCATACGCCTGGTACGCGCGGCGGATGCCGTCGAGCGCGGGCCCGATCCAAGCTTTCACCATCAAGCGATCCTGGTTGCCAACCTCCCATAAGCATGGCCTCGGCGCGATGAGCGAAGCGATCTCCGGAACGTCTCCGAACTGGAGCAGGCCGGGGATGACCTGCGCTCCACAGCCATACCGCCCTAGAATCCGCTCCCGCATCACATTCAAAGCGCCGGAAATCACCGCCACTTTGATTTTCGGCGAGAGGGCGGACGTCAGCATCGTCAGGCGCCCGCCGTAGGACAGCCCGGCACAGCCGAGCCGATCGGGATCCACGCTGTCATTACGAGACAACAATGTGAGGCTCCAGAGCGCGTCGCGCAGATTTTCGGCCATCAGCACCTTGCCCAGGAGTTGCATGCGGATAAAGGTCACGCCGCAAGGATCATCGCCGCGGTAGGCGTCGCGAGAGTCGAGGCGGCGGCCGAACGGAGTGAAGCACGGGGCGGCCACGACGTAACCTTGACGCACGAGTTGCAGGCCATAGTCGTAGTTGGCGCTGGCGATCGCGGCCTTGCGTTCCGGCGTGTTCGCGATGCCGACAACAGAGTCATTACCGAATTCGCCGTGCCCATGAAGGGCGAGCATGCCAGGCCGGCGGCCCGTAAAAGAACCTCGTGGAGTGAGGAGATAAACCGGCAGATCGGGGAAACCCTTGGCACGGAGCAAGTGGGCCTCGCGGCGATGGTCCTCAAAATCGACCGTACTCTCGGGGATGGTCTCCCATTGCGAAGGAGGTTGATACTGCCCGAGCAATTGCCCGAGCTTGGTCGAAAATTTCTGCTGCCAGCGACGGCATTCTTCGGCGGCGCCACCTTGGAATTGCATGCTCAACGGAGCGTGTTCGGCGAGGCTCCGGATTTCCTCGTCGACAGTGGACTGTGATGTAGCATGCCGCCCAGAGGACAAAATGCCAGTTATTGTCAGCCATTCGCGGCGGGTCATCCGCATGTGCTTTTTAGCCTCTTCTTCTCAGTGGTCTTCAAGTCCAGCAGGTGCAAGTTTCGAGAGCATGACCGCGAGCCGATGAGGAGAGCGTCCGTGTGCTTCAGCATGTTCCTTTCGCTTTACTGCTCTCGAACGATGTGCGCGCCGACGTAGCGCACGGGATCCGGAGGAAAGAGCCCAAATTGCTGGTTCACGTCTTCCGAGGGAGGGGCCGTAGCCGGGACCGCCGCTGCCGGTGCCGGTCGGGTCGCCGCCTTTAATCATGAAATCGGCGATCACGCGATGAAACCGCGTTCCGTCATAGAAAGCTTCCCGCGCCAGGAACACGAAATTGTTCACCGTCACGGGTGCGGTCCCTGGCGAACAGCTCGCAGACGATCGGGCCGCGCGAGTCTCAAGGGTGGCGGTGTAGCTTTCGTCCGGGTCGATCGCCATTGGCGTGGGGGTGCTGTATTGTTTGGCGGGCATGACCCCCAGCTTACGGTAACCGCATCTCCACCTCGAACTTGAGCCACTCGATGCGCCCGAGCTTCTGCTCGCCGGCGCCTTCGGTGATCTTGGCCTCCAGGATGGTCAGCTTGCCGGTGCCGAGCGGCGATTTTCCGAGCTTCGCCTCCGCTTCATCGAGCTGGCCGCGGTCGTACTTATATGGCCAGAGCAGCCGCTCCACCCATTTGTATTCCTGCCTGTAATCGGTGCAATTCAGCACAAACCGAAACTCGCGCGGAGAATCCTTCACCGCCTCCGCCGCCGTGGTGCCGTAGGAGGTGTCGACATACCGCGGATTCTGGAAACGGTACGGCGGCGTGGCGATCCAGGAGAACTCGTGGCACTCGCCGTCTTGCGAGGCAGGGGTTTGGGGGGTAACCGCGATCTGCCAGCCCTCGATGCCCTCGCCGTAATTCACCGGCGCCAGGGCAAATAGCAGCCCTTGCCCGATCTCCTTCCGAAACTCCCGCCCCCGCGCGACTTCGCCGCTGAACCGCAGCGGCTTCTGCCCGGCCATTCCGCCGGCTGCGAGGAGGACAAGAATGAACGCCCGTAGATCCGGCATACTATCTATTTACGTCTCCTATGACAGTTCAGATCGAAGGTGTGACGCTGCATCTGGCGCATCCCGATGAGCTGCCCGTGCGCTGGGTCGGGCAGGACGAGGTGATGCGCCAACTGCTCGCGGCGTGGCTGGTGCTCGATGAGCATGACCTGCCCATGAACCCGCGCCTGCTCGGCAAACCCGGCGTCGGCAAGACGACGCTCGCCTATGCCGCGGCCCGGCGCCTCGGACGCGAAGTCTACATCATGCAGGCTACCATCGACACGCGCCCCGAGGATCTGCTCGTCACTCCCGTCATCGAAGCCGAGGGCCGCCTGCGCTACGTCGCTTCGCCGCTCGTCACCGCTATGCTGCGCGGCGGCATCTGCGTGCTCGACGAGGGCAACCGCATGAGCGAGAAGAGCTGGGCAAGTCTCGCGCCGCTGCTCGACAACCGCCGTTACGCCGAGTCGATCGTCGCGGGAATCAAGATCAAGGCGCACCCGAACTTCCGCCTCGTCGCCACCATGAACGACGACGCGTCCACCTTCGACCTGCCCGAGTACATCCACTCGCGGCTGCAGCCGCAGATCACCATCGACTTCCCCGAGCGCGAGGAAGAGTACCTGATCCTCAGGGAGAACCTTCCGTTCGGGGGCGATGAGATCCTGCAGTACGTCGCCGACTTCCTGCAGCTCGCGCATGCGGCCGAGGAGCGCTATACCGTGCGCGACGGCATCAACATCGCGCGTTTCACCATGAAGCTGCGGGCCGAAGGCACGCCGCTGCGAAATGCCCTCGAGATCGCCATCCAGCAGACCCTCGGCGGTGAGGCGAGGCGTTATGGCCGAGCCGTTTGATGCCGCCAGCCTGGTCCGCGGCCATATCACTTACCTGCCGGTAGTACCCGGCCGGCTCGAGTTCGCGGAAGCCGTCCGCCGCGCGATACTCGCCGCGCAGCCGCAGGTGATCGCGGTGGAGCTGCCGGTCTCGCTCGAGCCCGCCTACCGCGAGGCCATTGAGCGGCTGCCGCGGATCACGGTCCTGCTTTATCCCGACGACCAGAACGAAGAGCAGGCCATCTATGTCCCGGTCGAGCCGGGCGATCCGTTTGTGGAAGCCGTGCGCAGCGGCCTCGACCTGGCCGCCGAAGTCATGTTCGTCGAACCCGACCTCGCTCCCAAGCCGCACCTGGCCGCGCCTTACCCGGATGCCTATTCGCTGCGCTCCATCGGCTACGAGAAGTACGTCGAGATGTACCGGCTGCACCCGCGCGAGTACACCGGCGAGGAGCGCCGCCACGCCGCGGCCATCGCCTGGAAGCTGCAGGGCGCCGATCCACTGGCGCGGGTCGTCGTGGTGATCTCGCTGAACCTGCTCGAGCTGGTGCTCGAGTCGATGGAGGTCCCGCAGGATGCGCCCGAGCAGGAGCGGCCGCGCCAGGACGTGCAGCTCCTCAATCCTCATCCCGACTGTCTCGCCGAGATCCTGGTCGAGTATCCGTACCTGCAGCACCTCTATGACGAGGCGCGGCTCAGCGGCGAAGGCCCGATTGACCGCCGCCGCACGCAGCTCGAGGTGATGCGCCACGCCGAGAAGACGTACGAGGAGAACACCGGGGACAAGCTGTCGCACTGGCAGCGGCGAGTGCTCGCGCGCTACACGCGCAACCTGGCGGCGATGAACAGCGAACTGGTCGCGAGCGTCTTCGACCTGGCCGTGGCCGCGCGATCCATCGTTGATGACAACTACGGTTGGGAGGTGTGGGAGTCGGCCAACCGCTATCCCGCGCAGAGTAGCGAGAGCGACCTCGAAACCGTGAACCTCTCCGGCGAGGAGGTGTGGCTCAATACGCGGCGAATCCGTTTGCGCCGCCGCCTGCCCAACTTCAAGAAGCGCGTGCGGCCGAGCGCGCTCAAGCGCCGCAAGAAGGAGGCATACCCGGGCGAGTGGGCCGAGCAGATTCACGGCACCGCAATCTGCTCCTACCCGCCCGAGGACCTCGTGATTGAGAACTACGGCCGCTTCCTCAAGAAGAAAGCCAAGTCGATCCTGTCGGAGGAGCGCGAGCGCACCTACCGCTTCACCACCTCTCTGCTCGATGGCATCGACCTGCGCGAGACGGTGCGCAACTGGCATGAGAAGAAGATCTATGTCAAGCAGCAGGAGCGGATCGCCGGCGAGGTCGGCAGCATCGTCGTGATCTTCGACGCGGACCGCGACGAGCGCTACCGTTACCTCACCACCTGGCTCGGCGAGCACCAGAATGAGTCGGACATGGCCTTCTATTCGACCAACCCGTTCGATCAGGTCGTGGGTCCGGGAATCGGGCGCGCCGAGTACGGCGGGTTCCTGATGTCGCTGCCGCCCCGCCGCATGTTCGACGTCTGGTCCGACCCCGACTACGAGTTCGCCGAGACCAAGGCCGAGCGCCTGCTGCTCGCCGGTATCGACTACTCGGTCGAACGCTATACGGTTTATGTGGCCGCCCGGCCGCCGCGGTCCATCTTCCGCAGCGTCGCCGCCCGTAGCGGCCAGCAGATCCTCTATATTCCCATCGGCCAGCTTTCGCCGACGCAGCTCAAGAAGATCCGCGTCGTCCACGTGCTCGATGGCTATGACAAGCGCGAGATCGCGAAAGGGTATATCTGGTAAGGGCCGGCTTGGGCGTAGTTCCGCCGCGCGGCTCGCCGCTCGGCGGCGCTCTGGAGGCAGCGAATGGGAAACGAGACAGCGTTTGAGATGGCGACCTCGAACCTACGCTTCGGGTTCGGGGTTACGCGCGAAGTCGGCATGGACCTCGCCGACATGCGGATGCGGCGTGTGCTCGTCGTCACCGACTCAAACCTGCGCAGCCTTCCGCCCGTGGAGCGCACGCTCACCTCGCTCGAGGACCAGGGAATCGGGTACACGCTCTTTGATCGCGTGCGCGTCGAGCCCACCGGCGAATCGTTTCGCGATGCCATCGACTTCGCCGCGCGCGGCGAGTTCGAGGCCTTCGTCGCCGTTGGCGGCGGCTCGACCATCGATACGGCCAAGGCCGCAAACCTTTATTCCACGTACCCTCCTTCGGAGTTTCTCGACTATGTCAACCCGCCGATTGGCAAGGGGCTGCCGATACCGGGCCCGCTGAAACCGCTGATCGCAATTCCGACGACGGCGGGCACCGGCAGCGAGACGACTGGGGTCGCGATCTTCGATTACACCGAGATGCACGCCAAGACGGGCATTGCGAGCCGCCGGCTGAAACCTACGATCGGCCTGCTCGATCCGGAGAACACGCGCACGATGCCGCCCCAGGTGGCCGCCGCGAGCGGGCTCGACGTGCTCAGTCATGCCATCGAATCCTACACGGCGATCCCGCATACCTGCCGGCCGCGTCCCGAGCGTCCGCTGTTCCGCCCGGCCTATCAGGGCTCAATCCCGATCAGCGACATAGGGGCGCTCGAAGCGCTGCGACTCGTGGCACAGTACCTGGTGCGCGCGGTCGAGGACCCATCGGACGACGAGGCCCGCGCACGCATGATCCTGGCAGCATCGTACGCGGGCGTGGGCTTCGGCAACGCGGGCGTACATCTGCCGCACGGCATGTCCTACCCGGTCTCCGGCATGGTGCGGGACTACAAGCCCGCCCAATACCGGGTCGACCACCCGCTCGTGCCGCACGGCTTTTCGGTGATCCTCAACGCGCCGGCTGTCTTCCGGTTTACCGCGCCGGCGAACCTGGAGCGTCACCTGCGGGCCGCCCAGTCGCTGGGCGCCGACGTCAGCCGGGTGCATCTCGAAGATGCCGGCAAGCTTCTGGCGGACACGATCACCGGTTTCATGCAGCGCCTAAAGGTTCCGAACGGCCTGCGCGGGCTCGGCTACACGGCCGCGGACATCCCCGCGCTGGTCGAAGGCACGCTGCCGCAGCACCGCGTGACGAAGCTCTCGCCGCGGCCCGCTGACCCCGAGGAGTTGGCGGCGCTGTTTGAAGACGCGATGGTCGCCTGGTGACCGGTAGTCGCGCCGGCGTCCCGTCGCGGCTGTCCGCCGCGCGGGCGCGCGCCATCGTGTTCCGTCCCGCATACCGCTTGCCGAGGCGCGCGGCTCGCAAGCGCTCATGCTGAGCTGCGAGCGTAAGAGAGCGGTCGCAGGGGATCACGCGCGGTCAGTGATCCCTCCCCTGTACGCGAGCGCAGCGGAGTCTTCACGCTGGCCGGCTGCGGCCTTCGCGCTGGTAACGATCGAGCAGGGCGGTGAGCCTTGCGACCACCTTGGGCTCCTGTGCGTAGAGGTTGGTTGTCTCCCCCGGGTCGCGTGCGATGTTGTAGAGCTGCGCTGGCGGCTCGCCGGGCTGCGGTTCGATCTTTCCCGGGACGGAGAAGCCGCCCGAGCCGAGGCCGAGCGCCAGCTTCCACTCGCCCTGGCGGATGGCGAACATGCCCGCGTTCGAATGGTGAACCACGGCTTCACGCGCGGCCTTACCTTTTCCGGTCAGGGCCGGCAGGAGGCTGAAGCTGTCCTCGCCCGCGTCCGAGGGAAGCTTCGCCCCGACGACGCCGGCGACGGTGGCCATCAGATCGGTGAGGCAACCGAGTTGGCTGCTGACGCTGCCGGGCTTCACTTGACCCGGCCAGCGCGTGATGAACGGGATGCGGTGGCCGGCCTCCCAGATATCGGCCTTCATCCCGCGCCAGTTGGCGTTGGCGCGATGCGCAAAGCGCTGCTTGTCCTCGGGCGTCCAGTGCGCGCCGTTATCACTGGTCAGCACGAATAGCGTATTGGAGGCGGCGCCGCTCTCCTCGACGGCGCGCATCACCTCTCCGATGGACGCATCCACCTGGGCGACGAAGTCGCCGTAATCACCTGCTTTCGACTTGCCGCGATACCGGTCGAGCGGTACCCACGGCGTGTGCGGCGCGGTAAAGGGCAGATAGAGAAACAACGGCTGTGGCTTGGCGGCGCGCTCGCGGATGATGCCGACCGCCTTGCGAGTCAGCGTCGGGAGCACTTCCTCGATCTTGAAGCCGGGCGCGATCGGTCCGGGACGCCAGAACACGCCTCGCGGCTGCTTGCTGCCGTCCGTACGCGCCGTAGGCTGCTCGACGGCGTGGTCATTTTCGAAATACAGATACGGGTCCATGTCGAGAGAGGCCGGGATCCCGAAATAGAAGTCGAAACCGTGATCGACGGGTCCTGGGCGAAGACGCTGGCTGTAGTCGGCCTTCTCGCGATCGCCGAGGCCGAGGTGCCACTTGCCGATGCCGGCCGTGTAATATCCGTGCGACTTCAGCAGCGAAGGCACGGTTGTGCGGCCGCGCTCGATCAGGTTGGGGGAGTAGCCCCAGAGGACGCCGCTCTTGAGCCGGCTGCGCCAGCAGTAGCGGCCGGTGAGAATGCCATAGCGCGTCGGCGTGCACACGGAAGAGGGCGAGTGCATGTCGGTGAAGCGCATTCCTTGGGAGGCGAGGCGATCGGCGTTGGGCGTAGCAACCTGTGACTCAGGGTTGTAGCAGCGGAAATCGCCCCAGCCGAGGTCGTCGGCGAGGATATAAACGATATTGGGCAGCCGGCTGGCTGCCCCCAGGGGCGCAGCAGCGGCGGCGCCGAGAGTCGTCAGGAAAGTGCGGCGATCAAGCATCGTAGTCAAAAGCATAGCGCGACTTTGACCGCGCTCTCCTCCAGAGAAAGCAACTGGCGGGGTTCCTCATCATGATCGTCCGCAAGGCGGATTTGAACCCCGCGTCAAGGGCGCCGATGAAAATCGGCTGGTTCCCGGCCTCCGGCAACCGCGGCACAGCGCAAAATGAGAAGAACGGGCTCGCTACTTGGCGCCGTCACTCACCGGTGCGGTCTTAGCGGGCGGGGCCTCCTCGATGCCGAGATCGGTGAGAATCTTCGGCGACGGCTCCTCCATGGCGAGCAGATAATGACAGGTATTGCAGTCCTGCGTCATCTTGACGCTCTGGTCGGCGACGCTCACGTTCTTCTCTTCATGGCAGCGGAAGCAGCCCGTGAAATCAGTGTGGCCGATGTTGTTGGGGTAAGTTCCCCAGGCGATTTTCATCTCCGGGAATACGTTGCACTTCCAGATGGCGGCCACCGCCTCGCCGGCCGGTCTCACTGCCGCCGCATTCCGTGCGGACACCGCGGGCTGTTGGGTGCGGTAATACGCCTCGAGCCGCCGGGATTTTCGCGGTTGCTTCCGCCTCGCTCGCGTAGGCTTGCTTCAGAACCTCGACCGCCTGTTTCTTAACCGAAGTTCGTCACCGACAGGATTTCGAACCGCTTGCTGATGCGCGCGGCTCAGTAAGTGCCGTCAAATCAGCGGAAGCGTTCTGAGCCACGACCGTCAGGGAGTAGTGGTGACGAACCTCGGTTACGAACGGAAGCGAGGTCGGGATAACGCCTTCCGCGAGAGCGCGGTCTACAACCAAGTCAGTTCCCTCCTCGCCGCCTTCCGATAGGCCCCGATTCGGCGCCTCCCGGCCGGGATCCGTTCCTGCCCGGCGAAGGCCGTTTACAAGTTTTTGCGAATCGCCGAAAATAGTTTTAAGTCGTACTATCCCAGCTACTTATACGGCGACACGCGACCTTCGATTGCGGGAATTCGTACGGGGACTGAAGTAAGCTGGCGGTGTGATGAAACCGATCGTTCGAAGC
>JACOTZ010000166.1 GCA_016178155.1 Acidobacteriota bacterium
CGCGATCGGGAAAGCGCGCCGGCAGTGTGCGCATCTCGTCCTCGCTCGCCTCCAGTGCGCTCCAGCGAAGGCGCGATCCAGCCTGCAACACGGAGCCGTGCCGCGGCGTCTCTCGGACCCTCTGCCGGCGTCACCCCCAGCGGTCACGTGCGGCTGAGCGATAGAGCTGCACCTGTCGCCGTCGCCGCTCCAGCCCGCGGCACTTGTACCGCGCCCAGCGACGAGAGTGGCAAAATGCCGGGCATCGATGGCTGGTTCGTCCCGGGCTTACTGACGGCCTGTCGCTTGCCACCGCACTCCGATCCCGAGCACTCTCCTCGCGTACTCGATGCCGCGCTCCAGGTCGCGGCGCTGTTGCTCGCGCAGTGCGGCGATGTACTCGGGTGGCGGCGTGCCCGCGTCGGCAATGATCATCGTGCCCATAAACGGGCGGCCTCGCTTCGCCAGAGCGGCGAAGCGTGCGAGCTCCGACGCGGGCATCTTCGGCAGCGTCTGCCAGAATTCTGCCTCGAAATAGGGCATCACGTGCGGCGGGCGGCCGGTGATGTTCTCAAGCTGCATGGCCGCGTTCGGGCACAGCTCCCGGAAGCGCGCCGCGAACTTGCGCCAGTCAATGACACCATCACCCAAGGCCACCCACTGCCAGGCGAGGCCGCGCGGATGCTCGAACACCACCGAGTCGCGAATATGCGTTGTCACCGTATACGGGCCGAGCACCTCGAGTGTGAGCAGTGGGTCCTCGAGCACCCACATCGGGTTGCCGGTGTCCAGGCAGGCGGCGACGTAATCCTTGCCCGCCCCCTCGATCAGCAGCTTTAGCTCGCGGGCCTGCAGGTCGCCGCTGTGATTTTCAACCGCAATCCTCACGCCCGAGTCGAGCGCTTGCGAGCGCACGCGGCGTAGTTCCCTCACCGTGTTCGCGATGTGGCGCTCGATGCCGCCGGGCGCGCGCCGGTCGGCGGACGCGCCCAGGAAGCAGCGCATCGAGCCGGCGCCGAGCGCTTTCGCGACGCGCAGCCCTTTCAGCAGATACTGCTCTGGAGTCCCATTCTCCGCGCGCCAGCTCCGCGAGCTCGAGCAGATGCACCCGATCCCGGCGTCAATCTGAATCCCGAACCGCGCTGCGTGGTCCTTCACACGCTCGAGGTGCACCGGATCGAGACTCTCGAATTCGCCGAGGCCCGAGATCTGGATCGCATCCAGCTTAAGGCCCGCCGCATAATTGAGAAGCTGAATGTCTTTCCACCGGAACGCACGCAGCGAGTATGTATCGAAGCCCAGCTTGATTCCGGGCGCCTGCGCGCGCCCCAACCCGCCGAGCGCTCCGGCGAGGCCCCCGAGAAAGGTCCGGCGTGACACCTTCGCCATAGCAATAAGAACATTGAAGCATTCCCGGGGGAGCCTGGTGCGATGACGCCGCCGGCGCGGCTGCTCGCCTCCATGATCGAGCGATCCGGCCCGATCCCATTCCGCCGCTTCATGGAGACGGCGCTCTATCACCCCGAGCACGGCTACTACCGCCGCCCGCGTGACCCATTCGGCGCATCCGGGGACTTCTACACGGCCGAGCAGCTTGAGCCCGTGTTCGGCCGGCTCATCGCGGCGTGCTTCGAGCAGCTCGCACGCGACCTGCCCGGGGACCTCACCGTGCTCGAAATCGGCGCCGGCCGCGGCGAAATGGAGCCCGCCTTCACGGGGTTGCGGTATCGCGCGGCCGACCTGGGTGATCCGCTACCTCCGCCGTTCGCCGGCTTTGTCTTTGCGAACGAGTTCTTCGACGCGCTGCCGGTGGATGTAGTGGTCCGACGGGATGCCGTGCTGCGCGAGCGTCTTGTCGGCTGGGATGGCGCCGCCTTCCACTGGATCGACGGCGGCCCCGCGCGCCCCGAACTCGTCGAGTACGTCGAACGCAACCTCGGCGGGCTCGCCGAGGGTTGCCTCGCGGAAGTGTGCCTCGATTCGCTTGCCTGGCTCGACCGCCTCGCGGGCATCCTCCGCCGCGGCTACATCCTGATCATCGATTACGGCTACACACGCGCCGAGCTCGGCCGTTTTCCCCAAGGCAGTCTCATGAGCTACCAGCGGCACGCCGCCTCCGAGCACGTGCTTTCAGATCCCGGCAACCGCGACATTACCGCGCACGTCAATTTCACCGCACTGGAGGAGCATGCAGGTTCGCTCGGGCTCGAGGTCGTTTCCTTCGAGCCGCTGGCGCGCCTGCTGCTGCGCGCGGGCGAGCCGGATCGCTTCGCCGGCGCGCTACGGGCCGAGACGTATGGGGAGGAACTGCGCCACCGCCTGCAGCTCAAGACGCTTCTCTTCTCGATGGGAGAAACTTTCCGTGCTCTGCTGCTTCGCAAGCCATGAATCCGGGGTTCGACTGCAACTGGAAAGCCGCGGGGGAAAAGAAAAACGGCTCCGATCTCTCGGAGCCGTGAGGGAACCTTGTCTGCTGCCGATCCCTAGCGGGATCCGGCGGTTACTTCTTCTTCTTCGCCGGGGCCTTTTTCTTCGCAGGCGCCTTGGCAGCTTTCTTGGTTGCGTTCTTCATCGAGTGATTCTCCCTAACATCAAGATTTGCGACCTCCAGAGGAGATCGCAGTGTGATCCATATATAAAGTTGTTTCGTCCGAATGTCAAGAGAAAAGTGAAGACGGGTCTCTCCCCGCTGCGCTGGACGAAACGTTTCAGGCATAATTTGTTTTAGGGACTATCGTCCTCCGGAGTGTTCCTGATGTTTCGCGCCCACCTCGGCATGGTGTCAAAACGAAAGCGCGCGGCCCTTGCGTTCCTCGCCGCCGCCGTCGCGCTGCTCTCTTTCGGCTGCGGGCGGCCGAAGCGCGTCCGACTCCCCGCGCCGCCGCGCATCGGCGACACCGAGCACGGCGTCGCGAGTTGGTACGGTCATCCCTATCACGGGCGCCGCGCCGCCAACGGCGAGATCTACGACATGGAGAAGTTCACGGCCGCGCACCGCACGCTTCCCTTCGATACCTGGGTGCGCGTGCGGAACCTCGCGAACGAGAGGACCGTCGACGTTCGCATCCAGGACCGCGGGCCTTTTGTCGACGGCCGCATCATCGACCTCTCTCACGCAGCCGCGCGAGAGATCGGGCTGATCGGGCCCGGCATTGCTCGAGTACGCCTCACCGTGATCGAGCCGCCGGAAGAAATCCGTTCCGCGGACCGCTTCGGTGTCCAAGTCGGTGCCTTTCAGGATCGCACTCGGGCCGACGGAGTGCGTGAGAATATGCGGCAGCGCTTCGGCAGCGCGCGCCTGGTGGAGCGACCCGGCTCGCCGCAGGTGTGGCGCGTGATCGTCGGCGATGAAGAAACCATCGCCGCCGCCGCGGCGCTCGCGGCCGGCATCCGCGAAGCCGGCGGCCCGGCATTCGTGGTTCGCCTCGACAATCCCGTGGCCAACCGCTGACCCTCGGCCGCGCCTGTACCCCGAACATAGTTGAGAATTTTCGGGCTGCATCCGCACTATCCCCAAGGAGCCCATGCCAGCCGACCCCTGTGCACTGCCTCGCGCGATCATCGGCACCTCCCCGCGCATGCAGCAGATCCTGCGCCAGATCGGCCGCTTGCACAAAACCCGCTGGCCAGTGCTGATCCTGGGTGAGACCGGCACGGGCAAGGAACTGGTGGCTCGAGCCATCCACGTGAGCCGCCCGTCTCCATTCGTCATTGTTGACTGCTCCGCGCTCGTGGGCAACCTCATCGAAAGCGATCTCTTCGGATACGCGAAGGGCGCTTTCACGGGCGCCGCGACCAACAAGGCGGGCCTGCTCGATCTCGCCCACGGGGGTACGGCCTTCTTCGATGAAATCGGCGAGCTAGAGCCGGAGGTACAGGGAAAGCTGCTGCGGGTCCTGCAGGAAAAGGAATTCCGGCCGCTCGGATCTCTGGCGACGCACCGGTCTGATTTCCGACTCATCGCCGCCACCAATCGGGACCTCGAAGTTGCGGTCGCCAACGGCGCTTTCCGCCGCGATCTCTTTTATCGCCTCAACGTCGTGACGCTTCGGCTGCCGCCGCTCCGCGATCGCCGGGAAGACATCCCGGTGCTGGTGCGCCACTTCTTCGATCTGCACGGCCAGCAGTACTCCGTCACACAAGAAGTGCTTGATGCCTTCACCGGCTACGACTGGCCCGGCAACGTCCGCGAACTGGAAAATGTGGTGCAGCGCATGGTCGCGATGAACTCGGGGCCCCTGCTCCACATCGCTGATCTGCCCACACAACTCCAGAACCACATACGCCAGAAGCGTGCCGCCGAGATGACGCTGGCAGCCGGTGCGCGGCAGACCGGAGCACCCGCGACGGTGAAAGCGGCCGACGCTACAATCGTCTCGCTTATGGAGATCGAAAAGCGCGCCATCTCTGATGCGCTGCGTGCAACCAAGGGTGACCGCACCGCCGCGGCCGTTCTTCTGGGCATCGGGCGGACCACGCTTTATCGCAAGCTGAAGGAGTACGCAGTGGACGAGGACACCCTGACCTCCGCGTAATCCGCGGACGCTCGCGCCGAAGGCTGAATCACTCGATCATCGCGGGGGTCCCGGGCGTAGCCTTGTACTCGGCCGCACGCCGGACGCCTGGCAGTTTCTCATGGCACGGATTCGGTCCACGGCAGAGTTTGAAGATAAGGGGCAGGATTCCGCTTCCATGGCTTTCGCCTGTTCGGCATCGCGCTTAGATATTTTGAGAACCGCTCCCTCGCGGCCCCGGCTCAGAATGAACATTCTGCGCCGCGCACGTCGGCCAGCGGTATGCGGGACGGCACACTCGCTGCCGGTATCCGCCAATGTCGCCGTTGTGGAGCCCCGCCGCCGATACCACTGATCGGAACGAATGAAGCTGCGGCAGAGTACGGGTAAGACATGCAGGCAAATTCCAGCGCGGGTGTCGGGCTCCTGCCTTACAATCTAGGTTGCCCATCGCCCTCGACGCAACCTACAGCACCGGCCGGGAGCTCACCGGCATCGGCGTGTACTCGCGCGAGATTCTCTTCGGCCTTGCGGCGCTTCACCCCGAAGAGCAATTTGTGTTCTGCTATCGCCCGCATCGTTTCTTCCGCTCGCTGCGCGAACCGCTGCCACGGAATGCCGCGCGGCGTGTCCTGCACGATCGCTGGTTCCTCTCGCGAGCGCGTGTCTTTCACGGCCTCAACCAGCGGCTCCCCGGCCGCAAGCTCCGCTGCGCCGTCGCGACCTTTCACGACCTGTTCGTGCTGAACCGCGAGTACTCGGCTCCCGAGTTCCGCGAGCGCTTCGCGCGGCAGGCAAAGGAGACAGCGTCCCGCGCCGACCTGATCATTTGTGTCTCCGCGTTCACCGCGCGCCAGGTCGAGGAGCTGCTCGGCGTCGACCGCGCTCGCTTGCGGGTGATCCATCACGGTGCCCGCCATCCCGTCGAGGCTGCCGACAGCAGCGCCCGCGAACGCATGTTCCTCCACGTAGGTGCTTTGCAAACGCGCAAGAATATCGGGCGGGTGGTAGCTGCATTCGAGCGGCTGCCGGAGGACTGCCGGCTGGTGCTTGCCGGCTCGGCCAGTGGTTATGGCGCGGAAGAAATCCTTGCCCGCATCGAGCAAAGCCCTCGCCGTGCAGCCATTGTGTTGGCGGGATACGTCGATGCTCCCACCCTCGATCGGCTCTACGCGCGCGCCACGGCGCTCGTGTTCCCCTCGCTCGACGAAGGATTCGGCATGCCCGTGCTCGATGCCATGGCGCGCGGGCTTCCGGTGATTACGTCCAACCGCTCCGCGCTACCCGAGGTGGCGGGCGATGCGGCGCTCCTGGTCGATCCCTGCGACGTTAACGATCTCGCGGGAGCCATGCAATCGGTCCTGGAAAACGAAAACCTCGGCGCGGAACTGGCGCGCCGAGGCCGGAACAGAGCAGCACAATTTTCGTGGGATAGGGCGGTGGAAAAAACCTGGGAAATTTACCAGGAACTGACCTAACGGACCTCTTCGTCCACTGCGATCTTAAGCGCTTTCAGGAACTTCTGGTCCTGAGACGTCCACCGGATCTTTCCAGTGGAGGTGGTGCCTTGCGGAATCGCCTCGAGCTCGTCGCCGTCTTCCTCGGCATCTTCGCGCTTGTTGAAACCGATGGTAGCTTCGAGCACCAGGAAGACATCATAGCCCGCGTGTTTGATCTCACCGATCGCAGCCGCGATGCGTTCCGAGTCGGACAAGGACTCGTTGATCGCGTTCCCGAGCTCCTGCATCAACTCTTTCAATCTGTCTTCCACGCTTTGCCCCTTTCTGGGCCACCTTTAGAATAGCACCTACAATATGGATGTCCGACCGCCTTCAAGAGTTGCACTTGTGCGCACCAGACTGGCGCCAACTCCATGCCATCTATCGGCTGCAGCGCTCTTTCAGCCCAAGTTTCCCTGAACTTTTTTCCGATTCTGTGGCTGTTCTTACTCATCTCATCGGCACCGAAGCTCCCGCGCCACGGTATCCCAACATCCCTGATCTTTCTTATCAGCCACGGGTGGATCCCCGCATGCATCCTTTGCCGCCACAACACATAAACACCGCACACCGGGGGCCAGTTCCGCCGATGTCCCGGCACGGCCCGGTTGGATGTCTCAGAGCAGACGAGGAGCTTTCCGCTGCCCCAGGGCTGCCGGTACCGGTACTCACAACACTCCTCGACAAGATCTATGCCCAGCGGCAGCGGCTCAGGTTCGGCCGTTGAGGCAAACGCGGTCCGCACGCGTTAGCTAAGCTAGCTCGGAAACACGAGGGAAGCAAGCGGATCGACGCTCCCCCCAGGGGTGCGGAGGTGCGCGGTACGCGAAGCTCTGATCGCTACCTACTGGTTGGCGCAAAATTCCGCTCCTTGACAGTCGCGGCTCGCTCCCGTGTTGGTTGTACTGAGCCGCGCGCGTTAGCAAGCGGTCCATCTCGTCCGTTTCGAGCTTTTTGCGTCGGGAAGTAGCTCGGCAGTCCGAGCCACTATACTCGAGGCTGTGGCTGCTCTGTTAGCATATGGGTGAATCCTTGTGTTTTCAACAGGAAAAAAGTTCATCGCCCACATGATTCCGGGTGTGATACGGCCTATCCGGGTACTGTGGAACGAAGTCATCGGGTTTGTCTTCCTCGTGCTTGCCTTCCTTGCGGCCCCCTCTGCCTACCGGCACGTCCGCGACTTCAATGGCGACGGAGAAAGCGTCTTCAAACTGCTGATGACTGGTCTGTTCATACTGGTTATGGCCTATTTCGGCATCAGCTCGTTTGTGCGTGCGCGTAAGATCTCCCGGTCATGAGCGACCATCCGCCGGCGGATTCCGCCGCGACAGACTCACTCCGCGACCCTGGTGAATTCCCCTATACCCGGGGCATCTATCCCGAGATGTACCGGGCGCGGCCTTGGACCATGCGCCAGTACGCCGGTTTTGGCACCGCGGATCAGAGCAACGCGCGCTATCGGTATCTGCTCTCTCAGGGCATCACCGGCCTTTCGATCGCCTTCGATCTGCCAACCCAGATGGGGCTCGACTCCGACCATCCCCTCGCCGTGGGTGAAGTCGGTCGCGTTGGGGTCGCCATCTGCTCGCTGGCCGACATGCAGCGACTGCTGGATGGTATCGAACTCGAGCGCATCACCACCTCGATGACCATCAACTCCACGGCGGCCATCCTGCTCTCCTGTTATGTGCTGGTCGCACGCGCCCAGGGCGCCGACCTCCGCCGCTTGTCGGGCACGGTTCAAAACGACATCCTGAAGGAATACATTGCCCGGGGGACGTACATTTACCCGCCCCGGCCGGCGATGCGTCTGATCACGGACCTCTTCGACTGGGCGGGCCGCGAGCTGCCGCAGTGGAATACCATCTCGATCAGCGGCTACCATATCCGCGAGGCCGGTTCCACGGCCATCCAGGAAGTCGCCTTCACCCTGGCGAATGCTGTCGCCTACATCGAGGCCGCCATCGCCGCGGGGCTCGAGGTCGATTCCTTTGCGCCGCGCATTTCGTTCTTCTTTAACTCCCATAGCAACTTTCTCGAGGAGATCGCGAAGTTCCGCGCCGCCAGGCGTCTCTACGCGCGCTTGATGCGGGAGCGCTTCGGCGCGCGCGAGCCGCGCTCGGCAATGCTGCGCTGTCACGCCCAGACGGCCGGCTCCACTCTGACCGCGCAACAGCCCGACCTGAACATCGTGCGCGTCACGTTGCAGGCGCTCGCGGCTGTCCTCGGGGGGACACAGTCGCTGCACACGAATGCGCGGGACGAAGCGCTCGCGCTGCCGTCGGAGGAATCGGCCAAGCTCGCGCTGCGTACCCAACAGATCATCGCGCACGAGAGCCGCGTCAGCTCTACCGCCGATCCCGCCGGCGGCAGCTCCTGCATCGAGCAGCTCTCGGACCAGATCGAACGCGGCGCCCGCGAGTACATCGAGCGCATTGATTCCATGGGCGGAATGCTCGCCGCCATCGAGAACGGTTACGTCCAGGCCGAAATCCACCGCGCCGCCTACGAGTATCAGCGCAAGATCGACTCTGGTGAGATTGCCGTGGTGGGGGTGAATCGCTTTGTCAGCGAGGAGAAGGGAGACATCGGCATCTTTCGCCTTGATCCCGAGCTCGAGCGCCGCCAGGTTGAACGGCTCCGCGAGTTGCGCGTCTCGCGCAGTGCAGCATCGCTCTGCTCCGCCCTGAGGCGCCTGGAGGCTGCCGCGCGCGGCTCGGATAACCTCATGCCCCACATGCTCGAGGCCGTAGCCGCCTACGCCACTGTGGGGGAGATCTCGGACACGCTCCGCCGCGTGTTCGGCGAATACAGGGAAGCGTAAGCACGCGTCTCGACGCCGCGGCTATCAGCCGCCGCCCCCCGCGCCCCCCCGCACACTCCGCGCTAGAGGGGGAGAATCTCCTCGCGATCCGGATCGAACTTGATCCGCCTCTTCTGCACGTACGCGATGTTGCCGAGATGTGACGCTTGCGCCGACCGGTGCCCGATCCAGACGTCCCCGTTCGGCAGTTTTCGCGTGCGCACACAATCGAGGAAATTTTCGACGTGATCGATCGTCTGGTCGTGCTCGGAGTTCACGACGATCGGCGCGGCCCCTTTCTCCTTCGAGTGGAACTCGTACTTCGCCCGCGTAATGTAGAGCCGCCCCTCGGTGCCGCAAAGCTCAACCGCCGCACCCGTGATCCCCGGCGCGAGAGTCGCCTCGAAGGTCGCCGTCCACTCGCCAGGATACTCCAACAGTACGTTAATCGTGTCCGGCGCCGTGCGGCCGTCTTTATAGTGGTACACGCCGCCCGCGGCAACCGCTGAAGTGGGATTGTCCTGATCCATGAACATGTGCACCACGTCGATCCAGTGCGTAAACAGGTCGGTCACCTGCCCGCCGCCGAAATCGAGGTACGCCCGGAAATTCCAATACTGCTGCGGATCCCACTCGCGCCACTTCACCGGCCCGAGAAAACGCGCCCAATCGAGATCGGAAGGCCGTGCCGCCAGCCGCGCCGGCGCCTTCTGCAAATGCGCGCCGTTACCGTGCCACCACGTCCGCGCCAGCGTCACCTTCCCCAGCTTGCCCGCCTTTACGATCTCTTCTTTCGCGCGCAGGTAGTGCTTGCCGGAGCGTTGCTGCATGCCGACCTGGCAGATCCGGTTGTTCACCCGCGCCGCCTTCACGATCTTTGGACCTTCCTCGATTTTTAAGGTCAGCGGCTTCTCGACGTACACGTCCTTTCCGGCATTCAGCGCGTCGATTGCGATCAGGGAATGCCAGTGGTCGGGCGTGGCCACCAGCACGGCGTCCAGGTTTGGCGACTCGAGCAGTTTGCGATGATCACTGAACGCTTTTGCGCTGATCGCGGTCTTGCGCGCCCGGTCTGTACGCTCGGGCCAGACGTCGCAGACCGCCGGCACCTCCACCCGATCCGTTTTGATGAAGGTGTTCATCACCCCCACACCACGGCCGCCGCAGCCGATCAGACCCAGACGGATGCGGTCGTTCGCGCCGCGAATCCTCGCGTAGGAGGCCGCGGTCGCGGCTGCGGCGGTCCGAATCGCCGTGCGTCTCGTGACGCCGATCTCCCGGACGAACTCAATGGTGGACATAAGAACGAATTATACAAAGCTGCCGCACATGAAAGAACCGCGAATCGCCGCGCCGCCGGTAAGCGCACGTCCGGCCGGTACAATCGAGGGGATGGTGCACGTGATCGGTGCGGGTCTCGCCGGCTCTGAGGCCGCCTGGCAGCTTGCCGGCGCGGCGATCGACGTCACCCTGCACGAGATGCGCCCGCACCACCAGACACCGGCTCACAAGACCGCCCAATTCGCCGAGCTCGTCTGCAGCAATTCGCTCAAGAGCGAGACCGAATGCAGCGCTCCCTGGCTGCTCAAAAACGAGCTGCGCAAACTTGGGTCGCTCGTGCTCCGCGCCGCCGATCGCGCCCGTGTCCCCGGGGGCCACGCGCTCACCGTCGACCGCGACCTGTTTTCTGAAGAAGTCACCCGCGCCATCGAGTCCCATCCCCGCATCCGCATCCGCCGCGGCGAGGTAACTGCGATAGCGGAGGGCGATGCGGTGATCATCGCCACCGGGCCGCTCACCAGCGATGCGCTGGCGGCCGCGATCGTCCGCGTCACCGGCTCCGAGCGCCTCTTTTTCTACGACGCCATCAGCCCCATCGTCGACGCGGAGAGTGTTGACATGTCGATCGCCTTCCGCGCTTCGCGGTACGGTAAATCGCTCGACGGCACCGACGATTACGTGAACTGCCCGCTCAGCAGGGAAGAATACGAGCGCTTCGTCGACGCCGTCCTCGCCGGCCAAACCTACGAATCCCACTTTGACGAAAAGATCCCCTTCTTTGAAGCCTGCCTGCCGCTCGAAGAACTCGCGCGCCGTGGCCGCGAGACGCTGCGCTTTGGCCCCATGAAACCGGTCGGCCTCATCGATCCGCGCACCGGCCGCCGTCCCTATGCCGTCGTCCAGCTACGCCAGGAGAATCTCCGGGCCGACAGTTACAACCTGGTCGGATTTCAGAACCATTTGAAATTCGGCGAGCAGGCGCGCATACTGCGGTTGATACCGGGACTTGAAAACGCCGTGTTCCTGCGTTACGGCCAGATCCACCGCAACACATACATCAACGCGCCTGCCCTGCTGGATGGAGCGCTGCGGCTTCGAGCGAAGCCGCGCATTCTCTTCGCCGGACAGATCTCCGGTGTTGAGGGGTACATCGAGGCCATCGCGACGGGCCTCATGGCCGGCCGCCACGCGGCCGCGCTCGTCACGGGGCAGCCTCTCAGTCTCTTCCCGCGTGAGACTGCGCTCGGCTCGCTCGCTCACTACATCGCCCACGCGGATGCGAGCGATTACCAGCCCGCGAACATCACTTTCGACCTGCTGCCGAAGCTCGATGAGGAGACGCGCCAGCGTCTCCGACACGACAAGAAAGCACGCCAGGCGGAAGTGTGCCGCCGCGCGCTGCAAGCCATGGACGAATACCTGGGGGTGTATGTCTGACCGATCCCTGGCCGCGCTCGTCACCGGCTTTCTCGAAGCTCTGCGCCGCGAGAACGCCTCCGGCCATACGCTGCGCAATTACGCTGCCGATCTGAACCAGCTCGTCGACTACTTCAGCCCGCCGGGCGCCGCCATGCCTGCGATTGATGCCCTCGATCCGCTGGCTCTGCGCGAATGGCTGGGAGATCTCTATCGCCGGCGGCTGAGCGCGGTCACGTTGCGGCGTAAACTCGCCGCTGTACGCTCGTTTTACCGCCACCTGCAGCGCGAGGGAATTGTCTCCACCAATGTCGCCCGTTTGCTGCGCACGCCGAAGACACCCAAGACCTTGCCCGCCGTCCTCACCCCCGAGCAGACCAATGCGTTGCTCGATGGCATTGCGGCCGGCAAGCACGAACGGGGCAGCGCCGCCCGCGACCTCGCCATTTTCGAGATGCTTTACGGATGCGGCCTGCGCGTCGGCGAGCTGGCCGCCCTGAACCTCGACGATATGGATCTGTCCGAGCGCTGGCTTCGCGTCCGCGGGAAGGGACGAAAGGAGCGCGAGGTGCCGCTTGGATCCAAAGCCGCCGCAGCCGTCGAGCGCTATCTCGCCGAACGTCACTCCAAGCCCGGTGAGCGCGCCGTGTTTGTCAACGCCCGCGGCGCACGCCTCACCGATCGCGGCATTCGCGGCATCGTCAAGCTGTACGCCACCCTCATCGCCGCCGACTCCTCCATCCACCCGCACAGCTTCCGGCATGCCTACGCCACCCACCTGCTCGCCGACGGTGCCGATCTCCGCTCCATCCAGGAGCTCCTCGGCCACGCCCGCCTTACAACGACTCAGAAGTATACGCAGGTCGCCCTGGCCGACCTCATGGCCGTCTACGACCGTACCCATCCAAAGGCGTAACGCGCACAGCGATGTCCGGCATCCCGCAACATGGCTGTTCCGATCTTCTCTGCTCCGCGGATCGGCCGGCCGAGTGGCGCATTACAGGATTCAGAGATTGCGGGGAGCTGCAATTGTTGCCGACGCCTCTCCCCACAACCGTCTTGATGGTTCAGAAATGCAGGCGCAGGTTGTATTGCAGCTCACGGCCCTGCGTACCGGCTGCCATTGCCGTCACCCGCCCAAACGCTGAACTCGTCACATTGAGAACCGGATCAGCGCCGGAGAAGGTGTTGGTGAGGTTGTAAGCCTCCATTTTGAACTCCAACTGGATACGCTCGCTGATCCGGAAGAACTTGGCTACGTTGAAATCGATATTCTTGTAGCCGGGCCCTTGAATGCCCGCATACGATTTCGGATTGGTCCGCACCTCGAACGCCGCGTTCGAGTTAAACCGAAAGGCGTTCGGGTCGAACATCCGTCCCCACTTGTCGGGGCTGTCGATCCGCGGCTCCCCCACCACGTCCATCTGCCCGAACCGCAGGCGGTTGCCCGCGTAATACCAATAAATGCCGCTCATGGTCCACCCGCCGAGGATGGCGTCGGCGATCGGATGTGACTGCGACAGGAATCTCCGGCCGCGGCCGAACGGAAACTCATAGGTGCTGGCCAGGGTCATCCGATGGCGTGGCCGCTGCCCGTCCTCCCACCGGAACTGGTCGAAGAATTGTTCTTCTTTGTTGAAGAACTCCTCCTGCGATTCCCGGTTGTAGTTGTAGGCGAGCAGAAAATTGAAGCCGTTCGCGAAAGGACGCTGGACGCGGAGTTGCAACGAGTGGTACCGCTCGTCTATGCCGTCTGTGTTCAACTGCTGGACCCCCGTGTAATGCGGAAATGGGCGGAGCAGGTCCTGAAGCGCCACCGTCCGCTGGTTGCGCAGGGGACCTCGCATCTGGTTCTCCGGCAGCAACCGGTAAAAGGGATTGGGAACTGTCTGCCTGAGCGCGGTTCTCTCGGTGTTGATGATTTGAGGATTCACTTGGTTGAGATTGAGCGTGTAAGGACGGTCGCGGCCGAGGTTGAAAAAGTACGTCGCCTCCACCAGGAAGCGCGCGACCGTTTCCCGCTGGAACGTGAAGTTAAACCGGTCGTTGACCCCAGTGACCAGGTCCCGCTTGTCCCAGGTGGCGCTGGCGCCCATCTGGGTATAACGGCCGTCGCCTTTGCCCACCGGAGGAATCACGGGATTAACCCCCGGCGGGAACGGATCGCTCAGCCGTTGCTGCGGTCTGCCCTCGAGGTTCGGCGCCACTGGCGTATTGGCTCCGAAGCCGGGCACCGGCGTGCTGCCGAGCACGTCGCTGTTGCGCTGCAGCACCGAGGGAGTGTTGAAGCGCGCGTAGCCGACGCGCAGCGAAGTGCGGTCGCTCAACCGAACGGCGATGCCGGCGCGCGGCAGCAGAATCATTCCCCGCGGGTCCCACATACCGCGGGTCTCTTCCTCAGTGAACAGCCACGCGCCGTTCCACTGATATGGCCGGTCCATCAGGGCTAGCGCCTGCGCCGGAATTCCTGGTTGGCCCGCTCCCTGGAACTCCGGAATCGGACTGGAGACGTCCAGACCGCGAGAATAGCGGTTCGGCTCGAACCGGGATTCCCGATAGGTGCCGCCGCGATCGAAAATAGCGCCTTCATATTCATAGCGCAGCCCGAGGTTCAGCGTGACATTGCGGTTCAACTTGAAATCGTCCTGGATGTAGGCGCCGTAGTAGTGGGAAGTGTCCTTCTTGAACGGCTCGTGCCGGCCCCAGGAATCTCCCGGATTCATCGCACCCAGCAGGAAGCTCGCCCAGGCGTCTCCACTGAGCCGGGTGTTGGGGCTCACGAACGTGTTCGCCGTCTCGTCGTCCCGGAACGAAAACCGGAAGGTCTGCGGGCGGATGGCGTCCACACGCAGCGTCCGGAGCTCGAACCCCGCCTTCAGGAAATGACGCCCGGCCTGGCGCGAGACCTTGACCGCATCGTAAAAGGCCTGGGGGTGCTGGAACCACCAGTTCGGTTTCCCGTACCCGCCGCCAGGGCTGCCGCCACCAATGTTGATTCCCGGATAGTAGAAGGGCGCGCCGAAGTCCAGATACCGGGTGTAGAAGTCTGTTGCGTTCGGGAAGAATTCCTTGTACGTGGCGAGACTCGCGTACTGCTCCGGGGCGTCGTAGTCGTCCACGTTAGAGATGTAGTTGCCCCGAACGTTGAGCACTGTGCGCGGGTTGATGGTCCAGACCACATCTCCGGAAACGTTCAGAGCGTGCATCGCGCCGCCATTAGGATTGGAGAACAACCGCGATTTGTTCGGCGTGTAGTCCAGGTCCTCCAGCTTCGTCCGGAAGCGGCTGAAACGGAAGAATGACCGCACGTTCTCGCTGAGGATGAAGTCCGTGCGATTGCTTATGTTGTGGTAGTAGAGATTGCGCGTATAGGAGGCGGCAAAATTATCCCGCCCTGTGATATCGCTGCCCGGACGGTTCGGGTCCCACATCTCGGCCAGCAGCTTGAGCGACGTCGGATCCATGCGCGATCGGGGAATGACATTGCCCGGAAATGGCTCGCGAGTAGCCTGGCTTCCCTCGAGCCTTGAGGTCCAGGGATCGTAGATCGTGCGCAGGCCGCCATTGATGTTGAGCGACTGCGAAAAGTCGCCCTGTCTCTCGATCGCCGTCATCATGCGCCGCTGATCAAACTGCGGGTCCCTTTGCCGCCACTGCTCATAGGCGAAGAAGTTGAAAATCCGGTTCTTCTTTATGGGCTGGCCGATCGTGCCGCCCCAGATGTGATTCCGGACCAGGTTCGGAGCCCGACTGAGCGGGTTTGACACGGCGTTCAATGAGGGATTGCGGCCGAAATAGTAGGCAGTGCCGTGGACTTCGTTCGTTCCCGACTTCATTGAAACGTTCAGGACCCCACCCGAGCTGTGCCCGTATTCAGCATCGACGCTATTCTGCTGGACGGTAACCTCGGTTGTGTTGTCCATCGTGGGTGCATACGAGCTCTTGGGCCCGAGCATCACCGGCATGCCGTCCACCAGAACGTCGCTGGTCCGGCTCTGTGCTCCACCGACTTCCACGGTGCTCGCCGCCCACATGAAGAAAGGATTCTTCTGAGCCGTGTACCGGCTGACCACAGCCGGATTCAGAAGCGCGAGCGTGAACGGGTTTCTCGCCACGATGGGCAGGCTATTGACCATCGTGTTATCGACCGTCAGTTCCATCGTGGTGGTGTTGAACTTGACCGCGACGGGCGACGCCGTGACCGTCACCGTCTCCGCCACGCCGCCGACAACCAGCTTCGCGTTGACCGTCACGTCCGCGCGGTTCTCCACGAGCACGTTCTCCTGAAGGAACCGGTTAAACCCCTGCAGTTCGATGTTCACGGTATAGCTGCCCGGCTCCACGAGGTCGAACAGGTAATGACCCGTTGCATCGGTCAACCGGACCGCGGAAAAGCCTGTGTTGTTGTTTCTCAAAGTGACCGTCGCGCCCACGACGAGCGCGTTCGAGGAATCGCTGACCGTACCCTGAATCCTTCCCCGGTACTCCTGAGCCAATGCCAAACCGGCGCTGATCATCGACAGCGCAGGCAGGAGAACGTTGACTGTTAGGAATTTCACGACTCACCCCCCCTAGTTCGCTACAACCGCACACTCGCAACCCCAGAGAGCACGCTGCATCCGCTGAGAGATTACTCTAAGGCTCCTCTGCGGTGGTGTCAACCCCCGGGATGCCCTGCGGAACTTGGGCCTTCAGAAGTGCGGTGAAGCGGTGGCCGGGGAGCTCTTGAAATAATCGCCGGAGGTCAGGACACCGCGCACGACCTCAACGCAGATCAAGATCGCGACCGCAGATCCGGTTTGGCCGCGGCCTGTGGACCAGAACGGCGATTCGCGGTGGAGGCTATCTTCCGCCCGGCTTCACACGTCGGGCAACGGGGCCGAAACCGTTTTTGGCGAGAATGCCCTGGCCCTCAGCTCCCATTAGAAATTGCAGAAACCGCCTCGATGCGGGCTTTTCGTTGCCCTGCCGCGTGAGTCCTGCCGACTGCTCGATAGGCGCGTGTAAATGCTGGTCGACCAGCACCCCGTGGTTATTAAAGATGAGCCCCCAGGCCGTGACCGCCACCTCCGCGTTGCCGCTTTCGGCGAACTGGAGCGCTTGCCGCACGTTTTCGCCGTAGACCACTTTCCCCTCGATCTTGGCCCAGAGCCCGGCTCGTTGCAGCGCCTGTCGTGCTGCCATCCCATAGGGCGCGTGGGCCGGGTTCGCCATCGCAATCCGCCGGACCCTCTCTCCAGTTAACTCCGCCCACGCGATTCTCGTCTTTGACCAGAGCCCCAGACGGCCGTACGCGTATGTGGCAACCGAATCCGGCACCAGCCACTCGGCTCCTGCAAGCTGGCTTACATATTGGGAATCGGCGGATAGAAACACATCATATGGAGCACCATGCCGGATCTGTTGCGCCAACATTCCCGAGGACCCCAGCACGAATTTAGCCCGGCATCCCGTGAGCTGCTGAAACCGCTCGGTTAGCTGCTCCCGGACAACCGCCAGATCGGCAGCGGCGCCGACCAGAACCTCGCATGAGCCAAGCCGCACTTCCTGCGCATACAATACTTGACAACACAACACTAAGATTTGATAATAAAGAAGGGCTGATAGTACAGGAAGCGCGGCGAAGACAACTCTTCTCTTCACCAGATTCCCTTTCGGGAGGTTTTATACATGAGTAAGATCATTGGCATTGACTTGGGAACAACCAACTCCGTTGTTGCGGTCATGGAAGGCGGGCAACCGGTTGTCGTCCCCAACCAGGAGGGTGGCCGGACGACGCCGTCGGTTGTGGCCTTCACCAAGAGCGGTGAGCGGCTTGTCGGCCAGGTTGCCAAACGTCAGGCCGTTACCAACCCCGAGAATACCATCTATTCCATCAAGCGCTTCATGGGCCGCCGCTTCGAGGAAGTCAGCGAAGAGATGAAGCTGGTGCCCTACCGGGTGGTTTCGGGCGACAACCGCGACGCGCGTGTCGAGATCTCCGGCAAGAAGTACTCGCCTCCCGAAATCTCGGCTATGGTGCTGAAAAAGCTCAAGGAAGCGGCGGAGGCCTACTTGGGCGAGAAGGTCACACAGGCCGTCATTACCGTCCCTGCGTATTTCAATGACGCCCAGCGCCAGGCTACGAAGGATGCCGGCCAGGTCGCCGGCCTCGAGGTCAAGCGCATCATCAACGAGCCCACGGCGGCGGCCCTCGCCTATGGTCTTGATAAGAAGAAGGATGAGACGATCGCGGTCTACGACTTCGGCGGCGGGACCTTCGACATCTCGATCCTCGAAGTCGGAGACGGCGTGGTGGAGGTGAAGTCGACCAACGGTGACACCCACCTCGGCGGCGACAATATCGACCAGCGCCTGATCGACTGGATTGTGACCGAGTTCAAGAAGGAGAACGGCATCGATCTTTCGCAGGACCGCATGGCGCTGCAGCGCCTCAAGGAAGCGGCTGAGAAGGCCAAGATCGAGCTCTCGACGCTGCTCGAAACCGAGATTAACCTCCCCTTCATCACTGCCGACGCCACCGGCCCCAAGCATCTGGCGATGAAGCTGACACGCGCGCGGTTCGAGTCGATGATCGCCGATATTCTCGACCGCACGGTCGGACCCTGCAAGCAGGCGCTCACCGATGCCGGCCTGACCCCGAACGACATCGATGAGGTCGTGCTCGTCGGCGGCTCGACGCGTATCCCCAAAGTCAACGAGATGGTTCGAGGCGTGTTCGGCAAGGAACCGAACAAGAGCGTGAACCCGGACGAAGTGGTGTCGGTCGGCGCGGCAGTCCAGGGTGGCGTGCTCGGCGGCGAGGTCAAGGACGTGCTCCTGCTCGACGTGACGCCGCTGTCGCTCGGCATCGAGACGCTCGGCGGCGTGTTTACAAAGCTGATCGAGCGCAACACGACGATCCCGACTCGCAAAGGTGAGATCTTCTCCACCGCCGCGGATAGCCAGACGTCGGTCGAGATCAAAGTGTACCAGGGGGAGCGTTCGATGGCGCGCGACAACCGGCTTCTTGGAGTGTTCCAGCTCACGAACATCCCGCCGGCGCCCCGCGGCGTGCCTCAGATCGAGGTGACCTTTGACATCGATGCCAACGGTATCCTCAACGTCACCGCCAAGGACAAGGCCACCAACAACGAGCAGAAGATCACCATCACGTCGTCCTCCGGTCTGAGCAAGGACGAGGTGGACAAGATGGCCAAGGACGCTGAAGCCCACGTGGCCGAGGACCGCCGCAAGCGCGACGAGATCGATGCCCGCAATCGCGCCGACTCGATGGTCTACAACGTCGAAAAGATGCTGCGCGAGCATCGCTCGAAGATTAGCGACGAGGACGCGAAAACCGTCGAAGAGTCGCTCGAAGAGACCAAGAAGGCGATCCAGAGCGGAACGGTCGAGCAGATCAACGCGGCCGCGGACAAGTTGACCCAGGCCAGCCATAAACTGGCTGAGGCCATGTACCGCGCCTCCTCGGCCCCGCCGGACGGGGGCGCGGCGCCCGCGGAAGAAAAGCGCGAGAAGAAAGAAGACGTGGTCGACGCCGAGTTTGTCGACGTTGACGAGAAGAACAAGTAGGACAGGCCTCCGGGCCTGTCCTGCTGCTCGGTTCCGGTTCCGCTTATGGCGACGAAGCAGCAGGATTATTACGAAGTGCTGGGTGTCCCCCGCACCGCTGGCGACCAGGAGATCCGCAAAGCTTACCGGCGGCTTGCGCGCAAGTACCACCCCGACCTCAACCCCGGCGACCAGGCGGCCGAGGAGCGCTTCAAGAGCGTTCAGCACGCCTACGACGTCCTGAGCGAACCGAAGAAGCGCCAGATGTATGACCAGTTAGGCTTCTATTCCGAGACGGGTATGCCCGGCGCCGGTCCGGGCGCCGGTACCGGCCAGGGCCCGCACATGGACTTCGGCGGCTTCGACTTCTCCGATTTCGCGGGCGGCGCCGGCGCCGAAGGCTTCCGCGGCGGCGGGTTCCGTGACATCTTCAGCCAGTTTTTCGGCGGCCGCGCCGCTCCCGGTCAGGCCCAGCCGCAGCGCGGAGCCGATCTCGAATACTCGCTCTCGATCGGCTTCTGGGAAGCCATCCGGGGCACCCAGGTCAAGCTCAATATCACGCGCCAGGACGTCTGCCCTCCCTGCAAGGGCGCCGGGTACACGGGCGAGGGCAGCCCGGTGTGCCCGCAATGCAACGGCAGCGGAACCGTCACTCAGATGGCGGGAGCCATGCGGTTCAACCTCACCTGTCCGCGATGCGGCGGCCAGGGCCGCTTGAGGAATGCCTGCCCGACCTGCCATGGCGATGGCCGCGTCGGCCGCTCCGAGATCGTCGAGGTGCGCATTCCGCCGGGCGCACAGACAGGCTCGAGGCTGCGCGTCGCGGGCAAAGGCAATGCCGGCACCATGGGCGCTCCGGCCGGCGACCTCTACATCACCGTTCGGGTCGAGCAGCACCCGCTGTTTCGCCGCGAGGGGGATGACATTCATATCCAGTTGCCCGTCAGCATCGTCGAAGCCGGGCTCGGCGCCAAAATCGAGGTGCCCACCATCGACGGGCGCGCGCTGCTCAAGATTCCTCAGGGCACGCAAAACGGTCAGAAGTTCCGGCTGCGCGAGAAAGGCGTCTTCAATCCGCGCAAGAACCGCCGCGGCGACCAGATCGTCGACGTTGTCCTGCAGGCGCCCAGGGTCCGGGACGAAAAGACCAGGGAGCTGCTGCGCGAATTCGCCAAACTGCAAACCGAAGATCCCAGAGCCGAAGTCTGGAGCAAAATCTGATATGGCGAAGTCGAAATCGAGAGCCGGCTACATGATTTCCGCGGTCGCCGAGCAGTACCAGATTCACCCGCAGACGCTGCGGCTGTACGAGCGCGAAGGACTACTGATGCCGTCGCGCACCGAAGGCAACACCCGCATGTATACGGATGAAGACATCGAGCGGCTGGAAGTGATTCTCAAACTCACCCGCGATCTGGGCGTCAATCTCGCCGGCGTTGAGGTCATTCTCAATATGCGCGAGAAGATGTCGGCCATGCAGAAGCAGATCGAGGAATTCGTAGCCACCCTCAATACCGAGCTCGCCCGCAATCTCACGCCTCCCGAGCCGCCCGCTAGACACTCCCTCATCCCTGTGGCCCACGCCGCGCCGAACAACACCGAATCCGGGGGCCGCCGCAAGCGTTAGGGCGGTGACCCCAATCCGTGCGGGACGCCTACCGCATCGTCTCCAGGTAGTCGCCCGTGCTGGCGTTCACATAGACCGAGTAATTGCTGGTGCTGATTGACTCTCCCCAGATCACCCGCCAGGTCAGGTACGGATGGCGGCTGGTCTGTTCGAGCAGGAACATCACCGGCTTGTCCGGGTTCTTCTTCACGTACGCGGCGCTCTTCTTGAGAGCAGTTTCGTAAGCGGCGTTGGAGTCGATCTTGAATGCGGCTACCGTCCACGGCTGCGCGTTCGGTCGCGACCCACCCCAGTTTTCGGGGACATTGCCGAAGACGCCTGTATGGAGGTTGCCGGCGGCCTCCACGATCGAGTACGTGTAAGTCCTCATCTTCTGCTGGCTGGGCGACACGAACGTGCATTCCCATGCGCCGGCCTTTCCCGGCTCGGCTGCTTTGACTTCCGCCAGAGGCACGTTCCGGCAGCGCAAGCCCTGGGCGTCCGGCGCCCAACCACGTGCGGTAATGTACATCTGCTGAAAAGCGCGGCGGGCGGTGATCGGCTCGGCGGCCTTCTCCGGTTCTTTGCGCGCCTCCGCCGGCTTGGGCGATTCACTGCAGGCCGGGAGCATAAGTGTAGCGCAGAGCACTGCCAGAGATCGGATGTTCATGACAACCCATCGTAACCCCGCCTGGCTGCCATGGTGTCGACTCGCCCTCCCCCCAGTGCCCCAGATCGGCCCGGCGTTTTGCTCAGGTTGTGGGCCGTGTGCCATAATTCAAGCAAGTCCTGGAGGTACCCCCAATGAAAACCGGTCCTGCTTTTCGCCATTTCGTTTCCGTGGCGCTGGCGCTGCTCGTGTGCGCTTCCATGCTTGCGGCACAGGAGGCTGGCGCGCAGGCGCCACCCGCGTCCCCGCCCGGTGGTGGGGGCACGGGAGGACAGCAGCCTGGTGCACCGGGCGGTGCTCCCGGCGTTCCCGGCACGCCCGGCCGCGACCCCGGAATGGGAAGGCAGCCGCAGCAGCAGCCCTTCCCTGAGCCCCGCCAGCAGATGCCCGAGATGCAGCGCATGATCTTTCTGTCCGGCAAGGTCGTCATGGACGACGGCACGCCCCCGCCTGAGCAGGTGGTGATCGAGCGCGTCTGCAATGGCATGCCGCGCCCGGAGGGCTACACCGATTCAAAGGGCCGTTTCAGTATTCAGCTCGGCGGCAATAACGCGGCCGTCATGATGGACGCCAGTGTCAGCTCGGCAGAAATGGACCCGAGCGCCATGGGCAGCCGCTCGGGTGCTTCGCGCTCGCCTTTCGGGCAGCGCGGGATCTCCGAGCGCGATCTGATGGGCTGCGATCTGCGCGCCTCGCTCGCAGGTTTTCGCTCGGACGTCGTCAACCTCTCCGGCCGCCGCGCCATGGATAATCCGGACATCGGCACCATCGTGCTGCACCGGCTTGCGAAGGTGGAGGGCTTCACCTTCAGCGCCACCACAGCGTTCGCGCCGAAAGACGCCCGCAAGGCGTTCGAGAAAGGCCGGCAGGAAACAAAAAAGAAGAAGTTTGCCAACGCCGAGAAGGAGTTGAAGAAGGCGGTCGGGCTGTACCCGAAGTTCGCGGTCGCCTGGTATGAGCTGGGGACGGTGTACCAGCAGCAGAACAAGCTCGACGACGCCCGCAACGCCTACCAGGAATCGCTCAAGGCGGACCCCAAGCTGGTCACGCCGTACGCGCAGCTCGCGCGCCTGGCGGCGACCGACCAGAAATGGCGCGAGGTGGCCGATTACACCTCCACGCTGCTGCGGCTCAACCCGTTCTTTTCCCCGGATCCCTACTTTTACAGTGCTGTAGCGAACTACAACCTGCAGAAGTTCGATGTGTCGGAGGAGCACGTCCGCGAGGCGCTGAAGATGGATCCGCAGCGCTTCCCGCAGGCGCACCACCTGTTGGCCGCGCTGCTCGCCAACAAGCACGACTACAAAGGCGCGGCCGATGCTATGCGCACTTATATCAAGCTCGCGCCGAATGCCGCCAACTCTGCCCAGGCGCGGCAACAGCTCGCTGAAATCGAGCGGTTAAGCGGCGCCCCGCCGGCCAAACCCGAGGCGCAGTAAGGGGCGGCCCCGTTACACTGGTACAGGCAGCGGGCGGTTAGCTCAGCCGGTTAGAGCGCCTGCCTTACAAGCAGGAGGTCCGCAGTTCGAGTCTGCGACCGCCCACCACAGCCGGCATCGTGGCCCAGCCCGCAATGCACGCCGCCGTCCGCCAGACGCCCCGCCACGAACCCGTCAGCCAACCACCGTTCAAAACATCAGCTTGAGCGCCAGTTGGCCAACGCGCGGCTGGCCGGTGGTCGAATTGACCTGGCCGAACTGTCCGCTGCCCATGCCGACTACCGGCAGCCAGAAGTTCGGGCGGTTGAAAGTATTAAAGGCCTCCGCACGAAACTGGAGCGTGGCTCTTTCCCATAGCGTCGTGTTCTTGATCAGCGAAAAATCAACGTTGATCAGGTTGGGGCCGCGCACGTCCGGCAGCGTGCGGCCCACGTTGCCCAGGGTGAAGGAAGCCGGCATGACGAATTGCGCGGTGTCGAACCATTTCTCGATCGCCTCGCCGCGCGGGCGGTCCTCGCTGATCCTGGCGCTCCGCCCGGTGCTGTTAGGACGGTTGCCGCCGTTGGGAATGGGCGCGGTGATCATCAAGGGAACTCCAGAGCGGTAACTGGTAACCCCATTCACCTGCCAGCCTTCCGCCAGACGCCGCGCCAATCCTTTTGTATTGGCGAACAGCGCTTTGCCCGGACCGAACGGCAATCCTACAACGTAGCTCACGGTCAGGTTGCGGGCGACATCCGACTCCGAAAGACCTTTCTCCGACCGCAGGTCATACCAGTTCTGGACCGAGGCGGAACCCCCCGGGCCGATGGGGGCCACCTGCGAGTTGGCGTCGGTCAGCAGCTTCGCGCCTGTAAACGCCACCAGAAAGCTGATGTCGGCGGAAAAACGCTTCTCCAGCTTCAGTTGTAGGGAGTGATAGTTGGAGTTCGCCGACGTGGAATTGATGACCTGAATGGAGGTGTACTGCGGGTAGGGCAGCAGCAGCGAGCGCTGCACCACTCGGGGCTGCGCCAGTTGACCAGTGGTGATCGTTCCGTAGAACGGGTTGGTTACTTGCGCCAGCAGCGCGGTGCCCTCCGAGAGGTACTTGGGATCCAGCGCATTGATTTCACGGTTGCGGTAGGCGAGATGCGTGCCCTTGCTGCCGGCGTACGCAATGTCGAAAACCAGGTCGCGAGCGATCTGCTGCTGCACATCGAAGTTCCATTGCCACACCGTCGGTGTGATGGGCGTCTGGTCCCATACGGTCAGGCCCTGACCGAGATATGTGCTCGCCCCGAGGCTGTTCCGAGTGGGCTGGTTCAGCCCCTCGGGGAAGGGGTTCGCGAGCGTGCGAAACGGTGTGAGACCGCCGTCCACCGACGCTACCAACGGCGTTGAGGAACTGTAGCCCGGGTTGGGAATGAAGCCCACGGCGTTGTTGCTGATTTCGAGCGGCGAGTAAAACAACCCGGCTCCCGCGCGGATCACCGTTCGCGGGAACAGCGTGTAGGCTATGCCCGCGCGCGGAGCGAAGTTGTTGCGGTCCCAGTCGAAAATGTGGCGTGAGTCGTCATCGGCGAAGTGCAACGCGCCGGTCAGATTCGGAAATTGCGTGTTGCGCGCGGGGGATGGCGCCGCGGAATCGAACCACGCGAGTGAGTTGCGGCGCTCCGTGTAAGGGGATTCGGTCTCATAGCGCAACCCAAAATTGACCGTGAGCCTCGAGGTCAGCCGGAGATCGTCCTGCACGTAACCTGCCCAATACCAGTTCTGCAGCGACGCGCCGGACTCGAGGGGGGCCCTGCCGCTGGCCGGCATTCCAAGCAGCAGGCTGGCCATTCCGTTGCCGGCATCATTGTAGAACCGGTTCGGGTCGGGCCCGCGGGTGTAGATGCGGTTGAAGGTATAGCTTCCACCCGCGCCATTGTTGTTGAAGTAGTTGATGCGGCGCAGCCGCATGTCGCCGCCAAACTTCAACGTGTGTTTCCCGGCGATCCAGGTCAACGACGGGAGAATGCTGTGCGTGTCGTTCCCGTTGTCGAGATAACTTTGACCGCCAAGCCCCGAATACTGGTCGATCGTAATGGCGGGAAACACGGGTATTTGAAACTGGCTCACGAGGCTGGCCGGAAAGCCCAACTGGCGCTGGTCGAACCCGTAGCTGCGAGTCGTCCGCAGTTGATACCAGCGTGCAAAACCGTAGCGGATATCCAGAATGGCCGTGGCACTCAGGGTCAGGGTGTCGTCGAAGGCGAAGGTGTGCTGGCGAAAGGGCGTGGTCCCGACGGAACCGGCGCCCGGCGTGGCTACGTTCGCGAACACGTCAGGCTGAGTCAACACCGTCACCATCCGGGCGAAGCGGCCATAGATGCGGTGACGTTCGGAAAAGTTGTGGTCCATGCGGCCGCTGAACTGATTCTGGTCGACGATGCGGCTCGCGTTGCTTACGAAATTGTTGAAGCCCGTGTAGCGGTCGCCCGCGGTGTTGGGCTGCGGAAAGTACTCGATGAGCTTGCGGGCGATGGGATCAATCCGGCTCGCGGGAATTGCGTTCGCCGCGAACGGCGAGCGTATGTACTGCCCGGCGCGAGCGGGGTCTCGTATTGTGGTCAGTGGATCGTAAATCACGACCGTCTCGCCGCGGTTGTTCAGGGTGCGGCCGAAGTCGCCCGTGCGCTCGAGCGCGGTCGGCACCGTGGTAAAGAAAACACTGCCGCGGCGCCAGCGGCTGCCCTGATAATCCGCGAAGAAGAACGTCTTGCTGCGGCCGTTGTACAGCTTGCCGAGCACCAGGGGACCGCCCGCCGAGCCTCCGAACTGGTTCATCCGGAAGGGAGGAATAGACCGGCCCGCACGGTTGTTGAAGAATTCGTTGGCATCGAATGCGCTGTTCCGCAGGAACTCATAAAGCGTGCCGTGGAGTTCGTTGGTGCCGGACTTAGTGGAGACATTCAGAACACCGCCGCCGCTCCGGCCCCACTCCGCGGAAAGATTGTTGGACTGTACCTTGAACTCCTGGGTGGCCTCCACCGAGGGGATGGTCGTGATCTGGTTGAAGAAACCAGCGGTGCTGGGGACGCCGTCAATCTGCACTTCGTTCGATTGAAAGCGGCCGCCGTTAATCGAGAAATTGGAGTCCCAGGTAGTGTTCACCGCCAAATCGCCGAACTGGCCATTGGCCGAGGGCGCACTCAGAATGCCCGGTGTCAATTGCACCAGGCGGAAAGGGCTCCGGCCGTTCAGCGGTAGATTGGCAATCTTCGAGCTGTCCACCACCTGTCCAAGCGCCGAGCTGTCGGTTTGCAGAATTGGAGCCACGGCACTGACTTCCACAGCCTGGGTGATCTGACCGACCTGGAGGACGATGTCCAGGCGCGCAACCTGGTCCACCGCCAGCGTAATGCGCTCGTGAGTGACGGGGCGGAAACCAGCCTTCTGAGCCTCCACTCTGTACGAGCCAACCGGCAGCAGGGGGACGGTAAAGATGCCGCTGGCATTGGTGGAGGTTTTCATGACGACCGAGGTGGCCGTATTTGTGACTGTGATCTCCACGCCGGGCACGACAGCATCGGTTGGATCGGTCACTCGACCGGTAATCTGGGCCGTTTGGCCGAACGCCGTCAAAGCCAGAAGGGATAAGCAAAGAAGCCGCATCATGTTCGCTTGCAGGTTAAGGTCTGTGTAGGCGTTATAACCTTGCCGGCAAACGGAAGTCAAGCCGAGGTCACAATTTGCACAATTTGACGAACCGGACCGGGCTCCCGCGAATGCACATAAGCGCGTTGTACGGGCGCGTGCTCATGCTCCCCGGATCCGTGACTGCAGCGGAAGGTGGTCCGCGCCGCGGAGAGCGAAAAGGCGGGCTTTGAGCAACTCGAGCCGTCGTGGACTCGCCGGCACGGGCCTGCCGTGATTACTCGACCGGCGCGCCGGCGCGGCGACCGTGAGTAGCTGCGGTCCCGAGTACGATCGGCGCTCCTGCATTCACCATCGCTCCTATCGTAGGTCCCTGAAAGAACGTGAATCCAGGACGGTCCTTCCAGTTAAGCGGCCCCCCTAGGTACTTCTTCGCACTCAGAACAGAGTCGTGGATCCGGGTAACCAGCGCCTCGTACTGCGGGTTGCCTTTCCGGTCCGGCCCCGTGGGCGGAAATCCCGAGAAGCTCCCCAAATCCGTACTGGCGGCGAAAACCACATCGACCCCCGGGACTGCGGCGATCCGATCGGCAATGTCCACGCCCGCCGGGTTCTCGATCATGGCCACCACCATGATGTTGTCGTTGGCCGTCCGGCGGTAGTCGCTTCCCCAGATCCGGCTGTGCTGGCCGCCGCCCTGGCTGCGCCGCCCGATCGGCGGGTATTTCGCATACTTGACCGCCGCCTGCGCCTTCTCGACGGTATCGACCATGGGCACGATGATTCCCAGCGCCCCAAGGTCCGTCGCCTTCTGGATATCGCCGTCGGTCGCATCCGGCACTCGAACCATCGGAATGGCCTTCGCGCCCTTGCAGCTCGAAATCAGGTGGGCCGTCTGATCATACGTGAGCGTGCTATGCTGCATCTCGATCCAGGTGCAGTCGAACCCGGAATTGGCAATGGCGCAGTAGGCTTCCGGCTCCGCCGCGGACACGGTAGCACAGACCACCTGCTTACCTTCCGCCAGCTTCTGCTTGACCGTGTTGTAGATCCGGGGCTCCGCTGTCCGCTCTCTTTGCGCGGGCGCTGCAACCTGGCCCTGTTGTGTTCGGGCCACCTGCGCAATGGTCACTCCCAGAATCCCGCAAAGCAGGATCGGGAAAACGAGGCGCTTCAATGTCATAATCCCTCCGCGCGACGTATTGTAACAGCGTTGCATCGTATTGTCGCGGCATCCGCTGATTCCGCTGATTCCGCCGGGCTGGCCGGAAACAACCCGGGGCCGCTGCAAATGCCGCACCCCGCCGCTCACACGTCCGTCCGCCCGCTACTTCACCGCAATCAGCGAGATCTCTTCGAGCCTCGGAGAGCGCCCTCGCTCGTCGGGCTTCCGCTCCACCGGCGCCAGAGGCTGCACCGTGGTGCGCGTCGGCTTCATCGCGGTGAAGTACTGGCCATACGTGCTGTTCATCTTTACGAATTCCTCGAGGTTGTCGAGGTATACGTTCGTCGCAACCACATTCTGCAACCCCAGACCGGCCTCTTCCAGACCGTCGAGCAGGTTGCGCATGGTCTGCCGCACCTGGTGTTCCACGGTGGCGGCGTAAATCCCGCCGTTGGGGCCCGGGATGAACCCTGCCTTGGCGGAGCAGTAGAGCGTGTCGTCCGCCCACACGCAGGGGCTCGCGGTGGCGCTTGACGCCATGTTCTTCGGCCGCACGGCGCGCCGCTTCGCCGGATCGCGAATCGCAACGCCCGTAAACTCGATGTTCGTCCCGTGAGGAAGGCCGTGTACGCGGATGGTGGCGCGCGCGGGCGTGTTGCCGAACTCGAAATGCTTCGCGTAGATGCGATTCATCACGTCCATCGGCACCTTGTCGGTGAGGTACGGATTGACGAACACGAGATTGCGGAAATCCATCCCGGCAGCGGTCAGCACCGATCGGATGCGGTCCAGCGCGAGCTGCACCTGCGCGGCGGGTTCGCTGGGAATCGCGCGGGTCTGCGGATCCCAACCCACCAGGCCGCTCAGGTACAGCCGGTCGCCGGCAAGCACACCCGCGGGAATGCCCGCCGTCCACCCGGGCGGGTTTACCGCACGCTTGCGGCTGAGGTCGCGAATCGCCACGACCGTGATCTCCACCGGCGTGTCGGTGGGCATCTTGTATACCCCGAGCGTCGCCCGCGCCGGCCCGTTCCTGGGGAAGTACTTTCGCCAGGCCACGCCGATGCGCTCGTACTGCGAGACGTCGGCCATGTAAACCTGCGTATAGACGACGTGCTCCATCGTGAGGCCGGCGGTCTCAAGGATCGTCTGAATGTTCGAGAGCGTGTCGGCGACCTGCTCCTCGACGCTCGCCGCGAACTTACCTTCCTTGTTGCGCGCGCCCTGGCCGGATACGTAGAGAAATTCGCCGGCCCAGATGCCGGGGCTGTACGGGCCCACCGTCGTCGCCCCCGGCGGCGAGACCACTTTGAGCTCTGCCGCAAACAGCGCGGCAGCAAAAACCGCGATCAGAAATGTCAGCTTCATGCGTCTCCCTCACATCGGCGCGACCAGCCGCTTGCCGCGGCAGATCGTTAAACGGCTCACGATCCGCTTTTCGGTCTTCAGCAGGTTTTTCTGCGAATCGATGAGCTGGAAGCTCCCGCTCTCGATGGCAAGCAGTGCGAGGTCGGCGGGCCCGCCGGCGGTGATCGAGCCCATGCCGGGCAGCCGGTCCACCACGCGCGCGGGAGCGGCGGTACACTTCTCCACCACGTCGTCGAAACTCATGCCCAGCGCGAGCAGCTTGCTCATGGTGGTCGGCAGGTCGTACACCGGGCCGTTGATGTTGCTGGAGTAGACGTCCGTGGAAATGGAATCGGGCGGAAAACCCTGCTCGAGCGCCTGGCGCGCGATCGCGAAGTTGAAGCTGCCCGACCCGTGGCCCACGTCGAAATGGACGCCGCGGCTGCGGGCCTCGCGCACACTCGCCCGCACCTTTTTGTTTGCGTCCAGGATGCCGATCGTATGCGTGTTGTAGCAGTGCGTGACCACGTCCCCAGGACGCATCTGCGGCATCACCTCGTCGGTTTCGGGCGGCGCGAAGCTGATGTGCGCCATCATCTTCAGCTTGTATTTGTCGCACAGCTCGCGTGCGATCCGGAAGATCTCGGGCGAGTAGCGGCCGCTCATGTTCGAGCCGACCTGCACCTTGACCCCGAGAATGATGTCGCGGTTGCGCGTGGCAGTCTCGCCCGTGGCGCGCATCTGCGAGCGAATGTAGCGAATCGCGTCATCGTCCGGATTGCGGTCGTTCATGTACAGGTAGACAAAACCGTATATCCGGACCTGCGCGGGATTCACGATAAAGCGGCGGAAGCCCGGCATTTGGGAGTAGCCGAACGTACCGGCGTCGACCCAGGTGGTGACGCCCGAGCGCGCCGCCACCGGGTCGGCTTCGATTCCCGTCGCTGTGGCGCTGTGATAGCAGTGCGTGTGCAAGTCGACCAGCCCCGGCACAACGTACAGGCCGGACGCATCGATCACATCGAGAGCCCGTTCAGGCGCGATCCTGTCTTCGACGGCGGCGATGCGGCCGTTGCGGATCGCGACGTCGGCCCTGCGGCGCAGCTTCTGCCCGGGATCCCGCACCTCGCCGTTGCGGATGAGAATGTCATACGGGCGCTGCTGGGCGAGAGCGGCGGTGGCCCCGCCCAGCATGCTGACGAACGCGCGGCGGTTCATCAGGCCCGATACTTCCTGCGGTCGGCAGTCCATTCGCCGACCCCGTACTCGCCCAGCATGACCTGGCCGCTCATGGTCTCGCCCGAGACTTGACCGGCGAACTCATACGGCAGCGCGGTGCCCTCGTACGGATGGCGGCTGGAGAACCGGATTTCGGAGCCTTCGACCCAACCGTGCAGGTCGCCGCTCGTGACGTCGCCGCGGTGAGTGCCGGTCAGCTCGGCGTCCTTCTGCTCGAAAACCAGGTTGTGCTCGGCGGTTCCCACGAAGTACTTGAGATGGAGGTTCCACTGGCCGGCGACGTTCGCGGCCGAACCCCCGGGTTTGGCCTGGCGCGCGGCGGCCGGCGGTTTCGCCAGTACCGCCTGGATGCGCTCGGCGACAACCTTGTGATCGCCGGGCTGCATCATGTAGGGCATGATCGTGATCGAGCTGGGCCGCGTGTTGGGCCTCGAAGCTCCGCCCAGGACGATGCGCGGATCGGACTCATACAGATACTTCTCGACTTCGTGGCCGGCGATGCCGATCTTTTCGGCATCCCAGGTAATATCGAGCAGCGGCGCGCGGTTGGAGAGACCGCGTGGCGGGCGCACTCGCGTGGTGACGCCGGGAACCTGGCTCGCGCGCTCGGCGATGTGGCCGATCCAGGACTCCCACGCTCGGTACTCGGCATCGTGGTCGCGCTTCACCCAGGTTTCCACCGCCGCCAGCATGCCCATGATTTCCTCTTTACCGACTTTGAGCGAGCGGCCGAAGGCGTGATGTGGCGCGCTGTTTAGCCAGGCGGCGCGCACCAGGTCCTTCTGGCCGAGCAGGAGGCCCGCCGATTGCGGCCCGCGGATGCACTTGCCTCCGCTGTAGCAGACCATGTGGGCGCCGGCCTGCAGATGCTTGTTCGGGATGGTCAGATGTTCGGCCGCCGCGTCCACCACTACCGGCACTCCCTTCTCGCGGGCGAGGCGTGAAATGGTCTGCGTCGACATCGGCTCAGCATCGGACGATGGTCCGGCCAAAACCATGACCATGGCGGTGCGCTCGCTAAACGCACGCTGCAGTTGGTCCGCTGTCGAGACCGTGATCATTTTGACCCCGAGCATGCGGATCGCGTGATCGTAAACGTTGCGCGAGTGGCGCGGCGCGATGACCTCGTTCTTGAGGCCAACAAGGTGGGGAAGCCGCTGCATCTTCTCCGGGTCGGCGCCGGCGATGCAGGCCGAGGTGGCGTGGGTCAGCGCGGCCGCGCAGCCGTTGGTCACAATGCCCCACTCGGCGCCCGTGAGTGCCGCCAGGCGCCGGCCGACTCCGTCCATCAGCTCGTCTAAATGTACGTAATGTTTGCTCGCTTCCATCATGGCCTGCCTGACTTCGGGCAGAAGAAGCGAGCCGCTCACGATCGTGAATGTCCCCTTGCAGTTGATGAGCGGGCGAACTCCAATGGATTGATAGAGATTGGGGCCGATCTGGAGCGCCCCGCCTTCGACCGGCGCAGCCGCCGCGACGCCGGGCACGTAACGAAGCCCGGCGGCGAAACCCGTGTATTCGAACAGGCGGCGGCGGGTTAGATTCCTAAAACGTGCAAGCATGATGTACCTCTGTTTTCGTGGGTGAAAACTGCAAGTGTACCGCGATTTGCGCCGAAGTGGCGCCCTTCGATCGGGCCCGCCGCGTCTTCCGGGACCCAGTGGAGGCGGAGCCTTTTCATCCGTCGCTGTCCGCCGCAGGCGAATGAGCAACCGTCTTCTCGCCTTCTGAATTCGCTCTTCCTCCCCCACGCGGTAAACTGACAAGGAACTCATGAAAAAGGCCCTGATCACGGGGATCACCGGCCAGGATGGTTCTTTCCTCGCGGAGTTCCTCCTGGCCAAAGACTACGAGGTGCACGGCCTCATCCGCCGCGCCTCCACCTTCAACACCGATCGGCTCGACTCCATCTACATCGACCCCCACGAGCGCGGATCGTCCCTGCACCTCCACTATGGCGACCTGACCGACGGCACGGGCACGCGGCGCGTCATCGAGAAGGTTCAGCCGGATGAGATCTATAACCTGGCCGCGCAGTCGCACGTGCGGGTGAGCTTCGATCAGGCCGAGTACACCGCGGACGTAGTCGCCACGGGCACGCTCCGGCTGCTCGAAGCCGTCCGCGATTACGTCTGGAACACCGGGCGGGAGGTCAGGTTCTATCAGGCGGGATCCTCGGAGATGTTCGGCGCGGCCACGCCGCCGCAAAATGAGACCACGCCGTTCTATCCCCGCAGTCCCTACGCGGTGAGCAAGGTCGCGGCGCATTGGTACGCGGTAAATTACCGCGAGGCCTACGGATTGTTCATCTGCAATGGCATCCTCTTCAATCACGAGTCCCCGCGCCGGGGCGAGACCTTCGTCACGCGCAAGATCACGCGGGCGCTGGCGCGCATCAAGTGCGGGAGGCAGGAGAAGCTTTACCTCGGCAATCTCGAGGCGCGGCGCGACTGGGGCTACGCTGGCGACTTCATCGAGGCGATGTGGCTGATGCTGCAGCATGGCGAGGCCGGCGATTACGTGGTGGCGACCGGCGAATCGCATTCCGTCCGCGAGTTCCTGGACGTGGCCGGCGACTGCTGCGGTGTTGCTTGGAACAAGCATGTCGAGATCGACTCCCGCTACTTCCGGCCGACCGAGGTCGATTTCCTGCTCGGCGATGCCTCGAAAGCGCGCCGGCAGCTCGGCTGGCGCCCGCGCATGAGCTTCCCTGAACTGGTGCGCATGATGATGGAGCATGACCTCGAGCTGGCTCGGCAGGAGCAGACGCTCGCCGCTGCCGGTCACCGGGTGATCACGCGCGGGGCCTCGCATGCATAAGTCGTCCCGCGTTTTCGTCGCCGGGCACCGCGGATTGGTCGGCTCTGCCATCTGCCGGCGCCTCCAGCAGCAAGACTACGCGAATCTCATCGTTCGCACGCGGCAGGAACTGGACCTGACCGACGCCGCCGCCGTCGAGCGATTCTTTACCGGCGCCAAACCGGAGTATGTGTTCATGGCGGCGGCCAAAGTCGGCGGCATTCTGGCCAACGACACCTATCCCGCCGACTTCATCCGCGAGAATCTGGCGGTCCAGATCAACGTCATCGACGCCGCCCGCCGGCACGCCGTGGAAAAGCTCGCATTTCTCGGCTCGTCCTGCATTTACCCCAAGCACGCGCCGCAGCCGATGAAAGAGGAGTACCTGCTCACCGGCCCTCTCGAGCCCACCAACGAGGCCTATGCCGTTGCGAAGATCGCCGGTATCAAGATGGTCCAGGCCTATTACAGACAGTACGGGTTCTGCGGCATCAGCCTGATGCCGACGAACCTCTACGGACCCGGTGACAATTTCCATCCCCAGAACTCCCATGTACTCCCCGCGCTGCTGCGGAAATTTCACGAGGCGAAGCTCGCCGGCGCGCCCGAGGTGCTGGTTTGGGGCTCCGGAAACGCGCGCCGCGAATTTCTGCACGTCGACGACCTCGCGGACGCGGCGCTCTTCCTGATGCTCCACTATGATTCGCCCGAGATCATCAACGTCGGCGCCGGCCAGGACCTGACGATTCGCGAGCTGGCGGAATTGGTCCGGCGCGTCACCGGCTATGGCGGCCGCATTGTCTTCGATACGTCGAAACCCGACGGCACGCCGCGCAAGCTGCTCGACATCTCGCGCATCCGGGCGCTCGGGTGGCAGCCGCGTATTCCGCTGGAAGAGGGCATCCGCAGCGCCTACGAGTGGTACGTCGGCACTGCCGCGCCGGCGCTCGTCAGCAGCCGTTAATTAAGCCCGCAAACTGATGGCTCGATCCTTGTTCTCCAGTCTGCTCTTGCGGCTGATTGCCGGCCGCCGTTCCGGCTGCGCGACACAGGCCAAAGGAAAACCCGCCTGCGCGGCTCGGCGAAGTGCAAGGCGCGACACGGGGCCTGACCCGGGCGCGTGAGCCGGACAGGAGCCGTCCCTGCGTGCCGATGAGCTGCTCGCATCGTCCCGAATCGCACTGGCCTCGAGAACGCGGACCGCTCGTGCCGGTCCCTTCGAGAGGCATCGTCGAAGTGCGCCCCGATGGTTGTTTCCCGCTCTCCTCGCCTGCCGCGCTTGCCGCGCTGTCCGGTCCGCCTCAACCGGGGTCCGCGATCAGAAAGCGCCGGGGCGTTCTCGCAAGTTCCGCCGCCGCCTCCGCCGCGAGATAGCCGCTGCGCACCGCGCCCTCCATCGTCGCCGGCCAGCCGGTGCGCGTCCAGTCGCCCGCGAGGAAGACGCCGGGCAGATGCGTCTTCGCTGCCGGGCGCTCCCGTTCCAATCCAGTCCGTGCGGAAAAGGTCGCACGTACTTCCTTGACTACGTGCGCCTTGAGGAGCCGCGCGCTCCGCGCCGCCGGAAAGAATTCGCCCAGTTCCGCGGCCGCCAGCGCGATAATCTCGTTCCGTGGCATCGGCGCCAATGCTCGCGAGGCGCTCACGACAAGCTGGATGTAGCGGCCCTCGCCCTTGTTGAAGGCCCACTGCATCGTGCGGTCCAGCAGCGTCGCGTGCGGCAGCTCCATCACGGGACGATCGAACCAGAGATGCACTCCGGTGATCGGAGCATGCTCCATTTCGGGAACCTCGAGGTCCGCCAGCGCCCGCACCCGCTCGAACGGGACAGCAAGGATGACCGCGCCGGCGCGTGCTACCGTCCTTCCCGCGTGCGCGCATCCAGGCTCCACGCGCTCAACGGTTGTGCGCGGGTGCAGCCGCACGTTCGGCCACCGCGCCCACGCGGCCGTTCCATACAGGTCGCCGAGATGTACCGCGGGGACGCCCATCTCGTAGGCATCGCCGCCCGCCAGGAAACCGAGGGCGAACACCTGAAATCCGTGGACCGCGGCCATGCGGTTGAGGTCTTCGTTGATTGCACTCACCAGCACCTGCCGCCAGAAACGCTCGATAGCGCCGGGCGTCTGGCGCTTTTCCTGCAACCATTCGAGCATCGTGATGCGGTCAAGGTCGCTCCGGCGATGGCGCTCGCGCGCGAGCGCCGCCATCGCGCGGGCAACGGCTATCTTGTCGGACACGGAGAGAAATCGCAGTCGGGCAAACGATCCCGCGAGGTGCAGCGGCGCTGGCAAGCGCCCTCCGCGCAGCGCCGAGATGCGTCCGCCGGGCTCGACGAAGTAATACTCGCGGTGGAAGCGGATGCGTTGCGAGACCCCTAGCCGCTGGTAGAAATCGAGGAGGTTGCGGCAGCAGCGCAACAGGACGTGCTGGCAGTTGTCGATCGGTCCTTCACCGCCAGGCAGCTCGTAGGAAGCAGCCCGGCCACCCAGGAACGGCCGGGCTTCAAAGAGGTCCACCTCCCAGCCGCTCCCGCCGAGCGCCGCCGCGGCCGCCATTCCGGCCAGCCCGCCGCCCACGACGATTGCGGAGGGCACGGCAGTCTTAAGGCAGAGGGAACACGCGCGCGGGGTGGCCGCCTCCGCCGCCTCCGGAGATCTCGATGGCGAGCCAGAGGACAACTAAGGCAAACAGAATCAGAACTAGGTCAGAAGGCATGAGAATCTTTCCATTATCAACGCACGCCTGCCGCTACCTCCAATATCCCCGCCAAAGGCCGATCGCCGTCCCTATGAGCAGCCCCGTCGCCGGGAACGCCAGGATGGCCAGCGCCAGCCGCGGCAGGAAGGGCCATCCGGCGCTGGCCAGCACGACGCCCGCTTGTGCCGCCAGAATCGGCGCGGCCACGAAAACCAGCGATCCCGCGACGCCGATCGCGCACCACGGGCAGTCGGGCGGGCCGGGCTGATGGATATTGCAGTGCGCGTCAGCGCCCGCCCAGAGCGAGTGGCAGCCGCAACCGTACAACCAGCCGCAAAAATCGATCAGGAACACCAGCGAGACCGCCGCCGCCACAAGGAAGAGAAGCGCCGATCGCATGACACGCCAGTGTCGCATAACGTGCCGTCCCGCATACCCCTTGCTAACGAGCGTGGAAGTGTTCATTCTGAGCCGGCGACCGTGAGGGAGCGGTTCCGGCTTGCTTCCACCGCCAGCCTATAAGCCGATCAGCCACGCTCGCGCTCATCGCCGTCACTCGCTGCCGGGGCGGATTCGCGCGAGCATTCCAGCCGAAACCAGCAGCAGAATAGCAGCCGTCTCGAAAGCCGCGCCCAGGCCGACCGCGGCCTTCAGATAACCCGCGAGTGCCGCGGCGACGCCTCCGGCGAGGCAGGCGGCGAAATTGAAGATGCCGTAGCCGGTGGATCGCAGGTCCGGCTGCGCGATCTGGCAGAGGGTGGGCATGGTGTTGCAGTCGTAGAGGCCGCGACCGAGGCCAAACACGATCAGGGCCGTGATCAGCAAAGCCTGCGATCCGGTCACGCCGATCACAAAGAGGAACGGCGCCGCGGCCGCAAGTCCCAGCGCCTGCGTCATCAGCCGGCCGCGCGTCGTCCTGCGGCTCCACGAATCGGCCAGCCACCCGCCCGCCAGGATTCCCGCGAAGCTCGCCGCCTGGATATAAAACGTGGCGGAAAAGCCGGCCAGCGCCAGGCTCATCCCGAACCGTTCATACAAGTACAGGGGCAGCCATGTATACACGATCCAGTTCGCGATCGATACCGCGCTGAAGACTGCGGTCATGGCCAGGAATCCGGGCAGGGAAGCGAGCTTCCGAAACGACAGCAGCAGGGGCGGTGGCGCCGTCTCGCCTTCCTGGCGCGGTGGAGCTTTCAGCAGCCGGCGAAGAACCAGGAAGTACAGTATTCCAGCGACGCCGAGAATGGTGAACGCCAGACGCCACCCGTAGCGCTCCCCCATCCACCCTCCGCCGGCGCCGCCCAGGATGATGCCGGCGTACAAACCGCTCTGATGAAGCCCGGTGGCCAGCGACCGGGAGCGCGGTCCGTGATAGTCCGCAATCAGACCGAGTGCCGCCGGCAGGTAGCAAGCCTCGCTGATACCCATCAATGCGCGTGCCATGATCAGCTCGGCGAAATTTCGGGCGTGGCCGGTCGCCCACGTGACCAGGCTCCACACCAGCAGGCTGACCAGGATCATCCTGGCGCGTCCGAGACGATCGGCAAGATACCCGGCGAACGGGCTCAGGATTCCGTAGACCCAAAGAAAGACCGTGCTCAGCAGCCCCAGTTCGCCTGCCGTGAGTTTCAGGTCCGCCTCGAGTAGCGGAAAGACGGAGAAGATCACCTGCCGGTCCAGGTAGTTGAGCAGCGCGACCACCCACAACAGCCCCACCAGCAGCCATGCGTAATGTCGCGCGTTCACCGCACTGCCAGGCCGGGGAACCCGCTTTCCGCGAAGCTGGAGACCGCCAGCGCCTCTCGGAGCCGCTCTTCCTCTCCCGCCGAAAGCCGGCGGCGCGGCGCGAGGCAAGCGCCGCAATCGATCCCGGACCAGCCGAGCATCCGCTTCACCGCGGGAAAAAGAGGGAAACGTAGCGTCAGCCGAATCAGCTCATTGATCCGCGCCTGTACGGCACGCGCGCGCCGCCACTCGTTTGCGCCCGCCAGCCGATAGACTTCCACGAACAGTTCCGGAACGAGATTGTAGAAAGTGCCGATGCCCCCGTCGGCGCCCATCAATAGCCCGGCCACGAGGACTTCATCCCGGCCATTGAAGAGAACGGCGCCGCTGTTTTTGATGCTTTCGAGCCGGTAGAGATCGAAATCGGTAAACTTCAGGCCCACGATGTTCGGGATCGACGTCAGCTCGAGGATCTGCTCCGCGCTGGCGATGCCGGGACACACTTCCGGGAAATAGTAGATCAGAAGCGGCACCTCGGCGGCGGCGGCGAGAGCTTCATAATATGCGCGAATCTCAGCGAACGAGTAGGCGCCCAGCGGGGGTAGGCTGCTGACCGCGGTGGCGCCGATTCGCGAAGCATGACGGGTCAGTTCGACGGCGTCGGCGGTCCGGTAAGCGCCCGTGTGAATGATGATCTGCCGGCCGGCCGGCGAATTGCTCACCGCCGCTTCGGCGACGCGCTTGCGCTGCTCCACCGGTTGCAGCAGTCCTTCGCCGGTTTGGCCGCAAACATAGACGCCATGCGCGCCGGCGCTATACACGCGCTCCAGAAGTGTCTCAAACACTTGCGGCTTGAATTGTTCTTCGGCATCGAACGGCGTGACCACGGCGGGAATGATTCCGTGTAAGTCTCTCATCGCTCTCTTCACCTTTGCGCCAGCCATTGCAAGGAAAAACGCGCGAACGTGATCCGTTCGTAAGCGCTCGCCTCCCCGCGCTCATACAGGAGTCCGATGGTGCGATCGCGCAAAACCGCCAGCGAGGAATAAGCGGACGGGCCTTCATGCACCACTTTGGCGACGGGCCAGGATTTCCCGTCATCATAGCTGAGCCGCACGGTCATTCGTACGCGCCTGACGCCGGCCGGGTTTGAGAACAGCAGCCGGCCGTCGCTCCTCTTTCCCGGCGGAACCGCCGTGATCAGGCTGGCCTGGCAGACTGGCTCGATCAGCGCCTGGTCAAGTTGTACGGATGACCAGGTGAGTCCGCCGTCCCGGCTGTGCGCGATCGCGCGCCTGTTCTGCCCGTGGTAGCTCCGCATGTTCAGTAGCAGCGAGCCGTCCCGCAGCTCGACGACGGCGGATTCATTCGTCTTCTCTTCCGCGCTCCCGCCGATTTTCCAGCTTCTCCCGCCGTCCTCACTGTAGATCACATGGGAGTGCCTCGCGCGCGTCCCCTGGCGATTGTGGTCGCAGGGAATCACCAGCCGTCCGCTCCGGAGTTGGATGCCGTTGCCCGGACCTGTCGCATACCACGTCCAGTCCGGCCGCTTCACCGAGGATGTGATTTCCTCGGCCGGACTCCAGCTCGCGCCGTCGTCCGTGCTGCGGCTGATCCACACCGTGCGGGTGCTTTCATCGGCGGAATCCACGATCTGATGCTCCTTCATCTCGCCCGGATTGCGCGTCAGCAGAAGCACGATCGTTCCCGTCTTCCGTTCCACCACCGGAGCCGGGTTGCCGATCGTGTCCCCGCCAAAATCGGCGATGACCTGCGCCTCCGTCCAGCTTTGCCCGTTATCGAAGCTGCGTTTCAGCAGCAGGTCGATATCTCCCGTGTCGCTGCTTGAATTCCGCCTGCCCTCGCAAAACGCCAGTAGAGTCCCTTTCTTCGTGGTGATCAGTGCGGGGATTCGGTACGTGTGATACCCGTTCTCGCCGGAGCGGAAGACCTCGATCTGACTGAGACGAGGCTCCGCCCCCTGCACACTCGTGAACGTCAGAAGTGATAAGAGAATGCCCAGAAGCTTCAAACGCATACCTCCTCAGCCCGGACAGCCCGCTTCCGCCGGTCGCGCCCCTGTTTATCACCCGCAGCTTCCCATACTCACCTTCGCGCCGGTGGACCCATTCTCTGCTCGCCGGGAGAATCTTCAGCATCCGTACGGTGCTTAGGCGGCCGAGCTTTGTCCCCGCCTCCCTGACTGGTTCGCCCGGTCAGGGAACAATCTTCAAACCTTCCGCTCGCGAACTCCGGCTACGCATTCCTCAGCCCGGGATCGCGAGCGCGGGACGGAGGCGGCAGCACGCCGAAAACACCCCGGGATTCCCGTCTTTGATGCCGCATGGTCCTCAGAACATGTATTTCAAGGCGAACTGGATATTCCGCCCTCCGCTCGCTCCCAGGATCTGCCCGAAATTCGGATTCGTGACGGTCGCGTTCGGTGAAGACAGTACTTTGTGGTTGAGAACGTTGAATGCCTCAAAGCGGAACGTCACGCGGTGGCTCTCCCGAATCGCGAACTGCTTATGCAGCGCGAAGTCGTAGGTGAAGCCGGACGGGCCGCGGAGCGCATTAAATCCCAGGTTGCCGAACCGCCGCTCGCGCTGCGGCGTCGTCACATCGAATGCGGCCGGATTTAGCCAGCGCAACGCGTCCGTGTCCCGAACGTACGGCTCGACACCGCCAACCAGATCGGGACGCTGCCCCGAGCTGCGTCCGTTGCCGGCCAGATCCCGGCCGGCAGTCACATTGAATGGCAAACCGGAGCGCAGCGTGATGATCCCCTGCACTGTCCAGCCGCCCAGGACCGCTTTGCCAAACCCCGACCGCGCGAACGGCGCGTCCGGCAGGGCATAGGAATGCAGGCTGACGAAGCGGTGGCGAATGTCGCTGTCGCGCGGACCATAGGTATCGCGGAGATTTTCCGGATTCTGAATCGCGCCATCAATCGTCAGTGTGCCGTCCGGATGGTAGTAGCCGAGGTTCTTGCCATACGTGTAGTACGTGTCAAAGGTCAGGCCGCGCCACAGGCGCTGATTCGCGGAAAGCTGGAGCGCGTGGTAGGAGGCGTTCGCGGCGTTCTCCGCGAAAATGACGTCGCCGAACTCTGGATGCGGCCGCCGCCCGAGCGATGGATCCACCAGGTTCAGGACCCGCGCATTGTACAGCTTGAGGCTGCGGCTCCCCACGTAGGAGGCCTGCAGGGCGAGCGCCGGCGTGGCTTCGTATTGCACGCTCAGGTTCCATTGCCCGGAGTACTCGTCGCGACGGTTGTAGTCGGCGCCGCGCCGCGCAATCACCAGGCTCGCAGGCAGCAGGCCGGGGTTCGCGGCAATCTGCTGCACGAATTCATTCGAAAACGGATACGAAACCGGAAAAGGAAGGTCCGCGGGAGCCACGTTTGCCACAAACGGCAGCCGCGGATCAATGAATGCCATGTCGTAGTAATAGAAGGGCTGCGGAGGTCCATACGCAATCCCGCCGCCCGCGCGCACTACCAGCTTCTGATTGCCGGTCGGATCGAACACCAGGCCCACGCGCGGCGCAAAGTTGTTCCGATCCGGCGCGAACATGGGTTCGCCCGGCCGGTTGAACGGCGCGTATGGATCCGAGCCGGTTACGTTGAAGCCGCCTTTCAGAGGAGGTGAGTATTCGTACCTCAGCCCCGCGTTGAGCTGCATCCGCGCGGAGACCCGCCAGTCATCCTGAATATAAAAGCCGTAATTGCGGGTCCGGAGCCCTTTGCCCCCGCCGAACAGCAACCCCACGCGGTTGGGACGATCGGCGATCAGGTCCTGCGCGCTGTTGTAGGAATGGCTCGGCTGCCCGCCTTGGTCGCGCGCGCTGCGCACCTCGCGGATCTCGAATCCCGCCTTCATCGTGTGCCGCCCCCGCACCAGGCTGAAGTTGTCCGCCAGCGTGTACGTCGTCGTGATGAAGTGGATGAAGCTGATCAGGCTGACATTCGTCGAGATGCCTGCCACCGTGATCCAGGCGGGGACCCGTTCCCGCCCGGGCTCGTTACGAAACAGGTCGTTGCGGTTCATCCCCAGGCGCAGCTCGTTAAAGGCGCTGGGGCTGACCGTGAAACTGTCCTGCACGACGGCGTTGTGAAAGCGCGTCGGAAACAACCGCGGCAGCGTAGGGATGAACTGTGGGATCGTGACGTCCTGATGGTTGTAGCTGTACCGTGTCGCGAGGCGGTGTTTGGAAAAATGGGCATCCACCCGCCCCAGATACGTATTCTCGTCGTTCTTGCGACGGTCGTTGCGGCGGTGGAAGCCGACCAGCGGGTTCGACGTGGGTGTGTAATCCCCGACCGGCGCCAGTTCCATGACGCGTCGGATCTCCGGCTTGAGCTGGTTGAGCAGCAGCGGCGTGGCTACGTTGCCGCTGATCTGCTGGTTTCTTCGCACCGTGGCGCCCTCGTAGTTGAAAAAGAAGAACACACGGTCCTTGCGGATCGGCCCGCCCAGGTTGCCGCCGTACTGGTTCCAGCGCAGCGGCGGTTTCGGCAAGTTCGATCGATTTGAGAAGAAAGAATTCGCGTCCAGCTTGTCATTCCGGAAGAACTCGAACAGTGCTCCATGAAACCGGTTCGTGCCGCTCTTGGTCGTGATGTTCAGCACGCCTCCGCTCGCTCTCCCGTATTCGGCCGAGAAGGCGCTGCCGGTCGCCTTGAACTCGGCGATCGCCTCCACGCTGACTGTATGGATCAGCGAGCCTGTGCCGCCGGCACCCGCCGAACGGTCACTGGCGCTGCCGTTCACTTCGCCGAACGTCATATCGTTGCCATCGAGAAGAAGATTGTTGCTGAGCGCCGACGAACCGTGAAACTCGATGCCGCCGCGTCCGCCGGCCGCGCCTGGCGGCGCTACTAGCACGCCCGCCTGCAACCCCACTAGCTGCTCGAAATTCCGCCCGTTCAGAGGGAGCGATTCGACCTTGCTCTGTTCCATGACCACTCCCAGATCTGTCGTGCTGGCGTTGACCAAAGGGGCCGCCGCGACCACCTCCACCGATTCTGTAATCTGGCCGATCGCAAGCTTCAGGTCGATCCGCGGCCGGGTGCCCGCATTCAGCGTGAAGTCTGCGCTTGTGGCCTTTTGAAAGCCCTGCGCTTCCGCCTCCAATCGGTACCGCCCAGCCGGCAGCAGCGGGAATTCGTAGTAGCCGCGTTCATTGCTCACCGTCTCCTGGACCACATTCCGGTCGACGTTGGCTGCCCTGATCGTCACCGCCGCCACCGCAGCCCCGCTCGGGTCCGTGATGTATCCGATGATCGATCCGCCGCCGATTTGCGCTGCCAGCGGAACGCAGGCAGCCGGAAGGCATCCGGCGATCAGGAGAATTCGAAACAGGCCATTCGACATCGTTGTTATCCTTCCCTCGGGAACAGCCGCGCCCGTCCCCGGGCGCGACATGCTCGATCGTATTTCTCAACGCGCCGGCGCGAGACGCAGAGCCGGCGGTCACAGACAAACGCGCGTCAAGGCCGCTGCCCGGAGTCACGCTCGAGCGGTATGTCGCGGCTGGCCGCCGGCTGTAGCGCCATAGGTGCGGCTCTTCCACAACCAGCGCTTGCGCTGCCAAACGGGGGCTAGTGTGCTGTCCCGCCTGGCGCTTACACAACACTTCCGGGCCGCTTGCGTTGGCAAGCGGCATGGGGGATGGCACGTTAGGTCGCGGATGGATCAGCAAGTTGTCCTCGAAACTGCAGCCTCCGCTCTGCGTATGTGCGACAATCTTCAGCTCCAGAGCTGAGGAACGGCTCGTAAGAGTTGCCGATGTGCTTCCGAACCGCTTCACTGAGCGCCGCCGGGTTACCCGCTTGCAGGGCCTCGACAATGGGAGCGTGCGAATTCACCACCTCGCTTAGGTCCTCTAAGCCGGCACTGCGCAGGACGCTGATGAAGGCAAACAAGGGGGCAGTGATCTGGTCGAGCGTGCGGGCCAAGAGCTTGTTGCCTGAGCATTGCCACAGGTACCGGTGGAACTCCAGGTCGGCATGCGCCGATTCGTAATATGCATTCTCCGCGATGGTGTTCGAAAGAACATCCAAGCGGCGGTTCAACTCGCGAAAGTCATGTTCCGTCATTCGTTGCGCAGCCTTGGCCGCCGCCAGTCCTTCCAGTTGCAGCCGGACCTCGAGCCGGTCGCGAACCTCGGTGCTGCTCAGATTTGTTACGGCGGTTCCGACGTTGCGAGTCCGGACGACTAAGCCTTCTTTCTCCAGCTCGAGAAGCGCCTCGCGGATCGTGGGCTGGCTGACCCCGAGTTCGCGGGCCAGATGGAGTTCCCTGAGCGCCTCACCTAACTGGAGCTTTCCCGAGAAGATCGCCCCGCGCAGCGCCGTAAACACTTGGTCTTTGAGTGTAGTGTTGCGCACAGGATGGAAACGGGCAGACATTAACGTTAACGTTAAACGCTAATGTACGCCGGGAATCGCTCCAGTGTCAAGTCTGTTCATGCCCCAAATCAGCGGGCCCGGGCTTACACAAACGGGTCACGGCTTTCCGTCCTTCCGTCCTGGCCCGTGTTGACATGCAACCTAGCCTCTGCTAACCTAGCGTTTGCTACACTAGCAACTACTAGCTTATGGCCGATCCGATACCCGTCAGGACCAGGCTCTCTTCCCCGGAGCGCAGAGCCGCCATCGTGGAGGCTGCGCTCCGTCTTTTCGCCGAAAAGGGCTTCCGTGGCACCACCACGCGCGAGTTGGCGGCCGCAGTCGGGGTCACCGAACCGATTCTCTACGAGCACTTCAAAACCAAGCGCGATCTCTATAGCGCAATCATCGAGACCAAAGCCTGCCGCGGCGCCGAAGAGGCCGGCCGGCTGCTCGATCAGCACCAAACCAGCGACGACGTCGCATTCTTCACCACCCTCGGCGACACCATTGCCGGCTGGTACCTGAACGATCCCGCGTTCGTCCGGCTACTCCTTTTCAGTGGCCTTGAGGGCCATGAGCTGAAAGAGATGTTCTATGAGCGCCAGGTCTCGCAGTTCTTCCAGTTCGTCAGCAGCTATATCGAGCGACGCATCCGGGAAGGCGGGATGCGCCGGACCGATCCCATGGTGGCGGCGCGGGCGTTCTTCGGCATGATCGCCCACTATTGCCTGAGCACTATTGTCTTCAACTGCCCGATCGTGCAGGCGCCCAAAGAGGAAGTCATTCGCGGCATGGTCGACATTTTTCTCAGCGGCGTATGCAGGGGCGATGCCCCTGGCCGCGCGGCTCCATAGGCAGCGTAAGAAAATGACACGAACAATCGGCAGCATTGCATTCATCCTCGCTCTGCTCAGCGGCTGCTCGAGAGAGCGGACGCAACCGGCCGTTCAAGCCTCCACGAAATCGCCCGAACCGCTCGCGGTGCGGGTCGCGACCGCCGAGTCGCGCCGCGTCGACCGCATCATCGCGTTGACGGGAAGCCTGCATCCGGATGAGACCGTCAATCTGAGCGCCGAAGTTCCGGGACGGATTGCCGCCATTCATGCCGATTTCGGCCAGCCCGTGCGGCGGGGACAGGTACTGGTTGAGCTCGATCGGCGGGAGTTGGCACTACAGGTCGAGCGCAGTCGCGCTTCGCTGTCGCAGGCGTTGGCCCGCATCGGCCTCGACGCGGGACAGGAAAACGCCAAGCCCGAGTCGACGCCGGCCATCCGGCAGGCGCTCGCGCAAATGGAGGACGCCCGCTCCAAGTTCGAGAACGCACAGCGGCTGATCCGGACCGGGGACATCTCGCAGGAGAGGTTCAGCGAGCTTGATAAGACCTACCGCGCCCGCCAGGCCGCCCTTGAAGCCGCGCGCGACGAGATGCGCACCCAGCTCGCGGCCATCCAGGCAATGGGTGCGGAGCTGAAGCTGGCCGAGAAGCGGCTGGGCGATACCACGGTGCGTGCGCCGTTCGACGGCGCCGTATCGCAGAAGCTGGTTTCGCCCGGGCAGTACCTCAAAGAGAACACGCCGATTCTGACGCTGGTGAAGACCTATCCGATGCGGCTGCGCGTCGACATGCCGGAAAGCGCAGCCGGCCTCGTGCGGGTCGGCAGCTCGCTCACCTTCACTACGGATGCCGCCCCGGAGGCCCGCTTCCGCGCCGTCGTCCGTGAGCTGAATCCTTCGCTCGATGCGAGATCGCGCTCGCTCTCCGCGGAAGCGCGCCTGGTCTCGGGCGATCCGCGGCTGCGTCCCGGCATGTTCGTGCAGGTCGAGCTCGTGACCGCCCGGCAGGACCAGGTGGTTGTGGTGCCGCGGCAGGCTCTCTACCAGGTCGCCGGGCTGACCAAGCTGTTCGTGATTCGCGGCGGCCGTGCCGTGGAGCGCAAGATCCCACCCGGACAGCAACTGGGCGACTGGACCGAAGTCCCCCGAGCCGTGCTCTCCCCCGGCGAGCAGGTCGCCGTCAGCAACCTGGCGCAACTCACCCATGGGGCGGCGGTCCGCACCCAGCCGCAGAGTTGAACCATGCAGAAACTCGCGGAAATATGCGTCCGCCGGCCGGTCTTCGCGACCATGCTCATCCTCGCGCTCACCGTGCTTGGCCTCGATGCCTACCGCAAACTCGGCGTCGACTTCTTTCCCACCATCGACTTTCCCTTCGTAACCGTGACCACCACCCTACGCGGCGCCTCTCCCGAGGAGGTGGAAACGCAGGTCAGTAAGCGCATCGAGGAAGCGGTCAACACCATCGAAGGCATCGACGAGCTGCGCTCCATCTCGGCCGAGGGCGTATCGCAGGTCATCGTCCAGTTCCTGCTCGAGAAGGACCCGGACATCGCGGCCCAGGAGGTGCGGGACAAGATCTCGCGTGTGCTCTCCGAGCTGCCCGAGGATGCCGACCCTCCCCTCATCGAGAAAGTCGCGACCGACGCCTCGCCCATTGTCAATGTCGTCATTTCCTCGGGTCGCGAACTGCGCGAGACCACCAAACTCGTCGACGACGTCATCAAGAAAAATATCGAGTCGCTCGGCGGCGTCGGACAGGTGCGGTTCGTAGGCGATCGCACCCGCCAGATCCAGGTGCAGCTTGACGGGGACAAGCTGCACGCCTACAACCTGAATATCGAGCAGGTCCGGACCGCGCTCGCGCAGCAGAACGTCGAAATCCCGGGCGGCCGCGTGGATCAGGGTGCCCGCGAGCTTTCCGTTCGCACCATGGGTCGCGTGGAACGTCCCGGTGATTTCCAGCGCATCACCGTCGCTACCGTGGGCGGGGCGCCCGTGCGGTTGGGCGACATTTCCACCGTCCTGGATGGATTCGAGGAGCCGCGCTCGCTTGCGCTGCTCGACGGCGTTCCCGCGGTCGTGCTCGAAGTGCGCAAACAGGCGGGCGCCAACACGCTCGCCGTGATCCAGCGCCTCAAGGCCCGCATCGGGGAGCTGCAGAAAACCCTCCCCGGCGACTTCCGGGTCTCCTACGCGAGGGACCAATCCACGTTCATCGAGGGCTCGTTCGAGGCGGTGCGCAGCCATCTGTTGCTGGGCGGCGTCTTTGCCGGCCTGGTGGTCTTCCTGTTCATCCGTAACTGGCGCGCTACCCTGATCGCCGCCATCGCCATCCCGGCGTCCATCATCTCCACCTACACCCTCATGAATGCCATGGGCTTTACCCTGAACCAGCTCACCATGCTGGCGCTCGTGCTCATGGTGGGCATCGTCATCGATGATGCCATCGTCGTCCTCGAAAATATCTTTCGCTTCATGGAGGAGAAGGCGCTTCCACCCATGCAGGCGGCGATCCAGGGTACGCGGGATATCGGGCTGGCGGTGCTGGCGACCACGCTCAGCCTTGTTGTGATCTTTCTGCCCATCGCGGTCATGGGCGGCCTGGTCGGACGCTTTATGTCGAGCTTCGGCTACACCGCTGCCTTCGCCATAATGGTGTCGCTGCTGGTGAGCTTCACCCTGACGCCGATGCTCTGCTCCCGTTTTCTCCGTCCCGGCTCGGCGAACCTCAACCACGGCACGAAAGAGCGCGGCTTCTTTCGCAAGACGCTGGACGGCTACACCCGCCTGCTCGAGTGGTCGATGCGCCATCGCTGGGCCGTCGTGGCCCTGGCGACCATCGTCGCGCTCTCCAGCGCTCCGCTGTTCCTGATGATTGGTAAGGACTTCCTGCCCACCGACGACCAGGCTGAGTTTGAGGTCACTGTGCGCATGCCGCCCGGGTCGTCGCTGCAGGGTTCCGAGAGCGCGATGCGGCAGCTCGAGGCCGAGCTCCGCAAGCTGCCCGGCGTGCGTAATCTTTTGATCCTGCTCGGCGCCGACTCCCGCCGGCTGGTGGATCGCGGTTCCATTCTCGTCGAGCTGCTGCCGGAGCAGCAACGCGACTACAGCCAGCGTCAACTGATGGGCATGGCGCGCGAGCGGCTCTCCCGCCTCAGGGATGTGATCATCGGCGTGCAGCCCCCGGCCATGATCCAGGGCGCGGGCTCCAACGCCGAGCTGCAGTTCTTCATCCAGGGACCCGACCTTCAGCAGCTCGACGCCTACGCTGCCCGCATCAAACAGAAGCTCGCCGAGGTGCCCGGCATCACCGACCTCGACAGCTCTTACGAAGCGGGCAAGCCGGAGCTGCGCGTGCATATCAACCGCGATAAAGCCGCGGATCTCAATGTGAGCGTTGCGTCCGTCGCAAACGCCCTGCGCGTGCTCGTGGGAGGCGACGACCAGGTCACCACCTACCGCGAAGGCGACGACCGCTACAACGTGCAGTTGCGCGTCGATCCCCAGTTGCGCGCCTCGCCCCAGGCGCTGTCGCAGCTCTTCGTGCCTTCGGCAACCCTGGGCAACGTTCCGGTCGCGAACGTCGCCACCCTCGAGGAGGCGGCCGGTCCCACTCAGATCGAGCGCTTCAATCGGCAGCGCCAGATTTTCGTCACCGCAAACTTCGCGCAGGGGCAGTCGTTGAGCAACGTGCTCGAGGTCCTCAACCGCACCATCGATGACCTCAAGCTGCCGCCCCAGTACGCGACCGGCCTGCTCGGGCGTAGCAAGGAGTTCGGGCGCACGTCCACTAATTTCGTAATCGCTTTCCTGCTCTCCTTCGCCTTCATGTACATGATTCTCGCGGCGCAGTTTGAGAGCTTCATCGACCCGGTGACCATTCTGCTCAGCCTGCCGCTCTCCGTGCCGTTTGCGCTGCTGTCGCTGATGCTCGCGCGCGAGAATTTTTCCGTCATCTATTCCTCGGTCGGCATCCTGGTGCTGTTCGGGATCGTGAAGAAGAACTCGATTCTCCAGATCGACCACATCAAGGCTCTCCGCCGCGACGGCCTGATGCGGGCGCAGGCGATCGTCCACGGCTGTCAGGACCGGCTGCGGCCCATCCTCATGACCACGGCCGCCCTGGTCGCCGGCATGATCCCCCTCGCCGTCGGCGGCGGGCCGGGCTCGGGATCCAGGCGGACGGTCGCCATCGTTGTCATCGGCGGCCAGACGCTTTGCCTGCTCCTCACCCTCCTGGTGACGCCGGTCGCCTACTCGCTGTTCGATGACGTCGCCCAGGCACGCGTCTGGACGAGACTGAGCGAATTTCTGGCCCGCGGCCGCCGGCGCGCGCTGGCCGGTATCACCGGTTTATACCGCTGACTCGGGCATCAGTGTACAAGTAAGAATATGTTCCGCGCGTTGTTTCTCTTCCTATCTCTCGCGGCTGCGGCGGCGGCACAGCCGCGCACGGAGACGCCTCCGCCCCGCGTCGGGGTCACCATCACGCAACGCCATCTCAGCCTTCAGGAGGCGATCGAGATGGCTCTCAAGTCCAATCTCGAGATCGAGATCGAAAAGACGAACCGCGATACCGCCGAGGAGGCCGTCCAGGCCGCCCGCGGCTTCTTCGATCCCACCTTCCGCTGGGTGCCGCTGCTCGAGACCCGCAACACACCCACCGGTTCCGTGCTGCAGAGCGCGACCGGCAAGCTCACCGACCGCTTTCTGGCGCAGAATTTTTATCTGCGCCACCGTCTGCGCGGCGGCGGCACGCAACTGAGCCTCGATTTCGAGAACATGCGCCAGGCGACCAATAACCCGTTCACCTCGTTCACGCCGTTCCTCACCTCGCGGCTCGCGGTCGGCTTCACCCAGCCTCTGGCGCGCGGCCGCTCCAACGATCGCGAGCGCGCCGAGTTCCGGATCCGCCGCACGCACGTGGACAGCTCGCGCGTGGATTACGAGCTCCGCGTCATCGACGTGGTCACGCGGGTGCAACAGGCCTACTGGGACGTCGTGGCCGCGCGCCAGGACGTCATCGTCAAAGCCGACGGGGTCGGATGGGCGCGCGAGCAGCTTGCGCTCAATCAGCGCATGGTGAACGCCGGGACGCTTGCGCCGGTCGAGCTGGCCGCGGCCGAAGCGGAGCTGCAGCGCCGTCTCGATAACTGGTATGCCAGCGTGGGCGTTGTCACGGAGACCGAAAACGCGCTGAAGACATTGCTCGTGGCCGATCGTTCCGATTCGTTGTGGCAGGACGAGATCGTCCCGAGCGATGAGCAGATGCTCGAATCCGCGCCCGAGAATGAGTACCAGCCCGCGGTTTCGCAGGCCTTGCGGAAACGGCCCGAGCTGCGCTCGGTCGACCTTCGCCGCCAGACTAACGACGTCGAGAAAGCGCTCGCGGCCGACCTGCGCAAGCCCCAGTTCAATTTGATCGGCCAGTATTCGTTGAACGGCCTGGCGGGCACGCTGCGTCCGGGAAGCAACCCGTTCAGTGAATCCAACGCCGCTCTGGTCCAGCGAGTCAATGACCTGTCCGTTCTTTACGGCCTGCAGCCGCTCACGCCCATATCCTTCGGAGCGGCGCCCGGCTTTCTCGTGGGCAATTACGGCACGGCGATCGAGAACCTGTTCGGCGGCCGCTATCAGTCCTTCCAGGTAGGGCTCGCGCTCGACCTCACCTTGCGCAATCGCACGGCCGAGGCCAACTACGCGCAAAGCGTCATCGCCGAGAAGCGCCTCAAGCTCGAGCGCGCGCGCCTCGAACAGTTGATCGAAGCCCAGGTGCGGAACGCCTTACAGGCGATCGAGACCGCCCGCCAGCGCATCCTCGCGGCCGAAGCCGGCGCCCGCGCCGCCAGCGAGAAGCTCGAGAGCGAGACCCGCCTCTACCAGAACGGCGAATCCACCAACTTCCTGGTGCTCACCCGCCAGAACGAGTACACCGATTCGCGCCGCCGCGTCCTGGTGGCCCGGCTTGATTTCAACAAGAGTGTCGCCCGCCTCGAGCAGGCCCTCGGGTCCACGCTCGAGCAACACAAGATCGTGCTGAAATAAAGCGCGAACCAAAACTAACCCTGGCGTGATAGCTCGAGGTGGCACGGATCCAGTGCGCACGTATTATGTGTGAGTGAACATTACCCTCTCTGTGGACGAGGAGGTCCTCCGGCTCGCCCGGGGGCGGGCGGAGGCTCTCGGAACCAGCGTGAATCAGCTCATCCGTGAATACCAGGAGCAACTGGCGGGAAAAACCGATCCTGGCGCCGAAGCCGAGGAGTTCGAACGGCTCTCGCGGCGGGCCCAGGGCAGCTCCCGAGGCTGGAAGTTCGACCGCGAGGAGATCCACAGACGGCGATGAACGGATTGGCGTTTTTTGACACCAACATCCTGATACACGCTGACGATCGTTCAGATCCCAAGAAACGAGCACGGGCGATCGCACTGATCGCCGAACACCATCGCCGGCGGTCGTCCGTCCTCTCCCTGCAAGTGATGCAGGAGTACTATGCTGCGGTCACCAGGAAACTCGGCGTGGATCCGGTGATTGCCCAACGTAAAGTCGAGATCCTCGCCCGCGGCAAGGTCGTCCGCTTTAGTGAACGGGACGTGATCGCCGCCATCCAACTGCACCGTCTGACCCGGATTTCATTCTGGGACGCCATGATCGTCCATGCGGCCCGCGCCGCGGGCGCGGCAGTTCTTTACAGTGAGGATCTCCAACATGGCTCCGTGATAGCCGAAGTCCCGGTGGTTAACCCCTTCCTGGATACCTGATCGGTGATTCCCCGGGCTTTGTCCCGAGAAAGTCTTCCTGTGTTCACCCACGAAAACGAGTACACCGGCTCGCATCTGGCGCCGCGCAAGGGCCGCAGATACAAGGCGCGCAAAGGCTGGCCCCGGAGCGTACTGGACAGTACGTCGAGGACACCGGCCGAGCGCAACGCAGTAGGTGCAGCCCTTCCGCAAGCCGCAGCAGAGTGCGGATGAGAAATGCGGCTAACGCCCCGCCATCGGCAGTCCCGCCGCCGCGTGGCCTTCTTCGATAAAGATGAGACCGTCGTACCCCTTCGCCATCGCCTCCAGCGAGAAGTTGGCCTCGGGATCCCCGATCATCCAGATCGCGCCGAGCGAGCGGAACCGGTGCGGCTGCAGGAGCCAGCGGGCAAGCCCGCTTTCGGCCGGCAGCGATTTCATGTCGAGGAAGAAGATCGGCATCCCGGCAGCGCTGAACACGGCATCCCCTGTTCCCTCGGGCGACGGCGGCACGACATGATTGCGCAAACCGGCCCCCCTGCCCTTTTCCATCCCGACGGCGCGCACTTCGCCGCGGCGGAACGCAAATCCGAGGACATACATCTGCTTGCCATAACGCTCGGCCAGCCAGTTCCCCATCCATTTCACGCCGTACTCTTCTGCCCTGCGCACGTGTCCGTTGTGGGCCCACAGCACGATCTTCTCTTTCGGGTGCACTTCGCCCGCGAGCCACTGGACATTGCGTGCCATCATCTCGTCGCGATACCCAGATCCAGATCCTCCCCCGGGGATTCGCATCGCCGCTGCCTGGCGCACGATCTCGGCGGCCTGCCGTGCATTGCGCCAGGCCTCGGGCGACGACGCCTTGACCAGCGCCTCGCGCCGTGCGTCGAACAGCGCGACCACCTTCTCCGCCTGCTCCGCCGCCGCGG
>JACOTZ010000167.1 GCA_016178155.1 Acidobacteriota bacterium
ATGATCCACGAGGCCATGGTTCTTGAATACTCCGGATCCTACCTCGCGCTGATCGAGTGGAGCGCGGCTATGAAGCAACTGGTGCTGATGATGCTCCTGGTCAATGCGTTTTTCCCGTTCGGATTGAGCGCCGGCTGGTGGGCGGCGGCCACGCTGGTCAGCCTGGTTCTGTTCTGCGGCAAACTGCTCCTCCTGGCGGCGGCTGTCGTGCTGGTGGAGACCACTAACGCGAAACTGCGGCTGTTCCGCGTGCCGGAGCTGCTGGCGGTCGCGTTTGTCTTGAGCGCCCTGGCGCTGATCTCCACGTTTCTCTTTTGAGGCTGAGCGATGTACTTTTGGCAGGACCCGGAATTCGGCAACAAGATGATCACGCTGATGGCGGCGTTCGTCCTGGTGCTGCAAATCATGATGGTGGGTCAGCGCTGGCTGGTGACCAGCATTCGCGCCTTCGGCGTCCAGTCGTTTCTGCTCGCTTCGATCGCCTTCACCATCGCCTACTTCAACCGCGCGCCTCACATCTACATCGTTGCGGGCCTGACCTTGATCTTCAAAGCCATCCTGCTGCCGGTTGTCCTGGAGCGGCTGGTGACAAAGATCGAGATTCGGCAGGAAATCGAGCCCTTCGTGAACATTCCGCTTTCGGTCATCATCGCCGGACTTTTGACACTGCTCGCGTATGCGGTTGCCGAATCGTTTCACCGGCCGGATGAGACCGGACCCGCAAGCCTTGGGCATAACGTCCTGGCGGTGGCGATCGCTCTGTTCCTGATCGGCTTTTTCATGATGGTGAACCGGCGTAAAGCCCTGACCCAGGTTCTGGGCCTGTTGTCGTTGGAAAACGGACTGCTGCTCGCGGCGATCTCGCTCACCTACGGGATGCCGCTGATCGTCGAGGTGGGCATCTTTTTTGATGTTCTGGTTGCGGCTTTACTGCTGGCCATTCTGATTTACCGAATCCGCGAGACGTTCGATTCGATGGACGTGAGCCGGCTCCGCAGGTTGAGAGGGTGATGGCGATTCTCGCTCTGCTTTTGATTCCGCTTCTGGCCGGTGCCGTTACCGCGCTGCTGCGCAGCCCGCGCAGGATGGAGCTGGTGTACCTGCTGTCGGCGACAGGCTCGTTTGCCGCCGCGGTCTGGCTGGCGGCGGAGGCGTTGGCGGCAGGACCCGTGACCTGGGGCGACAGTTTCCTCTATGTCGACCATCTCAGTGCGCTCGTGGTGGTTCTCACCGCGTTTGTATATCTCGTCTCCGCTCCCTATGCGGTTGGATATTTGCGCCGCGACGAGGCGAACGGAGTTTTCGACGAGCCGGATGGCAGACCGGGCAGCCATGCAAAGCTTCGCCAGTATTACGCGCTCACTCCCTTGTTCGTGTTCTGTATGTTTCTCGTCGGCGTCGCGAACAACCTCGGCGTGATGTGGGTTGCGGTGGAGGGCACGACGCTCGCCTCAATCCTTCTCGTCACCTTCTACGGGCGTCCCACTTCTCTCGAAGCCGCCTGGAAGTACGCGATTATCGCGGGCGTCGGTCTGTCCATGGCTCTTTTCGGTACCGTCCTGACCTATTATTCGGCGCACGAGGTGCTTGGCGGAGAAAGTCTGAGCGGCCTGAACTGGTCCGTGCTCGCGGTCAGCGCCCCGCAATTCGACAAGAACGTGATGCGGCTTGCCTTCATCCTGGTGCTGCTCGGCTATGGCACCAAGGCGGGCCTGGCGCCAATGCACACCTGGAAGCCGGACGCTTACAGCGAGGCCCCCGTTCCAGTCGCCGCCCTGATGGCAACGGCAGTGCTGAATTGCGCGCTCTACGCGTTGGCCCGGTTCTACGTGCTGGCCGGGCGCTGCCTGGGACCGTCCTTCGCCTCCCAGTTGCTCATCCTGTTCGGCCTTCTCTCGATCGGGATCGCCGTCCCGTTCATTCTCGTGCAGAGAAGTTATCGCCGGCTGCTCGCGTACTCGAGCATCGACCACGGCGGCATCATGGTGCTCGGCCTCGGCTTCGGCGGAGCTTTGGGCACGCTGGGCATGCTGCTCCACATGACCTTTCACTCCGTGACGAAACCGCTTCTGTTCTTCTGCGCCGGCAACGCCCAGCAGCACACGGGAACCGATTCGCTCAAAAGAGGTCCAGGCGGGTTGCTCGATGCGCTTCCCGTCAGTGCGCCGATGTTCCTGCTGGCGGCGCTGGCGGTGACGGGAACTCCGCCGTTCAGCATGTTTCAAAGTGAGTTCACGGTTCTCCAGGCCGGCTTCGCCGCGCAGCGGACCGGTTCGGTCCTGTTGTTTGCTGCCTTCGTCGCCGCAATTTTCTGCGGTTTCTTCTATCATGCGGCGAAGCTCGTGCTGGGTCCGCCGAGCGGCCTCTCCCGCGGGGAGTCCTGCCGCTGGAAGACCTACCCGGTGATCGGCCTCGCGGTGATTGTTGTCCTGCTCGGCTTTTGGCTGCCCGCTCCCGTTTACGCGCTGGTGGAGGGCGCCGCGCGCATTCTGGCGGTGCAGCCATGAAATCCGGGAAGTTCGATCAGATCCGGCGCGACAGCGTAGGTCTGCTCGAAAACTGGCGAGAAGGCAGGGTGGAGATATACGCGGATCTGCCTGACTCCGGCATACGGCCGGTGATGTCAACCCTGATGCAAAGCGGCTGCCGGATCGCTGCCGTGTTCGCCGAAGACCGGACCGGACCGGAGCAGCGCTACTACCTCTACTACGTGTTTGAGCATCCCGAGGACCAGCGCTATCTGCTGGCGCGCGCGCCGGTCTCGACCGCCAACCCGGTCTTTCCTTCACTCTCGGCTGAATTGCCGAGCTTGAACTGGCACGAACGCGAGATTCAGGATTGGTTCGGCCTGGTTGCCGAGGGTCATCCCAATCCGCGGCGCGTCGCCTTGCACGATAACTGGCCGGACGTACACCCGCTGCGCAAGGACTTCTCGATCGACACCCTGCTGCCGCCGTTCGAAGGTGAACGGCACGTGTACAGGCCAACGCTGGGCGAGGGCGTGTTTCAAATTCCCGTCGGTCCCGTCCACGCCGGCATCATCGAGCCGGGCCACTTCAGCTTCGCCGTTGCCGGTGAGCCGATTCTCTATCTGCAACTGCGGATGTTCTACGTCCATAAAGGCATCGAGAAGCGTTTCGAGCAGTTGCCCGTCAATCACGCGGTCTATCTTGCGGAGAGCATTTCCGGCGATTCCAGCTTCTCCCACGGCACGGCATTCTGCCAGGCCATCGAAGCAGCCGCCGGCGCGGAGATTCCCGGGCGCGCACGGCGAATGCGAACCATTCTGCTCGAGCTGGAGCGCATCCACAACCATACCGGCGATATCGGCGCGATCGCGACCGATGTCGGCTTCGTGATCGCGAACGCCCATGCCTCGCGGCTGCGCGAGCTGATTCTAGGCCTCAACGAGGAGTTGACGGGCAGCCGGCTGCTGCGCGGCATGGTCTGTGCCGGCGGAGTTCGCCGCGACTGGACGCGGGATCAGATCCTCCGCTGCCTGGAGGTTCTGAACCTTTTCGAGCGCGAATTCTCGGATCTGATGCTCCTGATCGACGCGTCCGATTCCACGCGCGACCGGCTGGAACGAACCGGCGTCCTGCGGCCGGATAAAGCCGCGGATCTGGGCATTGTGGGCGTGGGCGGCCGAGCCTCGGGCGTCGATCGGGACGTGCGCCGCGACCATCCGTATGCCGCCTATGATTCCGTGTCGTTTGCAGTGCCGGTCTACGAGGATGGAGATGTATTGCGCCGGATGCAAGTCAGAGTCGACGAAGTCAGGGAGTCGCTGGCGATCATCCGGGCCGTCGCCTCCGATCTGCCCGCGGGCCCGTACCGCGTTCTCCTGCCGCCTGTTCCGGCGGACGCGTGCGCCTTCAGCGCCGTCGAGGGCTGGCGCGGCGAGATTTTCCACTGGATTCGCATGGGCGCCGGGAACCGTCTCGAACGCTGCAAAATCAAGGACCCGTCTTTTAACAATTGGCCCGCCCTGGTGGAGGCCGTGCAGGGTAATATCGTGCCCGACTTTCCGGTCATCAACAAGAGCTTCAACCTTTCTTATTCGGGGACGGACCGCTAGCCATGTTCAAGATCCTGAGAAAGACCGCGCGCACCGGGCTGGTCACGATCGGCTACCCGCGGGCGCCGGCCTTGATGCCGGAGAGTTTCCGCGGAGCGCCGCGCTTTGCCTTCAGCGCATGGCGTGATGCCCGGCCCGCCGCCGCGGCTTGTCCCACCGGGGCCATTTCGATCCGCGAATCAGGGGACGGGTCGCATTCAGGCGGCGCGGAAGGCACGCGACAGGTCACAGTCGACTACGGGCTTTGCATCTTCTGCGGCGAGTGCGCCGAGGCCGATGCGGACGGCGCCGTTCGGATGACGCGCGAGTTTGAGCTCGCCGCCCGTGACCGCCGCGATCTGGCAGTCACCGCCGAATATCTTCTCGATGCGAGCGGCACTCAGGTCGAGTTAACGAACCTGCATCAAGCTGATCGGGCGGCGGACGCGCCGCCGGAGAAGCTCGAGCGCACTGTTCGCGAGCGAATTCGCAGCGTCCTGGGCCGCTCGCTTGCGATCCGCGAAGTGGACGCAGGTTCCTGTAATGGTTGTGAGGTCGAGATTGCGGCGCTGACCAATCCGGTCTACGATCTCGAACGGCTGGGCATTCACTTCGTCGCCTCGCCTCGCCACGCCGATATGCTGCTGGTGACCGGCCCTGTCACGCGCAATATGGAACTTGCGCTGGCAAAGACCTATCGCGCCGCTCCGGACCCGAAGGTCGTTGTGGCGGTGGGGGCATGCGGCATCAGCGGTGGAATCTTCGGACGAAACTACGCGATTGTGGGCGGCGTGGACCAGGTGGTCCCGGTGGACGTGTACGTGCCCGGCTGCCCTCCGCGTCCTCACGCGCTCCTCTACGGAATCCTGCTGGCGGTGGGCCGCATCGCGCAGAAAGGGCTGCCTCAATGACGCAGGAGCTGCGGCGATTCAAAGCCGAGATCTTCCAGGCTTTGGCCCATCCCACGCGGATCGCGATCGTCGAAGCGTTGCGCCATGGGGAGATGTCGGCGGGGCAGGTTATCGAACAACTTGGAATCGAGCAGGCCAATGCCTCCCAGCATTTCGCGGTGCTGCGCAGCAAGCAGATCGTGGTCAACCGCAAGGAGGGGAACCAGGTGTTCTACTCGCTGCGCGACCCGCTTCTGATCGAAGTGCTCGACATTCTCAAGCGCTACTGCAAGTCGCAGCTTACCCAAACCATGTCGATGCTCGAAGAGATCCGGGACGAGCGGCCATGAGGCGGCGGCCGGCTCGTCAGTAGCTGACTTTTCCCAGAATGACCGGATGACGCGCGCCGGTGGCCGACGGCAGGTTCGAGGGCCGGCGGCGCCAGGTTTCGTACGCCAGGACGGCAAAACAGATCGCCTCCTTTGCGTCGATGTCGATGCCGAAGTCGATCGAAGTGTGAAGTTCCATCTCCGGCAGAAACGCCTTCAGATAACCCATGAGACTGCTGTTGTGGGCGCCGCCGCCGGAGACGATGAGGTCGTCGAGCCGGGCGGGGGCAAAGCGCCGGATACCGACCGCTATGGTCGCGGCGGTAAACGCGGTCGCCGTGGCGATCAGGTCGGGGAGCGGAATTCCGGTCTGCAGCAGTTCCTCCACGAATTCGCGGCCGTATTGCTCGCGGCCCGCTGTCTTGGGCGGCGCCTCGCGGTAGAAAGGACGGCGCAGCAGCCGGCTGATCAGCCGCTGATTCACTTGCCCCTGCTGCGCCAGAGCGCCGTTCCGATCGAAAGTTTCCGCGCCGCGGGTGAGCTTCGCCACCAATGCATCGATCACCATGTTGCCCGGCCCCGTGTCGAAGGCCACGACATCGTCGGGCCCGGCGCCGCCCGGAATAATGGTCACATTGGCGATACCTCCGATATTCAGCGCCACCCGGCCGCGCCGCGCGTGCCGGAACAGCCGGTAGTCAAGGTACGGCACCAGGGGCGCGCCGCGCCCGCCCGCCGCGATGTCGCGCGTGCGGAAATCGGAGACGACCGGAATTCCGGTTCGCTCGGCCAGCACGGATCCATCACCGATCTGCAGTGTGCTGCCGCGCTCGTGGAAGATGGTCTGGCCGTGCGAGCCGATCAGGCTGATCGTCTTCTTCGGCACTCCGCAGCGGCCCACGGCCCGCGCATACAGTACCGCCACCTCGAAATTGAGCCGTGAGATTTCGGCGACGTGCGCCTCGGCATTGGAAACGGCCAACAGGCGCTCGCGCACGCCCTGGGGGTAGGCGAACGTGCGGTGCTGCACCACGCGAAAGCGGCTCCCGGTGATGTCGACAGCCGCCACGTCGATGCCATCGAGCGAGGTGCCGCTCATCAGTCCCGCGACCCTCATGGTTTCTTTCCCTGGCGCGCGCCGGCGGGCCCCGAGGCCTGCCCCACTGCCTTCAGTTCCCGCTGCAGGTCGTGGAGGATCTGCAGCGCTTCAATGGGACGCAGCTCGTCGAGCTCGAGGGCGCGGATGCGCTCGGCGAACTGGTGGTTCACCGGCTCGAAGAGCTGGATCTGCATCGGCTGCGGCGGTCGCGGCGCGAGCTCCTCGGTCATCTCGTGCTCGGTGCGTTCGTGCAGCGTGAGAATCTGGCGCGCGCGCTCGATGACGCTTGCCGGCAGCGCCGCCAGGCGAGCGACTTCGATGCCGTAACTGCGGTTCGCCATCCCCGGCTCGACCTTGCGCAGAAAGATGATCTGCTCGCCGGCCTCCTTCACCGAGACGTGCAGGTTGCGCACGCCCGGAAGCTGCTCGGCAAGCTCTGTGAGCTCGTGGTAGTGCGTGGCGAACAGCGTGCGCGCCCGGATGCGCTCGTGGATGTGCTCCACCACCGCCCAGGCGAGCGCCAGGCCGTCGTAGGTGGAAGTGCCGCGCCCGATCTCATCGAGAATGATCAGGCTGTTCGCGGTCGCCGTGTTGAGGATGACGGCGGTTTCCGTCATCTCGACCATGAAAGTCGAGCGCCCGCGCGCCAGGTTGTCGGCCGCGCCGATGCGAGTGAAGACGCGGTCGACGATCGGCAGCAGCGCCTCCTCGGCGGGCACGAACGAGCCCATCTGAGCCAGTATCGAGATCAGCGCCGCCTGCCGCAGGTAGGTTGATTTGCCGCCCATGTTGGGCCCGGTGATGAGGGCGATGAACTGTCCGTTGCTGTCGAGGTGCACATCGTTGGGGATGAACCGCACCGCCTGGCGCTCGGCCAGTTTCTCGATCACCGGGTGGCGTCCGGCGACGATCTTCATCTCGCCGGACTCCGAGAAGCGCGGGCGGCGATAGCGGGAGCCGGCCGCCACCTCGGCCAGCGCGGCCGTAACGTCCAGCTCGGCGACTGCGGCCGCGGTGGCGCGAATCCGCGCGGCGTGCCCGGAAGTGAAGGTGCGCAGATCGGCGAAGATGACCTTCTCGAGCTCGAGAATCTTTTCCTCCGCCGACAGGATTTTCGCTTCGAGCTCCTTCAGCTCGGGCGTGGTGAAGCGCTCGGCATTCACCAGCGTCTGCTTGCGCTCGTAATCGGCCGGTGCGAGGTGCAGATTTGCCTTCGAGATCTCGATGTAATAGCCAAAGACGTTGTTGAACCGCACCTTGAGCGAGCCGATGCCGGTGCGCCCGCGTTCGCGCGTCTCGATCTGCGCGATGTACTGCCGGCTGTTGCGGCTGATGTCGCGCAATTCGTCGAGCTCGGGGTGGTAGCCGGCGCGGATGGTACCGCTGTCGTTGAGATTCGCCGGCGGTTCATCGGAGATCGCCGCGAGAATGCGCCCGACCACGTCAGTGAGCGGGTCAAGACGGGCGCCGATGTCGGCCAGCCGGGCGGACGCACCCGGCTCGACCGTGAGCGCCGGGACCAGCGCCAGCGAGCGCCCGAGCGCGAGCATGTCTCGCGGCGATGCCGTGCCGAGCGTCACCTTCGCGAGCAGGCGCTCGATGTCGAGCATCCCGCCGAGCGTCCTGCGCAGCTCCGAGCGCGCGATGGTCTGCGCGAGCAGGTGCGCCACGGCATCCAAACGCTCGCTGATCTCAGTGCAGTCGATGCAAGGCTGCAGCAGGCGCCGCCGGAGCAGCCGGGCGCCCATGCCCGTGCAGGTCTCGTCGATGACGTGGATAAGCGTCGATTCTTTGTTCTCACCGGCGAACAGCGGCTCCACCAGCTCCAGGTTGCGCACCGTCACCGCATCGAGCGCCATGGCGGCGGCGCTGTCGTACCAGGCGGGCCGGTCGAGGTGATCGAGCGCGCCGCGCTGGGTATCGCGCAGGTAGTGCAGGATCGCGCCCGCCGCCGCCACCCCCAGCGCCCGGCCCGCCAGGCCGCAGCCGTCCAGGCTCAGCAGATGGAAGTGCTCGCGCAGCAGGCGATCGGAGTATTCGAAGTCGAAGATCCAGGCATCGAGCGGCGTGCGCAGGCAACCCGCCTCCACGCTCGTGCGCTCCGGCAGGAGCAGCTCGCGGGCGCTCAGGTTCTCGAGCACCTGCGGGACCTCGGCGAGGTCCAGCTCGGTGACGCGAAATTCTCCCGTGGAGATGTCGACGTGCGCCAGCCCGGCCCGCACGCCGTTGGGCGCGACCGCGGCGAGATAGTTGTTCTCGCGCGCTTTGAGCACGGCGGATTCGGTCGCCGTGCCGGGCGTGACGATGCGCGTGATATCGCGCTTGACGAGCTTCTTCGCGAACCGCGGATCCTCCATCTGCTCGCACACAGCCACCCGGTATCCCTTCTGGATCAGCCGGGCGATGTAGCCCTCGGCGGAGTGGTGCGGCACGCCGCACATCGGGATCGCCTGCCCCTTCTCCTTGTTGCGCGAAGTCAGGGTGATTTCGAGCTCGCGGGCCGCGGTGACGGCGTCTTCGTAGAAGAGCTCGTAGAAATCACCGAGCCGGAACATCAGCAGCGCGTGCGGCGCCTGCTGCTTGAGGGAGTGGTACTGCCGCATCAGCGGCGTGGAAGGCTCGCCGCTCACCGTTGATTCCGAGCCGCGACCGTGAGAAGGTGTGAAAAAATTGATTTCGGGCCTCTTCTCCACAGGCTAACCGAATGCAAACATTGGAGGCCGGAAATGGTTTTTTCGAATATTTCACACCTTCTGAGGGAGCGGTGGTCCAGTGTTGCGTGCGGCAGCGGGCTACGCATAGATACCGCGCAGCTTGACGGCAAAGGCCACGCGGTCGAGCGCGACCATGTAGGCGGCGATGCGATTGTTCACGGTGTGCTTCTGCGCGTAATCAACCACGGCATCGAAGCTCTCCACCATGATCTCCGCGAGCCGCCGGTTCACCAGGTCCAGGTTCCAGAAGAAGCCCTGCCGGTCCTGTACCCACTCGAAGTACGACACGGTGACGCCGCCGGCGTTGGCCAGAATGTCGGGAATGACGAAGATGTTGTTCTCGGCCAGGATCGCATCCGCAGCGGCGGTCGTGGGACCGTTCGCGCCCTCGCACAGGATGCGCGCGCGGATGCGGCCGGCGTTGTGCGAATTGATCACGTTCTCCTTGGCGGCGGGAACGAGCACGTCGCAGGGCAGGAACATCGCCTCATCTTTGTCGATGTTCTCGGCCTCCGCGAAATCGAGGATCGAGCCGCTTTCCTTTTTGTGCTCCATCAGCGCCTGGATACTCAAGCCGTGTTTGTTGTAGACAGCGCCGTCGATCTCGATCAGCGCCACGATCTTGAAGCCGACGGCGGACATCAGGCGGGCGGCCATTCCGCCCACGTTCCCAAAACCCTGGATGACTACGGAAGTGTCCTCTGGCCGCAGACCGAAGCGCTTCAGCGCCTCGAGAGTAACAATCATGCAGCCGCGCCCGGTAGCCTCCACACGGCCGCGGGAGCCCCCCAGGTTGAACGGCTTACCCGTAACCACGGCGGTGACGGTGTGGCGGAAATGCATGGAGTAGGTGTCCATGATCCACGCCATGGTGCGCTCGTTGGTATTCATGTCCGGCGCGGGCACATCCTTTTCCGGACCGATAAACTCGAGAATCTCCGCCGTGTAGCGCCGCGTGATGCGCTCCAGCTCGCCTTCGGAGAGAACGCTCGGCTCGCAGATTACCCCTCCCTTGCTGCCGCCGAAGGGGATGTTCACCACCGCGCACTTCCACGTCATCCAGGCCGCCAGCGCGCGCACTTCATCGAGCGTCACGTCGGGAGCGAAGCGGATGCCCCCTTTTGCCGGACCGCGGGCGATCGAATGTTGAACGCGGTAGCCGGTAAACACCTCCAGCCGGCCGTCGTCGAGCATCACCGGGATGTGCACGATGATCTCGCGGGAAGGCGTGCGCAGGACTTTGCGCATGCCGTCATCGAGCTTCAACCGCTCCGATGCCTCCTCAAAACGAGCTTCCGCCGCCAGCCACGGGTTCATCTCCTGCTCTTCGGTGGGAGCCGTTTCGACAATCATCTGGGTACCTGCCCTAACATTATAGGGGCGCGAAGCAGCCGACAATTATGCGCAACCGGATCACACGCCGCGAATTTCTCTTCGCCTCCTGGTTTCCATTCTTTTTCCGCCGCCGCCGGATTCGAATCGCCGGCATCGCGTTTCGTGCCGTGCGCCGCGGCGGCGACCGCCGGCGCTTCCTCTGGATCCACGGCAATGAGGAGACGGCGCGGGCGGCGCTGGCCGGGCATATGAATTACGCGCAGGGGCGTGCTTTCTTCGTGGAAAGCTCCGAACGGAACGTGCCTCTCGCGGGAGGCCGGATCGACCCGAACCGCATGTTCTCGCGGGTGGGCGCGGAAAAGAGCCTGCGTACCCTGAATCCGTCGTGGACCGAGACGCAGCTCCGCGAGGCGCTCGCGGCGCTCGATCAAGATCGGGAGAAATTTCTGCGGGCCATCCTGCCGAAAGATGGCGGGCTGATCGTTGCTCTGCACAATAACGGACCGGGATATGCCATCCAGAACGAGATCCCGATCAGCGATCGTGTCGCCATGAATAACCCCAGCCACCCGGACGAGTTCATGCTCTGCACGAGCCCGGCTGATTTCGCGCTTCTGTCGCGGTCGCCCTTCAATGTGCTCCTGCAGGAGAAGGCTCCCCCGGAAGACGATGGATCGCTTTCGCGCCTGGCGGCCGCGCGCGGGGTGCGCTACGTCAATATCGAAGCGGCGTTGGGGAACCAGGTGGACCAGCGCTGGATGCTCGCCTGGCTCGAAACATACCTGCCGTAAACAGGCACAGGCGCCTTGCCGCTACGCGTCGGCCGCACAGCCATCGCCTGCCATTGCCGCGGCGAGCGCCGCGTCGCAGTGTGATGCACGGGCTCGGTGGGGCCGTTTTTCGGACGGACAGCAAACCTCGAGTGCGCCGGACCGCGACCAGCACTCTGGCGCGTCAGAGCGCTTGCCCCAAACGCGCGCCGTCCCCCCGACTGAAGTGTTAGAGGACGATGCTCCGCTATCTAAGATTTTCGGCCAGACACCCGGCGTATCCGCGCAAAGTGTCACCAGGGGCTGATCCGCCACATGCGTGCGAAATCTACGCGGTGCCGACAGTTGCTTTGGGCTTCAGTTCCTACACCATGTCGGCCCGCCTGCCTGGGGCGACTAAAATGGTGTCAGCGGGGCCTAAGTGGTTGCAAATACGATTGTCTCTGCTGCGCGGCTGAGTGGCGCGGCTGGCTATACTAACGTTTGGAGGCATTTTGGTCATACTGCTCTTCGGGCCGCCTGGTTGCGGCAAGGGCACCCAATCCCCTCACATCGCCAACCTCCTGAACATACCGGCCATTTCTACAGGCGAGATGCTTCGGGCAGAAGTCGAGGCGGGTAGTCCGCTCGGCAAGGCGGCGGCGGGGATTCTGGCCTCGGGTCAGCTCGTCAGCGACGACATCGTCAGCCAGATGCTGGTGCGGCGGCTGTCGGAACCCGACTGCGGCGATGGATTTCTGCTCGACGGCTATCCCCGCACCGTTCCACAGGCCGAATTTCTTGACGCGTATCTGCGCAAGCACGGCTTTGCGCCGGCCACCGTCTTGTTTCTGACCGCGCCTGACTACGTGCTGATCGAGCGCATAGGGTCGCGACGCCAGTGCCCGCGATGCGGCGCGATTTACAACATCCTGTTCAAGCCGCCGGCACGGCCCGGCCATTGCGATCGGGACGGAACGGCGCTCGTGAAGCGGAAGGACGATGCCGCCGAGGCGGTGAAGCAGAGATTGAGAGCCTACCAGACGCAGACGCAACTGGTCCTCGAGCATTACCGCAACGGAGACTTCCACACCGTCCGCGCCGACCGTCCTCCCGCCGAAGTGCTGCGGGACATCATGGTCGTTCTCGAGCCCCGCATGGCGGCCGTTGCGCGGCGCCGCACCGGCTGAGCGCCGGCCGAGGCGGACCAGGCCGTTCACGCGGACAAACGCGGCTCGGGCCGCGCGCGTCAGCAAGCGGGCCATTTCCTCCTTTCAGGAATTTTGGCGCCGGAAAGGACCTACGGAGCGGGCGTGCCCTCGGGGATTCGGTGGAGGAAGCGCGGTCCAAACAACGGCCCCGTGCCCATACCCGGGCCCATGACCCCACCAATTCCGAACCCGAGACGCGGCATAGGACCTCCGGGCGCATCGCCCCGCCGCGGCGGCTCGATCAACTGCAGTGCCACCGCTTGCCCGATCGCCGGCTGCAGCTTGAGAGCATCTTCGAGAGTCTTCAGCTTCGTTTTCTGGTCCGCCGTGAGGACGTCACGCGAGAGCTGTTCGTAGCGTTCGTCATTCTGCCGGACCTGCAGCTTCAGATTCTCCATATCAATCAGAACGCGGCCGAGCGCCGCCGGATCGGCACTTGGCGACAACAGTTGCGAGAGCGTGTTCTGGCGTTCGGCGATCTGCAGGAACGCCGAACGGTTCGCCTGTTGGCGCTCGCGCTGTAGCCCGATCAGGCCCTCCACCTGCTGATCGCTCAGCCCGAGTGCCGCCTTCAAGTCGTTCAAGTTCGGCTGGCGGGCCTGACCGCCGGGCTGGCCCGGCATTCCCGGTCCGCCCGGCATCCCGGGTCCTCCTCCGCCTGGGGTCCCTGGCCCACCCTGGCCCGGTCCCGGGGTTGTTTGACCCAACCCCAGCAGCGCGGCTGCGCAAAAAGTTATAGCAAGCTTCTTCATCTCGTTCTCCCTGGATCTCTTTTGAATGTCCCTACCGTGTGTGCACGCTGGCTGCCAACGTGGGCGCGCCATCTTCGGCTCCAGCTTGATTGACGGACAGTTCCGGCCCTGGGTTTACATCCCCCGCCGGTATGATGGAGCAAATGCTAAAACCCAGCGCCTTGGTCCTTTTGCTCGCCATCCTTGCGCCAGGCCAGCAGGACAGATCTCCCTACCGCCTTGCGCCGGAAGAACGCGCCCGCATCGAGGCGCGCGCGGCCGGGCTGGCCGCCCGGCTGGCGGGCATCACCGGGTCCGATGACCTGCGCGCGGACGCCGAGATCTACCTCAAAGCGGCGCGCTGGATCCTGCGGCACCCGGAAGAATTCTACACGAGCGCATACCTCGCCAATACACTCGCGATGCTCGACGCTGGAATGGCGCGCGCCGATCAGCTTGCGGCGGGCAAAGCACCCTGGGCGGACCAGACCGGCCGATTCTGCCGCGCCTACCGCTCCCGCGTCGATGGCAGCGTGCAGCCCTACGCGCTGGTGATTCCCCTGTCCTACGACCGCACCAGGCCGGTTCGGCTGGACGTCGTGCTGCACGGCCGCGCCGCCACCATGAACGAGGTCAGCTTCCTCGCCGGGCATACGAGCGACAAGCCAGTGCCTGCCGCGCAGAGCTGGATCCAGCTCGAGGTTTTCGGCCGCACCAACAATGCTTACCGCTGGGCCGGCGAGACCGATGTCTTCGAAGCGATCGAGTCCGTCCAGCGGCGCTACAAGATCGACCCGGACCGCATCGTGCTCCGCGGATTCTCTATGGGCGGCGCGGGCGCATGGCACCTGGGGCTGCATCACCCGGACCGCTGGGCCGCGGTCGAAGCCGGCGCCGGATTCGTCGAAACGAAGGAGTATGCCCACCGGTCGAACCTGCCGGCCTGGCAGGAGGCGGCGCTGCACATCTATGATTCGGCCGACTACGCCCGCAACGCGCTGCTCGTGCCGGTGGTCGGTTACGGCGGCGAGGATGACCCGCAGCTCAAGGCCAGCCGCACGATTCGCGAAAGGCTGCAGGCGGAAGGCGCGCCGCCCGCCGGCTTGCGCGCGCTATTTCTCATCGGTCCCAAAACCGGCCACCGCTGGCATCCGGAGACCAAGGCCAGGTCGGACGCCTTCATCGATGCGGCCGCGGCGCGAGGCCGGCAGGTCCCGGACCACATTCGATTCCTGACCTACACCACCACATACAACCGTGCGTTCTGGGTCACCGCCGACGGCCTCGAGCGGCAATATGAGCGCGCGGAAATGGACGCGCGCCGCTCGGGAGGAGCAGTGACGCTCGCGACCAGCAACATTGCGGCGCTGAGCCTCACCGGGCCCGCCGAGGTTGTCATCGATGGACAGAAGCCCGGCCGCGGACAAGCGTTCGAGAAGCGCGACGGCCGCTGGAGGGCGGTGAGCGCCTCGGACGCCCTGCGCAAGCGTCCCGGCCTGCAAGGCCCCATCGACGACGTGTTCCGGGAGTCCTTCCTGTGCGTGCGGCCGCGCGGCGGCGATCCCGAGCTCGACCGCTTTGCCGCGGAATTTGCCAAGTGGATGCGAGGCGACGTGCGCATCAAGGACCCAGATTCGGTGACTGCCGGCGATATCGCCTCGTACCATCTCATCCTGTTCGGCGATCCCGATACGAACCTGCTGATCCGCCGCATTGCGGGCCGGCTGCCGATACGCTGGTCAGGCGCCGACATCGTGCTGCCCGGAGAGCGCTTCCCTGCCGCGCAATGCACCCTGAAGCTGATCTACCCGAATCCTCTCAACCCGCATCGCTACGTTGTTCTGAACAGCGGTCACACCTTCGGCGAAGCCGAATTCCGGGGCACCAATGCACTGCTCTTTCCCCGCTTGGGCGACTGGGCGATCGTCCGCAAGGCCGATGGCGCGATCCTGCGGGCCGGCCTGTTCGATGACAGTTGGAGTCTTGACCTAAGGCCGCGCGGCCGCCGGTAAGTCGGCCGATCTGCGCTCGCGAGGGGAAGCCATATTCGGGGCAGCCACGCGGTGCTTCCACTCCGCCTGTGCTGGCAAAGCAGTCCAACCGGCACATAAGCCTTTGCTTCGGTGATTAACGTCCTTCCTGCCTCCACATGCGCGCGGCGCGCCAGGTGTAGTGCACCCCGCTCCAGACCGTTGCGGCCGCGGCCACTGCCACCAGAGCCGGA
>JACOTZ010000168.1 GCA_016178155.1 Acidobacteriota bacterium
GCTCTTCTCCCCCGAGAGGAGTGGGGTGTCTGCGCCTGCTAGGCCGATCCGGCATCGCCCCGGTGGTTTATGCCTCGGGGCGGCGGACCGCAGAGGGAACCGTGCCAGTCGTCCACAGTCCCGCCGCCGCATCTTCGTACGCTCGCTCTTTATTTTTACAGGCCTTACCGCACTGTTCTCATTCCAATCGCATGATTTCGCGGCCGATGAGCAACCTGGCACTCGGCGCGCGGGAAAACTATTTCAATCCAAGAGGGAACCATGGCTAAACAAAGTACACAGCACAAGCTCGACCGCGTGCGGCCGCCTCGCGTTCACGTTACCTATGACGTCGAGGTCGGCGATGCCATCGAGCTGAAGGAACTCCCGTTCGTAATGGGAGTCCTCGGAGATTTCACCGGCCAGCCCGAGCAGCCGCTACCCCGCCTGCGGGACCGCAAGTTCGTCGAGGTCAACCCTGACAACTTCGACAGCGTGCTCGAGGCCATCAAGCCGCACCTTTCCTACGGCGTGGAAAACAAGCTGAGTGAGGACGCAAACGCGCCTCAGCTCAAGGTGGACTTGCGCTTCAAGAGCATGGACGATTTCTCGCCCGAGAACGTCGCCCGGCAGGTCAAGCCGCTCAAGGAGTTGCTCGACTTGAGGGAGAAGCTCACCGATTTGCGCGGCAGCCTGCAAGGTAACGACAAGCTCGAGGAGTTGCTGCTCGATGCAGTCAGCAACACGGAGAAACTGGACAAGTTGAAGGCCGAGGTCGGCCCCGGCGAAGGAGGTTCCAATGAGTGACGCCCAAAAGGCCACGGCCACGGCTCCGGCCGAAGGGCGCGAGGAGCGCGGCCTGCTTGAGCAGATCGTCGAAGAGGGCCGCCTGGCGCGCGACCCCAGCGCCCGCGAGCGCGGCAAGGATCTGGTAAAGCAGTTCGTCACGCAAGTCCTCGAGGGTGCGATGACGGTCTCGAAAGATGCCGAGGCGATGATCAACGCCCGCATCGCCCAGATCGATCACCTGCTCTCTATCCAGATCAATGAGATCCTGCATCATGCTTCGTTCCAGCAGCTCGAAGGGAGCTGGCGGGGACTCAGGTACCTCATGGATCAGAGCGAGACCAGCGACATGTTGAAGATCAAGGTTCTCAACGTGTCCAAGAAGGAGCTGCTGCGCGATCTCCAGCGCGCTCCGGAGTTCGACCAGAGCGCCTTGTTCAAAAAGGTGTATGAGGAGGAGTTCGGGATCTTCGGCGGCGCCCCGTTCGCCGCGATGCTCGGGGACTATCAATTCGGTAGAAGCCCCGAGGACATCGAGCTGCTCGAGCGGGTGTCCCAGGTGGCGGCCGCGGCGCACGCGCCCTTCCTGACCGGCATCTCACCCGACATGTTCAATCTGGATTCCTACACCCAGCTCGATGCTCCGCGCGACATGGCGAAGATTTTCGATACCACGGAGTACGCTAAGTGGAAGTCGTTCCGCGCCAGCGAAGATTCGCGCTATGTGGGCCTAGTGCTGCCGCGTGTGCTCGGCCGGCTGCCCTATGGCAGGGACACCAAGCCCCTTGATGCCTTTTCCTACGAAGAGGGCGTGGATGGAACCGATCACTCCAAGTACCTGTGGATGAACGCGGCCTACGCCATGGCGGCGCGGCTCACCACCGCGTTCGCGCTGTATGGCTGGTGCGCTTCCATCCGCGGCGTCGAGGGTGGCGGCCTGGTCGAGGGCCTGCCCGTGCACAACTTCTACACCGACGAGGGCGACATCGCGATGAAGTGCCCCACCGAGGTCCCCATCACCGACCGGCGCGAGAAGGAGCTGGCCGATCTCGGATTTATTCCCTTGGTGCACTGCAAGGGCACGGATTACGCCGCCTTCTTCAGCGTGCAGTCGTGCCAGAAACCCAAGCTGTACGACAAGGATGAGGCGAACGCCAACGCCCGCTTGTCGGCCCAGTTGCCCTATATCTTCGCCGTATGCCGGTTCGCGCATTACCTCAAGGCGATGATGCGGGATAAGATCGGCAGCTTCATGTCGCGCGGCGACTGCGAGCGCTGGCTGAACCAGTGGATCACCAACTACGTCATCAAGGACGACGATGTGTCGGCCGCGATGAAAGCCATGCATCCGCTGCGAGACGCCCGCATTGAAGTCAGTGAAGTTCCCGGCAAGCCCGGTGTGTATCGTGCCGTGGCCTTCCTGCGGCCTCACTTCCAGTTGGACGAGCTCACGGTATCGCTCCGCCTGGTCGCAGAGCTGCCCCCGTCGACCCGCGGCTGAGTGCCGGTTGGGAGTGGATTTTCACGGGCGGCGGTGAGGAGGAATCGCCGCCGCTCGGAGTTTATTTCTGCAAAGGAGACTGTGAATGGCGCAAGTTGATTATTTTCTGAAGGTTGAAGGCATCGAAGGCGAAAGCACCGATGACAAACACAAGAACGAAATCGATGTGGAATCCTGGTCGTGGGGGGAAACCAACAGCGGCACTCATGCGGCGGGTGGAGGCGGTGGCGCCGGCAAAGTGAGCATGCAGGACTTTCACTTCGTCATGAGAATCAACAAGGCTAGCCCGAAGCTTTTCCTGGCCTGCGCAAACGGCGAGCACATCAAAAAGGCGATTCTTACCTGCCGCAAGGCGGGCAGAGAGCAGCAGGAGTACCTGAAGGTCACCTTTACCGACCTTCTGGTCTCGTCCTACCAGACCGGCGGATCGTCCCACAGCGACGTCCTGCCAACGGACCAGATCTCGCTGAACTTTGCCAAGATTGAGACCGAGTACAAGCCGCAGAAGGCGGATGGCACGCTCGATGCCGCCGTGAAGGCCGGCTACGACCTGAAGTTGAACAAGAAGGTGTAGTTCCGGCGCTCCGCCGGCCGCGGCCGAGGAGTCACGAAATGACTGCAAGAGAGCTGTTCCAGGCCGGCCAACTCGAGGAAGCTATCAAAGCGCTCGGCGCCGAGGTGCGAGATGATCCCACGGACCCTCGGCGTCGGACGTTTCTGTTCGAGCTCCTCTGTTTCGCCGGCGAATATGACCGCGCCGAGAAGCAACTGGATGTCCTCGGTGAGGCGAATCAACAGGCCCGCATGGGCGCGCTTCTGTACCGCGGCGCGCTGCATGGCGAGCGCGTGCGCCAGGACACGTTCGCAAAGCGGGATTTTCCCGCAACCATGCCCAAGGGAGAGATCGCGGGCGTCCTCAATGGCAAGCCGTTCCAGCACCTCGAGGACGCCGATCCTCGCATTGGTCCCCGCCTGGAGCTGTTTGCCGCGGGCTCATACCTCTGGATTCCGTTCGAACACATCGAATCCGTCGAGATGGAGCCGCCCAAGCGCCTGCGCGATCTGCTTTGGGCGCCCGCGGTCGTCCGCACCAGCGCCGCGTTCAAGATGACCGAGCTGGGCGAGGTGTTGATTCCGGTTGTCTATCCGTCCTCGTTCAAACACTCCGATAGCGCGGTCCGCCTCGGGCGCGCGACCGAGTGGCAGAGCGCGAACGGCGGTGATCCCATCCCCCTCGGCCAGAAAATGCTGCTGGTGGACGGCGACGATTTTCCTCTGCTCGAATTGCGCAAATTGGAATTTCAACGCGAGTAGTAGTATCTAATTTCATGCCTTTGCGCGATGACCTCCTGAACCCCATCTCGGAAGCGAATCCGGGCGGTGAAAACCTCCGTTATGCGCCCGTCTACGACAAGATCAAGGAGGCGCGGCGCGAGGAGGATGACGCGCCGCAGGGCGAATGGCAGCGCGAGCGGAAAGTCGCCGATTGGGCGGTCGTCATCAAGATGGCGAGCGAAGCCATCGCGCTCAAGTCCAAAGACGTCCAGCTTGCGGCCTGGCTCACCGAGGCGCTGCTTAACCGCGAGGGATTTGGGGGACTGAACAGCGGTCTCGGGCTGCTGCGCGGCCTGGTTGAGCGATTTTGGGACAATCTCTATCCCGAGATGGAGGACGGCGACCTGGAGCTGCGGGCCGCGCCCCTCGAGTGGGTCGGCACCAAGCTCGACCTGGCGGTGAAGAAAACGCCCCTGACCCGGGGCGGGCACAGCTTCCTAAAGTACAAGGAGTCGAAGACCGTCCCCAGCGAAGAGGACGCCGGCGGGAACGAGGCCAAGTCGGAGGCGCGCCAAGCCGCCATCTCCGATGGCAAAACCACCCCGGAGGAGTTCGAGAAAGCGTTTGCCTCGAGCCCCAAGACCTACTACCAGCAGCTTGTCGGCGATCTCGACGCTTGCCTCGAAACGATCGAGTCCCTGGGCTCGCTGTGCGACGAAAAGTTCGGCGAGTTTACGCCGTCTTTCAGCCGGCTGCGTGAAGTGCTCGAGGAAGTCCGGCATACAGCCAACAGCTTCCTGCAGAAGAAACGTGAACTCGAGCCGGACGAGCAGACGGCGGTCGCCGAAGAGCCGGTCGAGGAAGAAGCTGTTGCCGCTGAGGGGGCGGTCTCCGTTTCCGGCGGCGCCGCTGCCGCGGCCAAGCCGGCCCGCAAATTGACCTCCGCCGAGCCGGTGGACAAGGACGACGCGATCGGCCGCGTAATCGCGGTTGCCGCCTACCTGCGCCGCGAGGACCCCTACGGCCCGGCGCCTTACCTGCTGCTGCGCGCGCTGCGCTGGGGTGAGCTGCGAGCCGCCGGCTCGAGCATCGACGCGAACCTGCTCGAGCCGCCCTCCACGGGGATCCGGCAGCAGCTCAAGAAGCTGGCCAATGACGGATCCTGGGAAGAGGTGCTGGCCGCGGCCGAGAACGCGATGGCGATGTCTTGCGGCCGCGGATGGCTCGACCTGCAGCGCTACGCCGTGCGCGCCTGCGAGAATCTCGGCAGCTACTACGATCCCATTGCCACCGCCATCCGCTCCGAGCTCCGGGCTCTGCTACGGGACTTTGCGGACCTGCCCTCGCTGACCATGCTCGACGACACGCCGACGGCCAATCCGGAGACGCAGGCCTGGCTGGAGGAACTCCGCGCGCGGGATACCCAGGAGGGCGCGGTCGCCGCCCCTTCGATGGACGAAGTGGAACGCGAGGCGGCCGCCGGGGGCGAGCAGGCGCCCGACACTTTCACCATCGCCATGGATGCGGCGCGCTCCGGACGCCGGCAGGATGCGATCGAACTGATGAGCGGCGAAATCGCGCGCCAGACCTCCGGCCGCGGCCGCTTTCAGCGCAAGCTGCAACTGGCGCAGCTCTGTATTTCGATCGGCCACGACGCCATCGCCAGGTCGATTCTCGAAGAGCTGCTGCGCAGTATCGAGCGGCACCAGCTCGAAGAATGGGAGTCGCCGGAGGTGATCGCGCACGCGCTGGGTATGCTGTACCGCTGCCTGCAGAAGCTCGACGGCGATCCCGTGGAAGCGCAAAAGCTCTACGCGCGCATCTGCCGGCTCGATCCCATGCAGGCGCTGGCCCATGCCGGCTGAGCCGAGGCGCTGCTCGTATGGGGAAAGGACCCGAAGCTGAAACATGGCAAAGGGCGAAGAGGATTCCATCGTTACCCTGTCGGTGCTCGACCGGCTCATCGACCGAGAGCCGGACCAGCGGAGCGAGCCCATGGCGACCCGCGCGCAGTCGGTGCGCGCGCTCAAGGCTTCGCTGCGCCGCGATATCGAGTGGCTGCTCAACACGCGCCGCAATCCTGAAGCGGCGGGTGACGAATACCCGGAGTTGAGCCGGTCATTGTTCAACTACGGCCTGCCCGATTTCAGCTCTTACAGCTTCTCGAGTCCCAGGGATCGGACCCGGCTGCTGCGCATCCTCGAAGCGACCGTTCGCACCTTCGAGCCCAGGATCATGTCGGTGAAGGTGACCGCCCTCGACGCCGGTCCGGTCGACCCCTATAATCGCGTCTTGCGGTTCCAGATCACGGGCTTGCTGAAGATGGATCCAGCCCCCGAGCACATTGCATTCGACACCGTGCTCCAGCTCACGACCGGGGAATACCAGGTGAAGGGTGAGCGCGGTGCGTGACGAACTGCTGCTCTACTACGAGCGCGAGCTGAGTTTCCTGCGCCAGATGGGAGCCGAGTTCGCCGAAAAATACCCCAAGATCGCCTCGCGCCTCATCCTGGAGGCCGACAAGTGCGAAGATCCGAGCGTCGAACGCCTGCTCGAGGCCTTCGCCTTCCTCGCCGCGCGCGTTCACCTGAAGATCGACGACGAGTTCCCGGAGATCACCGAGGCGCTGCTCAGCATCCTCTACCCGCACTACATCCGGCCGATCCCATCGATGTCGGTCGTGCAGTTTCACCTCGACCCGGAACAGGGCAAGATCGCCTCGGGAGTCAAGATCGACCGCGGCGCGGTGCTGTACTCGAAACCCGTGGGCGGCGTCCCGTGCAAATTCCAGACTTGCTATGAGACCACGCTTTGGCCTGTCACGGTCGCGGCCGGCGAGTGGAAGACGCCCGACCGGCTGCAGCCGGCCATCCGGACGGACGCCGCCGGGGCGCTGCGGATCGAGCTCCACTCCCTGGCCGATATCGAGCTGAACAAGCTCGAGATGCGCTCGCTGCGTTTCTTCCTGAGCGGCGAGAGCAACGTGATGCACGCGCTGTACGAGCTGCTCTGCTGCAACTGCGTGCAGATCTGGCTACGCGACCCCACCCCGAACACGCGTGTCAAGCCCGTGGCGCTGCCTGCATCGTCGCTGCGGGCCGTCGGCTTCGCCGGCGACGAGGGCATGCTGCCGTACCCTCGCCGCTCGTTCGCCGGCTACCGCTTCCTGCAGGAGTATTTCACCTTCCCCGAGAAGTACTTCTTCCTGGACTTGAATGGTCTCGAAGGCATCTTTCAGGGCGGTTTCAAGAACTGCGCGGAGATCGTCTTCCTGTTCTCGCCCTATGAGCACCACGACCGCAAACAGATGCTCGAGCTGGGCATCAGCGCTAAGACCTTCCGGCTGGGCTGCGCTCCCATCATTAACCTGTTTCCCCAAACCGCCGAGCCGATTCTGCTTGATCAGAAGAAATTCGAATATCCCATCGTGCCCGACGTGCGCCGGCCGAACGCCGTCGAGATCTTCTCTGTAGACGAGGTGGTCAGCATCAATCCGCAAACGCGCGAGACCGTGCCGTACGAGCCTTTCTACTCCTACCGCCACGCCACTGTTCGCGACAAGAAGCAGATGTTCTGGCTGGCCAGCCGGCGGCCGAGCGCGCGCCGCAACGATGAAGGAACGGAGATGTACGTCTCCATCGTTGACTTGTCCTCACGGCCGGTGCATCCGGAGGCGGATACGCTGACCGTCCGCACCACCTGCACCAACCGCGACCTCCCCGCGCGCCTGCCCTTTGGCAATGAAAACGGAGACTTCGAGCTGGAAATCGGGACGCCCGTGAAGCGGATCGTGGCCCTCAAGAAACCCACGCCGACCTTGCGGCCGCCCGTCGGCCGCGGCGTGCTCTGGCGCCTGATCTCGCAGCTTTCCCTCAACTATCTCTCGCTGGTGGAGGAAGGCAGAGAGGCGCTGCAGGAGATTCTCAAGCTCTATAATTTCACCGATTCGGTATACTCCGCCAAGCAGATCGAAGGGCTCACTTCGCTGCGCAGCCGCAAGCATTTCGCGCGCGTGATCTCCGAGAGCGGCGTTACCTTTGCGCGCGGCCTGCGTGTCGAGATGGAATTCGACGAGGAGCAGTTCGTGGGCGGGGGCGTCTACCTGTTCGCCGCCGTTCTGGAGCGGTTCCTCGGCATGTATGTTTCCCTGAACAGCTTTAGCCAGCTCGTCGCGCGCACAAAGCAGAGGAAGGAGGTGCTCAAGGAATGGCCGCCCCGAGCGGGAGAGAGGATCCTCACGTAGCCCTCGTTCCGGTGGAATACGCGCGCGTCGAGCGCATGCTGCGCTCCGAGCCCTGGTCCTTCCAGTTCTTCCAGGCGGTTCGCTGGCTGCAGAGAATGTATCCGGAACGGCAGCTCGTGGGCCGCTTCGTCAACCCCTCGCGCGAGGTGGTGCGTTTCGGCGCGCACGCCAGCATGGCCTTTCCCGCCAGCCAGATCCAGCACATCGACTGGAGCGCGGGAGCTCCGTGCATGGTGGTCAATTTCATGGGGCTCACCGGTCCGCTGGGAGTGCTGCCGCTGTATTACACCGAGCTCGTTCTGCAGCGGCTGCGCGCCAAGGATCCGACCGTCCCCGCGTTTTTCGACCTGTTCAATCACCGCGCGATTTCGCTGTTCTACAAAGCCTGGGAAAAGTACCGGTTCAACGTCTCCTACGAGCGCGGCGAGCGCGATCGCATGTCGCGTTACCTGCTCGATTTCATCGGGCTGGGCACGCACGGGTTGCAGAAGCGCCAGGCGGTTGGCGACGAGTCGCTGATCTTCTACTCCGGACTACTGGCCCTGCATCCGCGTTCCGCCGCGTCGCTCACCCGCATTCTGGAGGACTATTTCGATGTCCCGGTGGAGGTTGAGCAATTCGTGGGCGCCTGGTATCCGCTCGACCAGGATAACCAATGCTCCCTCGATCTGGCCGGGAGCTGCTCCGAACAGCTTGGAGTGGGCGCGGTCGTCGGCGATGAAATCTGGGACCAGCAGTCGGGCGTGCGGATTCGTTTGGGGCCGCTGCCGCTCGCGCAGTATATTGAATTTCTGCCCGGCGGGCCGGCGCACGAGCCGCTCTGCGCGCTGGCCAGGTTTTTCGCGGGAAGCGAGTTGGATTTTGAGGTCCAGCTTGTCCTGCAGCGCCAGGAAGCGCCGCCCGCCGAGCTGGGCAAGCTCGGGGATGACGGCCCGCGGCTCGGCTGGTCGACGTGGATGAAGACGGCGCCCATGTCACGGGACCCGGGCGATACGATTTTGAGGATCTAAGCAATGTCATTAAACGTAAAAGCACTCATCGGAAAACTCAATCCGGAGGCGCGCGGCGTCTTCGGCGAAGCCGCCGGCCTGGCCGCGGCGCGGACGCACTTCGGCATCGAGATCGAGCATTATCTGCTGAAACTGCTTGAAACAACCGACACCAACGCGGAGCGCATCCTGCGCCACTACGGCGTAAACACTTCGCGTTTCGCCAAGGAGCTGGCCGCCGCGATCGACAGGTTCAAATCCGGCAGCGGCCGCAACCCGGCGTTTGATCCGGATACGCTGGAGATGATCCGCGAGGCCTGGACCCTGGGCTCGCTCGACTATGGTGCGAGTTCCGTGGGCACCGGCCTAACCTTGATGGCGGTTGTCCAGCATGAGGAGCTGCGGCGGCGGATCTATGACATCAGCCGCGAATTTCAGAAAATCGAACCGGACCTGGTGCGCAAGGATTTCCTGGCGATCGTTCAGGGCAGCGGCGAGAATGAGCTCGGCTACGGCGCTGCCAGCGGCGAAGAGGGGACCGCCGGCGCTCCGGAGCCCCTGCGTCGCGGCAGCAAGACGCCCAACCTCGATCAGTACACCGTCAACCTGACCGAAAATGCGCGCCAGGGCAAGATCGACCCCGTGCTCGGCCGGGATTCCGAGATCCGGCAGGTGGTCGACATCCTGATGCGCCGCCGCCAGAACAACCCCATCCTCACCGGCGAAGCGGGCGTGGGTAAAACCGCCATCGTCGAGGGTTTCGCCAGCCGCATCGCCCAGGGCGAAGTTCCGCCGCCGCTGCGCAACGTGACCCTGCGCACGCTCGACTTGGCGTTGCTGCAGGCCGGCGCGGGCGTCAAGGGCGAGTTCGAGAACCGGCTGAAGGGCTTGATCGAAGAGGTCAAGGCGTCCCCCACGCCGATCATCCTGTTCATCGACGAAGCGCACACCATGATCGGCGCCGGCGGCCAGGCCGGCCAGAACGACGCGGCCAACCTTCTCAAGCCCGCGCTGGCCCGCGGCGAGCTGCGCACCATCGCCGCCACCACCTGGTCGGAGTACAAGAAGTATTTCGAGAAGGACCCGGCGCTCGCACGCCGCTTTCAAGTAGTCAAAGTCGACGAGCCCACCGAGACCGTCTGCGCCGTCATGCTGCGCGGCGTGGTGCCCTCGCTCGAGAAACACCACACCGTGCGCATTCTCGAGGAGGGGCTCGAAGCGGCGGTGCGGCTCTCGCATCGCTACCTCGCGGGCCGGCAGCTTCCCGATAAGGCGGTGAGCGTGCTCGACACTGCCTGCGCCCGCCTCGCCCTCGGCCAGCACTCGATCCCCGCCGCGCTCGAGGAGACCACGCGCCGGCTTGACGACCTGAACGTCCAGGAGCGCGTGCTCACGCGCGAGATGGCTGTCGGGGCCGATCACTCCGAGCGCCTGGAATCCATCCGCGAGTTGAAACGCGAGACCGAGGCGCGGCTCGCCGATTTGCAGGCGCGCTTCGAAAAAGAGCGTGATCTGGTCACCCGCATTCGCGAGCTGCGCACCCAGCTCGAGTCCGCCGTCCTTCCGGAGACCGCTACCGCGGCTGCAGCCGCTGCCGCTCCCGCCGGGACGCCCGCGCCCGAGAGCGGGATCGCCGAGCCCGTTCCGCAGCTCGACGAGCTGCGCGCCAGCCTGATCGCGCTCGATCGCGAGCTGGCACAACTTCAAGGCGAGTCCCCCATGATGCGCGTCTGCGTCGACGCCCAGATTGTCAGCCAGGTGATCTCGAACTGGACCGGCATCCCGGTCGGCAGTATGCTGAAGGACGAAATCTCGACGGTGCTCACGCTCGAAGATCATCTGGAGCGCCGCGTCATCGGGCAGCGGCACGCGTTGCACGCGATCGCACAGCGCATCCGCACTTCGCGCGCGCGCCTCGAAGATCCCAACAAGCCGATTGGCGTCTTCATGCTGGCCGGCCCGAGCGGCGTCGGGAAGACCGAGACCGCGCTCGCCCTCGCCGACCTGCTCTACGGCGGAGAGCGCAACCTGATCACCATCAACATGTCCGAGTTTCAGGAGGCGCACACGGTCTCCACGCTGAAGGGCTCGCCCCCGGGCTACGTCGGCTACGGCGAGGGCGGCGTGTTGACCGAAGCCGTGCGGCGCCGGCCCTACTCCGTCGTCCTCCTCGACGAAGTTGAGAAGGCGCATCCCGACGTCCTCGAGCTGTTCTTCCAGGTGTTTGACAAGGGCATGATGGAAGATGGCGAGGGCCGCGAGATCGATTTCAAGAACACCGTCATCATCCTGACCACCAATGCCGGCACCGACCAGATCGCGAGACTCACGGCGGATCCGGAAACGGCGCCCGGTTCCGACGGCATCGTGAAGGCGATCAAGCCCGAGCTCAACAAGGTGTTCAAGCCGGCCTTCCTCGGCCGCCTCGTCATCGTCCCCTATTACCCCATTCGGGACGAGGCCATGAAGCAGATCATCCTGCTGAAGCTCCGCAAGATCCAGAAGCGCATCCTCGAGAACCACAAGACCGAGCTCGTTTGCGGCGACCCGCTGGTCGAGGAAGTCGCACGCCGCTGCACGGAAGTCGAGAGCGGCGCCCGCAACGTGGACAACATCCTCACCAACACGATGCTCCCGGAGATCTCCCGCCAGATCCTCGGCCGCCTGGCTGAAGGCGGCCAGATCAGCCGCATCGAGGTCAGCGTCGGAGTTGACGGCCAGTTCGTCTACGTGTAGAGGCGGATGCGGTGGGGCGCCCGCGCGCCCCCCGGGTCTCGCTCCATGTCTTGCCCCTCGCAAGGCGCGGCCCAAGGCCACACTCACCATGTTCGTCTTGACCAGCTCCTCTCGAAGCAGCCGTGACACCTCGTGAATAGCGGGTCCGCTGCGGTTCGTCACTAACCGAGGTTCGTCACCACCACTCCCTGACGGTCGTGGCTCAGAACGCTTCCGCTGATTTGACGGCACTTACTGAGCCGCGCGCGTCAGCAAGCGGTTCGAAATCCTGTCGGTGACGAACTTCGGCTAACGTCGGCACGAGCTTCCAGCGGGTGCGCGCGATCCAGTTCACTGTCCCTGCCCTGCCGGGCTTCCTATGGATAGAATGGTCCAGGGCCGTGAGCATCGAGGCAAATTCACTTTCCCGACGCAAGTATCTGTTCGGCTCGACGACCTCCCTGGCGATGGCCATGCAACAGGAGCGCCGCAACCGCGCTCGCCCGAACCTCATCCTCTTCTTTCCCGATCAGCTTCGGGCCGAGAGCATCGGCTGCTACGGCCACCCGCTCGTGCGCACGCCGAATATCGATCGTCTCGCCGGCTCGGGTGTGCGATTCTCTTACTGCCAGTCCCCCTACCCCGTCTGTACGGCCGCCCGGTGCGGTCTGCTGACGGGCTGGCCCCCTCACGTGCATGGTCACCGTACCGTGTACCACCTGTTGCACCGCGATGAGCCGAATCTGTTCCGGTATTTGAAATCCGCGGGTTACGATGTCTACTGGTTCGGCAAGAACGATGTGCTGACGCACGATTGTTTCCCCGACAGCGTTACCGAATGGGCGGACCTTGCCACTGGGCCGGAATGGGATGTCAAGGATCGCCCCTGGGCTCCTGGCCATCCGCATTATTACTCGTTCCTGTTCACGGAAGGCAAAGACCGTCGCCAGTATCCCGACTATGCACGTGTCAAGGCCGCCATCGATGTTCTTTCAAAGCGCGACTCGGACCGTCCATTTTGCATCTTCCTCGCGACGTTCTTTCCGCATCCGCCCTATGCCGGCCCGAAGGGATTCCACAACATGTATCGTCCGGAGCAGGTTCCCGGCCTGCGCCCTCCGGACATCGCCGGCAAGCCGGAGCTGTACCGCGCCATCCGCCGGAGCCGGCGGCTCGACAAACTGAGCGAGCGCGATTTCCGGACCATCAACGCCGTCTATCTCGGCATGATCAGCTATGCCGAC